>CAZTLX010000061.1:0-20526 GCA_964614575.1 uncultured Phycisphaeraceae bacterium | reverse complement strand
CGTTGACCAGCATCAGCAGACGGCGGCCGGAGATGTCGATCTTGCGGAAGTAGTCCTCGATCTTCTCGGGCGTGGTGGTCTGCGCCTTCTTGATGCCGAAGCCCGCGAACGAGAGGATGCCGTGCAACGGCGTGCGGATCTCGTGGCTCATGTTCGCGAGGAACTCGCTCTTGGCGCGGTTGGCGGTTTCCGCGGACTCCGTCGCTTCGAGCAACGCTTTCTGGGTGGCTTCGAGGTCTTCGATATTGGCTTTGCTCTGTTCGAGCAGTTGCATCAACCCGTTGTAGCGCTCGGCGATCTGGCCGACCTCGGTGAACGGCTCGACGTGGGCCCGCAGCGAGAGGTCGCCCGTGCGGGTCTGCGTTTCGATCGTGTTGGCCAGGTCGAGCAGGTCGGTCGAGGCGCGGTGCTCGGCGACGTTGAGGCCTTCGATCTCGGACTTGAGGTCCACCCGCAGCGGCCGCCACTTGTTCACGACCCAGAGGATCGGGAACGTGACGCCAAACACGAACGCCCCGCACACGCCGACGCCCAGCGCCTGCACGCCGAGTTGCGGCCACATGGTCAGCCCGGTGCCGAGCTTCGCCGGGTCACCGAAGAGCGCGACGGCCAGAGTGCCCCAGATGCCCGCGGCGAGGTGGACGGGCACGGCCCCGATGACGTCGTCGATCTTGAGGCGTTCGAGCAGCACGCAGGCGCCCAGGCAGATCAGCGCGCCGACCGCGCCGATGATCACGGCTTCGACGCCGGAGACGGCGTGGCAGTTGGCGGTGATGGCGACGAGGCCGGCGAGGGTGCCGTTGATGACGGCCGAGGGCGCGGGGTAACCGTGGGCGTACCAGCCGACGAGGACGGCGGTGAGCATGCCGGCGCAGGCGGCGATCATGGTGTTGCCGATGATGCCGGGGACGTTTTGGGAGAAGGCGAGGGTGCTGCCGCCGTTGAATCCGATCCATCCGACCCAGAGCAGGAGGGTGCCGAGCATGGCCAGGGGGAGGGACGCGCCCTGCATGTGTGCGTTGCCGCGTTTGTTGGGGTCGAAGCGGCCGTGGCGGGCGCCGACGATGAGGATGGCGGCGAGGGCGGCCCAGCCGCCGACGCTGTGGACCACGGTGGAGCCGGCGAAGTCGATGAAGCCGCGCTCGGCAAGCCAGCCGAAGCCACCGCGTTCGCCCAGCAGCGCCCCGCCCCAGGCCCAGTGGCCGAAGACGGGGTAGATGAACAGGCAGACGATCGCGGCGATGAAGAGGTAGCCGGCGAAGTGGACGCGTTCGGCCACGCCGCCGGAGATGATGGTGACGGCGGTGCCGCAGAACACCATCTGGAAGAGGAAGAAGGCGGCGGTCCACATCGGGATGGAGCCGAAGTCCAGCGCCATCGCGGTGGTCCCGAGCCAGCCGTTGGCCGAAGCGCCGAACATCATGCCGAAGCCGACGAGCCAGAACAGCGCCATGCAGAGGCCGAAGTCGGCGACGTTCTTGATCGCGACGTTGATCGAGTTCTTGGTCCGGGTCAGCCCGGCCTCAAGGCAGAGGAACCCGGCCTGCATGAGGAAGACCAGCGCCGCGCACAGCAGCACCCATAGCGTGTCCACAGATGAATCCGGCATCGATCGTCCACCTCCGAGGGTCGGCAGCGCAGGCAAGCACCCGACCTGCTCACCATCGGGTCGTGCTTGAACCCGATTCAGTGACGATGAGGAATTGCCCGCGGTGCCGATAAGAACGCGCGCCGGCACACTGGCGGGGGGAGGAAAACGGCCGCGGCGTGGTCAGGCGCGCGCCTTCTCGGGCCTAGGCTCACGGCGCAAGTCAAGGAATCGTGCCCCGGATCGCCGATAACCCCACTCGTGCCGTGTTGCCTCAAGCGTGGTGGATGTGCCACGGACGCGCGGAACCTCGGCCAGGACGCCGGATGCTTTCACCCCAGCTTGCTTTACTGATCGCCGTCTGCGCCCCGGTCACCTCGGGGTTGGCGACGCTGCTGTTGCCGAGGCGCGCGATCGCGACCCGGACACTGCTCTCGGCGTTGGGCACCGCGCTGTCCTTCGCGCTGGTGCTGGGTGTGGTGCTGGGTCCCAATGGCGCGCCGGTCGCCGCCGACGATGTCGTGCGCCAGACCGAAGGCATCCCCTGGGTGCCGACGGTCAACCTCAACCTCGCCTTCCTCGCCGACGGCATCGGCGCGTTCTTCGCGCTGCTGGTCAGCGGCATTGGCGTGATGATCGTGCTCTACGCCCGCGGGTACTTCGGCAAGGACGCCGACTCGCTCTACCGCTTCTACCCCACCCTCGGGTTCTTCACCACCGCGATGCTCGGCATCGTGCTCTCGGATTACACGATCCAGACGCTGCTGTTCTGGGAGATGACCTCGATCAGCTCGTTCCTGCTCATCGGCTGGGACCGCTACGACAAGCACGCGGTCAAGCTGGCGATGCAGGCGTTCTTCACCACCGGCCTGGGCGGGATGGGGCTGTTCGGTGGGATCCTGTGGTTCGGCTTCGAGACCGACATCTGGCGGTGGAGCCAGCTCTACCAGATCGGCGTGGCGGACCTGGCCGGCGTGCTGAACAAACCGGGCCTGATGGGCGCGTTCCTTTTGATGTTCTTCGGCGCGGCGACCAAGAGCGCGCAGTTCCCCTGGCATTACTGGCTGCCCGGCGCGATGGCCGCGCCCACCCCGGTCTCCGCGTTCCTGCACAGCGCGACGATGGTGAAGGCCGGCGTCTTCTTCATGGGCCGACTCTTCCCCGTCTTCGGCGGGGCGGTGATCGGCCACGACGCGGTGACCGGCGCGAAGCTGATGCCCTGGCTGCTGATCCCCTTCGGCGCGGTGACGATGCTCTGGGGCGCATTGGTCGCCATCCGCAAGCACGACCTCAAGCAGATCTTCGCCTACACCACCGTCAGCCAGCTCGGGCTTTTAATGACGATGTACGGCCTGGGCTGCCTCCCATACTCGCATGATGGGCACACCACGCTGGCGATCGACTTCGACATCACGCAGATCGCCAACCACGCGTTTTACAAAGCCCCGCTGTTTATTATCGCCGGGGCGCTGGGGCACGTGGCCTCGCGGCAGTTGCCCGAGCTGTTCGGCGCGTTCAAGCAGCACAAGGCGATGTGCATCACGCTGCTGCTGGCCGGCTACGCGCTCGCCGCCGGGCCGGGCACGATCAGCTTCCAGGCCAAGGAGCTGTTCCTCTACGCGGTGTATCACGCCAAGGACGCGCTGGGCGTGTGGGTGTGGGTGCTGCTGGCGATGACGGTGGTCACGGCGATCTGCAACGTCGGGATCTTCATCCGCCTGGCGACGACGGTGCTGGGCCTGCCCGGTGGAATGCAGGCACCGCCCGAGGTTGCCCACGCGGATCATCACGGCCACGGCCACGGTCACGATGAGCACGCGCACGAGCACGGGTTCTGGGCGTCGATGATCTGGGTGCCCGGCCTGCTGATCGTGTCGCTGCAATACGTCGGCGGGATCGCCACGCCGCTGTGGAACGCGGTGTTTTTGCCGCTGGAAACCAACGTGTTTTACGAAGGGTTTCACGGCGCGGTGCCGGCGTTGTGGCAGTTGAAGTTCGGCGTGCCGCTGATGGCGTCGGCGGCGGCGATCGTCGGCGGCGTGCTGCTGGGCTTCTCGCCGCTGCTGCGCAGCGTGTTCATCGATCCATGCGACAAGATCTACCCGCTGCTGTATCGGTTGTGCGTGGATGGCGGGCGGCGGGCATTTATGACGGTGCAGACCGGCAGCCTGCGGTTCTATGTCTCGGTGGTGATCCTTGCGTTGACCATCGGTTTTGCCAGCAGCGTGTATCTGGACCCGCGGATGTTTGCCGCGCTGCGCCTGGCGGTCGAGGAGTTCTGGCAGGTGCGTTTTTTCTACCCGGGGCTGATCATCGGGGCGCTGGTCTGCGTGATCGTGCTGTGCCTGCCGCTGTCTCAGTCGCGGGTGATGCGGGTGCTGCTGCTGGGCAGCGCCGGGTTTTCCGTGGTGGTCATGTTTCTGGTGTATCAGGCGCCGGACCTGGCGCTGACGCAGGTGCTTTTCGAGATCATCAGCGTGATCCTGTTTGTGATGGTGCTGCGGTTGCTGCCGCGGCGGGATGCGGACGATCGCGGCAACCGTATCTGGCGTGGCCTGGTCGGTGCCGCGGCGGGGCTGGCGATGGGGTGGATGACCATCGTCGCCGCGCCGATGCCCGTCGATGCCGAGCGTTACCCCGAGCTGGTCACCGACCGGGCCCCGACGCTGGGTGAGTTCTTTGCGCAGCACAGCTACGCCGGCAGCGCGCTGACCGACAGCCGCGGCGGCGGGGGCAGCAATATCGTCAACGTGGTGTTGGTCGATTTCCGTGGGTTTGACACTTTCGGAGAGATCACCGTCCTGGCGCTGGCGGCGCTGGGGGTCTGGGCGCTGATCCCCAGCCTGCGGCGAAACCGCTACCTGCCTCTGGCCCGGAGGTACGGGTCATGAGCACGCTGATCCTGCGGACCTCGATGAAGGTGATCGCGCCGCTGTCGCTGCTGTTCGCGGCGTACATGACGCTCAAGGGCCACAACGAACCGGGCGGCGGGTTCATCGGCGGGCTGATCGCCGCGACCACCCTCGTGCTCTATCGCATGAGCGACGGGCCCGCGGCGCTGCACCGACTGATCCCCATCCACCCGCGTCTGCTGCTGGTGATCGGGCTGACGATGGCGCTGATGACGGGGCTGGTCCCGATGCTCTTGGGTGAGCCGTTCCTCCGCTCTTATACCGCCTACGTGAATCTGGGCTTCGACAAGGTCCACCTCGCGTCGGTGATGATCTTCGACTTCGGCGTGTTGCTGGTGGTGATCGGGGTGAGCGTGGGGATGATCGTGCGGCTAAGCGAAGAGGTTGAAGAGGTCGAGCAGTACCGCGGACAGGAGCCACGGGCATGATCCTGATTACCGCGATCTGTGTGGCCGTGATCTTCGGCGTGAGCATCTACATGATGCTCGGGCGCGACCTCAAGGGTGTGGCGATGGGTGTGTTTCTTCTAAGCCACGCGGCGAACCTGTGCATCCTGAGCATGAGCGGCAGCCCGGTGCGTCATGATCCGGAGCAGGGGCTGGTCTTCAAGCAGGCGCCGCTGCTCACCGACGCCATGCATCACGCCGCGACGGACGACGCTGAACACGCCGAGGCGGCCCCCGCCTTGCTCGACGCGATGGTGGACCCGCTGCCGCAGGCATTGATCCTCACCGCGATCGTCATCAGCTTCGCGGTGATGGGCTTCCTGCTGGCGCTGATCGTCGTGACCGGCCGCCGCACCGGCACGCTGAACATGGACAACCTCGCCCGCGAACAACTGCCGACGCCCTCGGCCTCCCACTGACCGACCGAGCCTGTACATGACGTTCGATCCGCTGATCCTGTTCATCGTCATCCCCATCGCCGCGGGGCTGTTGAACCTGTTGCTGCTCGGGCGGCCTTGGGCCGCACGCACCGTCGGCACGCTGAGCCTGCTGAGCCTGCTGGTCCTGTCGGTGACGCTGCTGGTGGTCGGGCACGTCCGCGGGCCGGGCCTGATCTTCACCAGTCAGATGGGCGGCTGGCCGGCGCCGTTCGGCATCACCCTCGTCTTCGATGCGCTCTCGGGCCTGCTGCTGGCTCCGGCCATGCTCGTCGCCTTGAGCTGTTACATCCACAGCTTCAGCTCCCTCGAACGCGCCACCGAACGCCGCTACTTCCACCCGCTGGCCCAACTGCTGGTCTTCGGCGTCAACCTCAGCTTCCTCACCGGCGACCTGTTCAACCTGTTCGTCGCCTTCGAGGTCATGCTCATGGCCTCCTACGCCTTGCTGGCCATCGGCACCAAACGCAAGCAACTGACCCAGGCCTACAAGTACGTCCTGCTCAACCTGATGGCCTCCACGGTCTTTGTGGCCTCGGCGGGGATGGTCTATGGCATGTTCGGCACGCTCAACATCGCCCACCTGACCGCCATCGTCCGCCACACCGTCGAGTCGGGCGAACAACTGCCCACCGGCTTCACCGGTCTGGCGGTGCTGCTGCTGCTGGTCTTCGGGCTCAAGGGCGCGTTCTTCCCGCTTTGGTTCTGGCTGCCCGACACGTACTACACCTGCCCCATCGCGCTGGGCGCGTGGTTCGGCGGGACGCTGACCAAAGTCGGCGTGTATGCCGTGGCCCGGCTGTTCCCCTTCGCCTTCGCGCAGGGCGAGGGCGGCACGGCGGTCATCCTGCCCTTCATCGCCATCTCCGCCGCGTTCACCATGTTCCTGGGCGTGCTGGGCGCGGTCTCGCAGCACGAGGTCCGCCGCATCCTCGCCATCCACGTCATCAGTCAGGTCGGGTACATGGTTTTCGGCATCGCGGTGATGACCCCGCTGGCCCTGGCCGGGTGTGTCTTCTACATGATCCAGCACATGATCGTGAAGGCGTCGCTGTTCCTGTGCTGCGGCGTGATGGAGCGCCACGCCGGGACCGACGATCTGGACCACATGGGCGGCATGCTCAAGAAGCACGTCTGGCTGGGCGTGCTGTTCCTGGTCGCGGCGATGAGCCTGGTCGGCCTGCCGCCGCTGTCGGGGTTCTTCGGCAAGCTGGTGATCATCCGCGAGGGCTGGGCGGATCATTGGTGGCTGTCGGTGATCGGCCTGGCGACCGGCGCGTTGACGCTGCTGTCGATGATGAAGATTTTCAGCTACGCGTTCTGGTCGCCCGTGCCGGCCGAGGCGGCGCCGGTCACCAGCGTGGACATCCCGCGGGAGCCGGGCCGGTCTTGGGCGGCGGCGTACGTGGGCATCGTGCTGCTGGTGGTCGCGGCGGTGGGGGTGGGGCTGGGCGCCGAGCCGATCTACCGGGTGGCGGAGGTCGCGGGGCGGCAGATGCACGACCCGACCGATTACATCCGTGCGGTGGCGCCGGTCGGTGCGCCCGGGCTGGAGTTGGCCGGTGAGGGCTTGCCGGGGGTCCGGGTGGCGGAGGTGTCGCGATGATCCGCAACCTGATGCTGAACCTGTTTCTGGCCGTGGCGCTGATGGCGTTGTTTGGCAGCTTCACCCCCGGGGTGTTCCTGCTGGGGCTGGTGATGGGGGCGCTGCTGCTGACGATTTACGATCTGGAGGCGGGCGATTCGATCTACCTGGTGGATCTGTACAAGCTCGTGCGATTCACCGGCTATTTTGTGCGGATCCTCATCAAGGCGAACGTGCAGGTGGCGTGGGAGATCATTACGCCGGGCTTCGGCATGACCCCGGGCATCATCCGCTACCCGGTCGCGGGCCTGACGCCGGCGCAGATCACCATGCTGGCGGTCTGCGTCACGCTGACGCCGGGCACGATCGCGGCCCACCTCAACGAGACCACCGGCGTGCTGTACATCCACGGGATGTACATGGGCGACCGGACGCAGGCGGTGGCGGGGATCGACGAGTTGCGTGACCGGATCCTCAAGGAGGTATTCCTGGTATGAATCTGGATGCAATGTCCATGTGGGCCTTGGGACTGGCCGCGGCCAGCGACCCGATCCCGGCCATCCCCCGCACGATCTTCAGCGGAACGTTGCGGCTGATGATCGAATTGGGGCTGGCGATGATCCTGCTGGCGATGGGGTTGTCGCTGGCCCGCATGCTGCGCGGGCCGGAGCTGGCCGACCGGATCGTGTCGGGCGACTTGATCGCGCTGCAGGTGCTTGGCCTGGTGTTGCTGCTGACGGTCCGGCTGGAGTCGGCGACCTTCATCGACGTGGCGCTGACGGTGGCGATCATCGGATTCGTCACCACCCTCGCCCTGGCCCAGTATCTGGTGGCCACCAAAGGAAAGGAGCCGGCATGACCATGCCCGACGCGCAGACCATCCAGGATTTTTTCGCGGTGCTGTTCCTGGCCGCGGGCATCTTCTTCGTATTCGTCGGGGCGGTGGGCATCTTCCGCATGCCCGACGCCTACCACCGTATCCACGCCGCGAGCAAGTGCTCGACCCTGGGGATCATCGGTATGCTGCTGGCGGTGGTCTTCCACGTGGGCAGTGTGGAGATCATCGCGAAGGCGGCGATGGTGCTGGTCTTCGCGTTTGTGGCCCTGCCGGTCGGCAGCCACATGCTCGCCGCGGCGGCGCTGCGGACCAGGACGCGGCAGTGGCCGCACACCCTGGTCGATGAGCACGCCCTCGATCACCCAGCCCCGGACGCCGACTGATCGTGCGGCTCGGCCTCGGCGACCGGGGCGGCCGTGTCCGGCAAGGCGCTGCGCGGCAGCTCCAAGGGGGTGGTTTCCCGGCTAAAGGGCACCCCGGTCTGAGCCGCGGCCCGCGCCAAGAGGTGCGCGGCCAGTGGCGTGGTGATACATAAAAACACCAGCGTCATCACCGCGCGCGTCGTCGCCGGCAGATCGTCGAGCCCGATCGCCGCGGCGGCCAGGACCAGCGCCGCGCCCAGCGTCGAGGCTTTGCTCGCGACCTGCATCCGCATGTAAAGATCGGGCATCCGCACCAGACCCACCGCCGCCAGCAACAGCAGCAGGCATCCCAGCACGGCGAGCACGATTAAGCCGATCAACCTCAGCTCGTCCATCATGGCTTGACCCTCTCGATGTACCACGCCATCGCCACGGTGCTGATGAACGCCGTCAACGCCAAGAGCACCGCCAGATCGATCAGTGCCGGCTGGCGATAGACCAGGGCGAGCAAGGCCGCGCCCGAGACCGCGGCCATCACCAGCAGGTCCAGCGCCACCACCCGGTCCGCAAGGCTGGGCCCGCGCAGCAAGCGGAACACGCTCAGCGCCATGCTCACGCCCAGCACCGCCAGCAGCAGGTGCGCCACGCCCAGCGCCCAGGGGTATTCGTGGAGGTTCATCGCATCAGTTCCAGCACGCGGCGCTCAAAGCCGCGCTTGATCTCACGCCGGAAAGCGTCGGGGTCGTCGGCAAACATGGCGTGCACATACATCGTCTTGCGGTCGGCCGACAGGTCCAGACTCAGCGTGCCGGGGGTCAGGGTGATCACGTTGGCCAGGAGGGTGATCTCCGCATCGCTGGTCACGTCCAGCGGCACGCCGATCACCGCCGGGCTGCGGTTGGGCCCCGGGGTGATCACGTCATAGGCGACCCGCGCGTTGGCGAGGATCAACTCATAGACAAGGAACGCGATGAAGAAGATCGCCGCGGGCAGCTTGCGGAAATAGCTGGTGCGACCGGCGGCGGGCCACAGCCAATACAACACCAGGTACGCCACGATGAACCCCACGATGAAGTGGGCCCAGTTCGGCGAGCCGATCATCCCCATCCAGGCCAGCGCCAGGATCAGGTTGACGAGAAAAGGGATCATGCGTCGGGCTCCGGGTCCGGGTCAGAAGCATCGCCGGGCACGGTGGGTAGCCCGACGCGGTGGACCCCGATCGCTTCGACGTAAACCGAGGGGGTCAGCAATTGCGCCGCGGCACGGTCGGCGTAACGCAGCAGGGGCTGAGGCCACACGCCCAGGACCGTCACCAGCCCGATCAGCGCGATGAGGGCGGCGAGGCCCGTGGTATCGCGGCCGTCACGCGGCACGTCGGCCGGGGGCCACGCCGCTGACTCGGCCCGGGGTTTCCAGAACGCCTCGTTCCAGATCTTCATCATACTCAGCAGGGTCAAGACCCCCGCCCCCAATGCCGCGGCCAGCACCCACCAGTATTCGCCCGCGATCACACTGCGAAGCACCGCGAGCTTGGCCCAGAACCCCGTGGATGGCGGCAGCCCCGCCAGGCTCAGCGCCGGCAGGAGGAATAACACGGCCAGGAGCGGCTTGGCGACCGCCAAGCCCCCCAAGGGCTTGAGTTGCGTCGTGCCGGTCTGTCGATCCACCTGCCCCGCCACCAGAAACAGCGCGGGCTTGATCATCCCGTGATGGATCAGGAACACGATCGTCGCGGCCAGGCCCAGGGCCCGGACCTGCGGATCGGGCGCGGTCATCAGCCCCAGACCCGCGACGATGTAGCCCACCTGGCTGATGCTGTGCCAGGCGAGGATGCGCTTGAACTCAAACTGCGTCACCGCACCCAGCACCCCGCTGATCATCGTGATCGAGGCGACGACCAGAATCGCCATCATGACCGCCGGCATGTCGGTAAACAGCAGCGTAAAGACACGCAGCAGCGCGTACACCCCGACCTTGGTCAGCAGCGCGGCGAAGATGGCGCTCACCCCGGCCGGGGGCACGTGGTAGCTGGCGGGAAGCCAGAAGAACAACGGGAACAGCGCGGCTTTGAGCGAGAAGGCCACCGCCAGGATTGCCGCGATCCCCAGCACCAGCGCCGGATTCTGCGCACCGACCTCCGCCAGCGCCAGGTGCAGGTCGGCCAGGTTCAGCGTGCGGGCCGTCCCGTAAAGCACCCCCACGGCGATGAGGAACAGCATGGACCCCAGCAGGTTCAGCGCCAGGTACTTGACCGAGGCCTCCAGATGGGCTCGGCCGTTCCCGAGGCTCAGCAGCACGAAACTGGCGATGAGCATGACCTCGAACCAGACGTAGAGGTTGAACAGGTCGCCGGTGAGGAACGCGCCACAGACGCCGCCCAGCAGCACCAGCAGCAGCGGGGCGAACCCGCGCCGCGAACGCCGGCTCGTGTCATCGCCCAGGCAACTTAGGCCGACGACCAGCCCCATCGTCCCCGCCAGCGCCACCATGATCGCGCTCAATCGGTCGGCGGCGAGCGTGATGCCGAAGGGCGCGGGCCAGTCGCCGACTTGCGTGTGCAGCATCTCCACGCGATCGACCGTGACCAGCAGCGCCGCGGCGCTGAGAAAAAGACCGCCGGTGCCGACGATCATCATCGTGCGTTGCCAGAGGACCGAGCGCCAGGCGAGCAGGCTCGCGGCGGCGGCGAGCAGCGGGAACATGATGGGTAGGACCAGCAACGCGGTCATGTGTCGGTACTCCGCATCTGGTCCGAATCATCGCCACCGACTTGATCGGTGGTGCGGCGGACCAGGACCGCGGCGAAGGACACGACCGCGAAACCGATGACGATCGCGGTGAGCACCAGGGCCTGGGGCAGCGGGTCGGCGGCGCCGTCGGGCGGTGACGAGGCGCCGGGCAAGGTCAGGGGCGCGGGGTCACGCACCAGCCCAGCGCAGGTGAAGACCGCGAGGTTCGCGCCGTGACTGAGCAGCAGCAACCCGAGGATGAGTTTGAGCATGCTGCGGCGCATCATCAGATACAAACCGCAGGCGACCAGGGCACCGATCGTGATGGCCATCAGCAAAAACATCAGTCTTCCAGCTCCATCAGCCCGTAAAGGATCGTGAGCGTCGCGCCCAGCACGACCAGGTACACCCCGACATCGAAGACCAGCACGCTGCCGACCTTCCCCACGCCGGGGATTTCGGCCAGCCAGAGGCCGGTGAGCAACGGCTTGCCGATCAGCATCGCCGCGACCCCGCCGCCGGCGGCAAACAGCAGGCCCAGTCCCAGCAGCGTGCGGGGGTCGACGCGGACCAGACGGCGGGTGGAACGGATGCCGAACGCCAGGGCGTGGATGCCGAACGCCAACCCGCACAACAGCCCCCCGATAAATCCACCGCCCGGCTCGTTGTGGCCACGCAGCAACACGAGCACCGAGAAGACCGCGATCAGCACCGTCAGCAATTGGGCGGTGGTTTGCAGCAGCAGCGATTTCACCGATCCGCCTCCATCACCCCGTGCCGTGGCCGGAGGCCGCGGCGCGCCCGACCCGCCCACAGCAGCGCCCCGACGCCGATCGCCGCCACCGCGACGACGACGATCTCACCGAGCGTGTCCAACGCCCTAAAGTCCACGAGGATCACGTTGACCACATTCCGTCCAAACCCCTCGGGGGCCGCGCGATCGAGAAAAAAAGTCGAGACGTTCGCGGGCAGTGCCACCGACGCAGAGGCCAGCACCAGCAGGCTCACCGTGGCACCGGCGGCCAGCGCGACCAGCGCGTCGCGCGCCCGTGACAGGGTTGAACTGCGGCGTTGGACGCGCGGCATCCGTCGCAGCACCATCACCAACAGGATGATCATCAGGGTCTCGACCATCAGTTGCGTGATCGCCACGTCGATCGCCCCGAAGACGGCAAAGAGCACGGCGATGGCGATGCCGGTGCCGCCGATCGACGCCACCGCGGCCAGCCGCGATCCGGTGAGAACCGCATAGAACGCGCACACGATCATCACCAGCGCGAGGGTCACCTCGTGGACCATCGGCGTGGGCAAGGTGATCCCGGCGGCTTCGATATCCAACGCCCGCCAGGCCAGCGGCCCCACGACCAGCGCGAACGCCCCGGTCATCACCAGCAGATACCGGCGTAAATAACCGGGCTGAACGAAGCGGGTATGCGCCGCCGCCAACGACAGCGTCCCGGCCAGCAACAGGCGGTAGCCCCGCTCGGGACCCAGCCGTGCGAGGGCGGGGAAGGGGCCGCGGAATGACCGCCCCGGCTTCAACCAGCGATACAGCAGGTAGCCGATCAGCAGCGCCCCGAAGCTGATGCCGACCACGATCAACGACTCGGGGTTGAGCCCGAAAAGCAGCTTGAGTTTCATCTCCAGCGGCTCGCCGCGGATCGCGGAAGCCATCGCGGTGCCGATCGTCGAGTCAAACACGCCGGGCACCAGGCCCACGAACAGCCCGAGCACGGCCAGCAGCAGCGGGCTGAGGCTCATCGCCCACGGGGCCTCGTGCGGCTCGTGGGGGGTCGCTTGGCGCGTCCCCCAGAACGGCTTGAGCGTGATCAGCAACGCGACCGCGACCATGCAGATGTTGGCGGCCACCGCGAGCACCATCAGCCACAGGCCGATGGCTTCAATGTCCAGCTTGACTTCGAGCATCATTTTCTTGCCGAGGTAGCCGAACATCGGCGGCGCGCCCGCTTTGCTGAGCGCGGCGAGCAGCCCGGCGGTTGCGCTAAGCGCCATCGCGTGCCGCAGGCCGCTGAGCCGCGTGACGTCGCGCGTGCCGGTCGCGTGATCGACGTTGCCCGCGACCATGAACAGCGCCGCCTTGTAAAGCCCGTGGGCGAAGAGAAACACGACCGCCGCCTGGATGGCGCCGTCGGTCCCGATGCCCAGCAGCATCACGAGCGTGCCCAGCACACTGATCGTCGTGTAGGCCAGGATCGCCTTGAGGTCGCGTTGTCCGACGGCCATGACGGCACCGAGAAGCATCGTGGCGGCGCCCACCGTCGTGACCAGGACGACCCACAGCGTGCTCCCGCCGAGCATCGGATGCAGCCGCGCCAGGAGAAACACCCCCGCCTTGACCATCGTCGCCGAGTGCAGGAACGCGGAGACGGGGGTCGGCCCGGCCATCGCGGCCGGCAGCCAGAAGTGGAAGGGCACCTGCGCGCTCTTGGTGAAGCAGCCCAGCAGCACCAGCACCAGCATCGCGGGGAATAGCGGGTGTTGCTGGATGTCGGCGGCATAGGGGGTCAGCGCGGAGATGCGCAACGCCTCGCTGGGCGAGAGGCCCAGTGAGTGACCGATCCCGGCAAGCATCACGACGCCCGCCAGCAACGCCAACCCGCCACCGGCGGTGACCAGCAGGGCCTTGAGCGCCGCGTCGCGGTTCTCCGTCTTGTCGTGATTAAACCCGATCAGCAGGTACGAACTGACGCTGGTCAGCTCCCAGAAAACAAAGAGGGTGATGAGGTTGTCGCTGATCACCAGCCCGAGCATCGCGCCCATGAACAGGAACAGATAGCTGTAGAAGCGGCCGAGCCGTTTGTCGCCGTGGAGGTAAGCGCCGGCGTAGAGGACGATCAGGGCACCGATGCCGCTGATGAGCATGGCCATGCTTCCCGTCAGGCCGTCGCCCCGCAAGACCAGGTCCACGCCGAAGGCCGGCACCCACGTGAAGGTCTGGGTCAGGCCGTCGCCGGCGACCTGGGGCCACTGATAGGCCCAGTAGATCAGCACCGCGGCGGGCCCGATCGCCAAAAGCCATCCCGCACGCTCGCCCAGTAAACGCACGATCATGGGGGCCATCGCGGCCAGGGCAAAGATGGACAAGGTCGTCCAGAGCATGGCATCAGCGTAGGCGCAAAAACCCGCGCGCGCCAAATCGATACAGACTAAAAGCGCAAGGCGCGGCTCGGACCATCGCCGCGGCTAACGCACCCGGCACAGCGTCAGCCCGTCGGCCAGCGGGAGCAAAGCGGTTTCGAGGGCCGGGTGCGCGACGAGCTTCGCGTTGAGCTGCTTCAGCGCCAGCGTGTCGCCGTGGGCATCCGCATCCGCGATGCGCCCCGCCCGCAGCGTGTTGTCGAACAGCAGCATCCCGCCGCGGCGCATTCGTGGCAGCAGCGCCTCGAAGTAGGCGTCGTATCCGGCCTTGTCCGCGTCGATGAACGCGAAGTCGATCGGCGCGTCGGGCAGGTGTTGCGCGAGGGTCTGGGCGGCGGGGCCCAGGTGCAGCGAGATGCGGTCCGCGACGCCGGCGCGGGGCCAGAACTCACGCGCCACGGCGGTGAATTGCTCGGAGATGTCGAAGCAGTAGAGGTGCCCGCCGGCCGGCAAGGCGCGGGCGATGCAGATGCTGCTGTAGCCGGTGAACGTGCCGATTTCCACGGCCGTTTGCACGCCCGGTCCGCCGCCCATCTGTGCCGCGGCGACCAGCAGCGACATGAACGCGCCCTGCTCGGGGGAGATCTGCATCCCCGCCGAGCCGCCGGTTTTTTGTCGGGTGACCTCGATCAGCTCGGCGAGCACCGCGTCGTCGTGATCGAAGCGGTGGCGGTCGATGTAGGCGGCCAGTTCGTCGGTGAGGGGGACGTGTTTGGGCATGGGCGCAGGATACCCCGCCACAACTCGCTTCGCTCGCAGTGGCGGGCTTGGGCGGTATGTAGGGAGCAACTCAGTTCGCGGCGGCGAGGTTCTTGCGTTTGTCGGCGATGAGGTTGAGCAGCTTCTTGTGCGGGTCGGCGAACTTCGCGGTGCCTTCGTCCATCAGCGCGCGTTCCATCGCGTCCATGTCCAGCTTCGCGTCGATCTCGTCGAGAACCTTCGGGTCGGGCAACTGATCAACCTTGCGGGTGTAGGTCTTGCCCATCGCCTCGATGTCGGCGTTGGTGGCGGGGGGGTTGGTCTGGATGTCGGAACCGGCCAGCGCCTCAACGTAGTAGTCCGCCTCCTGCCAGTCGAGCTTGGCCCCGGTCGAGGCGAAAATGATTTCCTGATCGAGGGCCAGCCCCTTGTCGGCCCAGTAGCCCTGGTTGTCCTGCCACAGCCGCTTGACGTTCACCAGTCCGACGCGCCCCTGCGCGTCTTTAGATAAATCAAGGTTTTTTGAGGCCCACACATCGACGCGGCTGACGAAGATCGAATACACGCTCTTGAACGAATCGAGCTTGCCGTAGCGCTGCCGGCCGCGCCAGACCGCGGCGCGGGCCGCCTCGTACTGCCGGGGCGAGAAGATCAGCGTGACGTTGAGCGTGATGCCCGCCGCGGCCAGCTCTTCGAGCGCCGCGAGGCCCGCCTCGGTCGCGGGCACCTTGATCATGCGGTTGTCGTGGCCTTTTGCCCATTGCTTGCCCAGCGCGATGTAACGCGCCACGCGCTGGTCCATCGCGGGGGCGAGCTCGGCGTCCTCCAGCAGCGGGTCGAGCTCGAACGACACATAGCCGTCGTTGCCCCTGGTCTCCACCCACACCCCGTGGAACACGTCCTGCGCGTTCTGGACCAGTTGATCGGTCATGGCCCAGGCCACCGCCTCGTCATCCAGACCCTGATCGAAGAGGCGTCCGAGCAGATCATCGAAGCGGCCGGTCTTGATCAGGTCGGAGATGATGATGGGGTTGGAGGTCGCGCCGGTTGCGCCCAGGGCGCGGTTCTTGGCGATCTCGTCCGGATCGACCGAATCGAGCCACAGCCGGGTGCCGCTGGCGATCAGCGAAGCGAGGGGAGAGGACATGGGCGTGCCTTTCGGAGCAGGAGTGGATGGTAAGTTTATCGGCATGGTAGGCCGATCGCGCTTGGGATGGGTGAGGAAGTCTTAGCTTGGCGGAGGATGGGGGGGCGTTATCCCGCCGAAGCTGCGCTGCGCATCAGCGGGCCTGGGGGTATCAGCGGGCTTGGGCGAGCCAGGCCTTGGTCGCGTCCAGATCGTGGTAACCGACGAGGCGGTCGATCGGGCGGCCGCTGGCGTCGAGCGCGATCAGCGTGGGCAGGCCGGTGATGCCCAACGTCTGGGCCTGCGCGACCTGCGTGGGGGTCAGTTGGTCGTGATCCAGCTTGAGCGGGACGAAATCGGTGGCGATCTGCTCGGCCATCTCCGGCTTAGCGAAGACGTCGGCTTTGAGCATCTTGCAGGGCGGGCACCAGTCGGCGGTGTAGAGCATCAGCAGCGGCTTGCCGGTCTGGTCCGCCTCCCGGATCGCGAGGGCCTGATCGGTGTGCCAGGGCACCAGGTCCTTCGCGGAGGCCGCCCGCCACAGATCGACCAGATACGCCCCGATCAATACCAGCGCGATCACCACCACCCACCGCGCGATCCGGCGGGGCAGGGGGCAGGCGCAGGCTGGCGGGTTTTGATCCATGTAATCACTCAACCGCTAGCAGGGGCGGATTGTTCCGTTATCGGCAGGATTCAGGTGAATGATCGAACCGCGGGTCGCGTCGGTGCGGTGCGCGTTTTTAGCCCAGCGTGATCACCAGGATGAGGATGATGAGCACGAGCAGGCCGAACGCCCAGCCGGTGAGCGCGGCCCAGAAGATGGGTTGCTCGGCGAGGGGGCGAGTCTTAGCGGCGCTGGTGACGGTGGTGCCCTCGTCGCCCGACGCTTCGAGCGCCGAGAGTTGGGAAAGGTCAAACATCTGCCGCGCCTGAAGGGGTGCTTCGCCATTGCGGACGGCTTCGAGGTCCGAGAGCAGGTCGGCGGTGGCGTTGTAGCGCTTGGAGCGCTTCTTGGCCATGCACACCTCGATGATCTCGGAAAACCCGGCGGTCAACTCGGTGTTCAGGTGGTCCGGCGGGACCAGGTCTTCCTTGAGGTGCTTGTGCATCACGGCCGAAGGGTTGGGCGCCTCGAAGGGCACCTTGCCGGTGACCATGTGATACGCGGTCGCGCCCAGGGAATAGATGTCGGCACGGAAATCGACATCCACCTCGCCGCGGATCTGCTCGGGGCTGATGTATACGGCGTGCCGTAGGCCTTGCCCGCCTCGGCTTCGGCGGCCTCGCGGTCGGAGACGGCGCGGGCCAGGCCCATGTCGGCCAGCTTCGTCACGCCCTCTTTGGTGAGCATGAGGTTTTTGGGCTTGACATCGCGGTGGATGAAGCCCGCCGCGTGGGCGTGCTCGAGGGCGCGCGTGGTGTCGATCAGGACCTTGAGGGCCTCTTCCTCCGACAGCCGCCCGTCCTTGACCAGCCGGTCGTAGACGGTCTGCCCCTCGACGTACTCCATGACGAAGTAGTGGAACTCGCCGGACTGACCCACGTCGATCGCCTGGACGATGTTGGCGTGGTTGAGCTTGGCCGCGGCCTTGCCCTCGTCGTAGAACCGGCGGACCCAGCTCGCGTCGGAGGAGTATTTCTGCGGCAGGACCTTGATGGCGACGATGCGGTCGAGCGAGACCTGCCGGGCTTTATAGACGGTGGCCATCGCCCCGGCGCCGAGCCGGGAGAGGATCTGGTAGCCGGGGATCTGCTGGCCGGCCTTGGATTCCTCGACCTCGGGGCGGAGGCGTTCGATCTGCTTGCGGGTCACCACGCCATGCTCGACGAGCATGTCGGTGAGGCTGCGGTGGCTGGGGTCGGAGCCCGAGGAGGCGTTGCGGAGCTGTTCGAGGCAGGCGTTGACTTCGTCCTGGGTGGCCAGGCCGCGCTCGACGACGAGGCGTCCCACCTGTGAATCGGCCGCAATCGGGGTGCTTGTGGACATGTCGGATCGGACTGCTTTTGTTTCGCCTTGAAGCGGTCTTCCCCCGGCGGGCCGTGACAAGTCATACGAAGCTAAACCGCGCGAGGATCATTGTCAACCAAATCGGCCGATTTCGGGGTCCGGATAACCGCCGCCGGTTCGGCTCGTCATCACAAAGCATCGGGCGATACAATCGCCGGCATAAGCGCTAAACTAACGCATGCGGAAGGATGGGCCTGGTGACCGGCCGCCGGCATTGCGGATTCACAGACCTGCCCTCGGGCACCGCCTGGTACTCATCGGATGCTAATGCTCACGGAAGATGATCGCCGCGTCGGGGACCGCCTGGCCCCTCACCTCGCGGATGTCGAGGCCCGCTTCGCCGCGGAGCTGCTCTCGGACCTGCCCTGTGTGAACGACCTGGTCGATCACGTCGAGCGGTACCGCGGCAAGATGCTGCGCCCCACGCTCGTGCTGGTCGCGGCGATGACCCGCGCCCCCGAGGCCGAACCCACCGAGAACCACCGCATCATCGCCACCGTCGTCGAGATGGTCCACATGGCCACGCTGGTGCATGACGACATCCTCGACGAGGCCGAGCTGCGCCGCCGCGGCGCGACCATCAACCACCTGGCCGGCAACGAAGCCGCGGTGATGCTCGGCGACTACCTCATCAGCCACGCGTACCACCTGTGTACCTCGACCGGCCGCTCGGACATCGCCCGGCTGATCGCGCAGGCGACCAACATCGTCTGCGAGGGCGAGCTGTTGCAACTGGCCAACCGCAACAACTGGCGGCTGGATGAGAAGACGTATTTCGAGATCATCCGCCGAAAGACCGCCAGCCTCTGCGGCGTCTGCTGCCAGGCCGCGGTCCTGCTTCAGGGCCAGGCCGACAAATCCACGCCCGCCTCCCGGGCGCTCTACGACTACGGCGAGAAGCTGGGCATCGCGTTTCAGATCGTCGATGACCTGCTGGACTTAACCGGCGACCCGGACACCGTCGGCAAAACGCTCGGCCGCGATCTGGACAAAGGCAAGCTCACCCTGCCGCTGATCCGATACCTGGCGACGGCGCGAGCCGGCGACAAGGCCCGGGCCCTGGCGTTGCTGGAGGAGCGTTCGGCGACGGATTGTGACCAGACCCGCCAGAGCACCGTCGAGACCCTGCGGGCGGCCCTAGCGGCTTCTGACGCGGTGGCCTACGCCCGGGACAGCGCCGCCCGCCTGATCGCCCAGGCCCAGGCCGCCCTGACCGATAATCTGCCCGATACCCCCGCCCGAGCCATGCTCAACCGCATGGCCGATGCCGTCCTGACCCGTCAGTTCTAAACTTCAGTCGTAACCCGTATTCTGAATAGGCGGGTTTGACCCTACCGAATAGGATATCTAGAACCTAGAATCGTATGTGCGGTGTAGCGATGATGGAATACCCCGGGCCGGCCGGGCGGACACAGGCGAGGTCCGCTCGTGACAGGCCCGACCGCTTCACCCCAAGCGGTGGTGACCCGCCCCGGGTAGAGAAATGGTAGCCCGACCATGAGTGACCCACGACCACGCGTGCTTGTCTTTGGGGGGAAGGTTTCGGCGGACCACCCCGTGGCCCAGCTGCTAAGCCAGTACTTCGACGTGGATACCTTCGAGAACTCCGACAAGGCGATGACCGCCCTGCGCGAGGGGGAGTACCACGCGGTGATGGCCGACGTCGGCGACTTCCTGCCACTGGAGCGGGCGATCGTCGGCGATAAGTCGTCGCTGATCCTCAACACCATCGGCGAGGGCGTATGCATCGTCGATGCCGACGGCCGACGCTCCTGGTCCAACCGCCGGATGAAGAGCTTCTCGCCCGATGTCGCCGAGCATGTCCGCCGCATCTGCCTCCAGGCGCTCAACCTCTTCTCGAATCAGTCCGGGCCGATCACCGACCTCTCCCAGACCCGCAGCAAGAAGTTCACCTTCCAGGAGCTGGACCGCTACTTCGAGATGATCTGCTCGCCGGTCACCGACGATCAGGGCGGCGTGCTGCAGGTCGTCGCGGTGGTGTGGGACGCGACCAGCGGCAAGCGCCTGCAGGCGAAGATCGACGCGATCGACTCGGCCGGCCGCGAGCTGGCCCGCATCGACAAGGACACCGTCGCCAAGCTCACCCCCGCCGAACGCCTGCGCCTGCTGCAAGACAAGATCATCAAGTATTCCAAAGACCTGATGCACTTCGACCACTTCGCCATCCGCCTGCTGGATCGGCGCACCAACAAGCTCGAAGTCGTCATCGCCGAGGGCCTGCCCCCGGAAGCTTTAGAGATTGACCTTTATGCGCAACCCGAGGGCAACGGCATCTCCGGGTTCGTCGGCGCCACCGGTCGCTCCTACATCTGCCACGACACCGAGAAAGACCCGCGCTACGTCATCGGCCTCGACCACGCGCACAGCTCCATGACCGTCCCGCTGCTGCTCTTCGATGAGGTCGTCGGTGTCTATAACGTCGAGGCGCAGTCCGTCGGGGCCTTCTCCGAAGACGACCGGCAGTTCGCCGAGATCTTCGGCCGATACGTCGCCCAGGCGCTCAACCTCCTGGACCTGCTGGTCGTCGAACGCTTCACGACCTCCGGCAAGATCTCCAGCACCGTCGTGCAGGAGATGGCCCAGCCGCTCAACGACATCGTCACCGAAGCCCAG
>CAZTLX010000060.1:2236-20592 GCA_964614575.1 uncultured Phycisphaeraceae bacterium | reverse complement strand
CCCGGACCTATTCCCCGTAACGATTGCCCGGACCCGTTTCCCCGAAGACCCCCCGCAATCACCCGAAAGCCCCCGAGGAACCCCGGATTCTCCCTCGAAAGCGCTCGCCCCTCGGAAGTTGCCCCCCGGTCCCCGAAAGTTTCCCCCCGGAGGATTCCCCCAGAATCGCCCCAACAATCTCGTTGAGGCTGCCCCAAAAGCCGCTCGGGCTATCCAGAGGTTTCTACACCGGGGGTGGGGCGATCCTGCGCGGGCATTACGGATAACGCCCTAAATCATGAATCAGCACCCTCGGCTGTTACCATGGGCAACGGAGCCCTCATGCGTACCGATCAATTCCCCACCACCCGCTGGAGCCTCGTGGACCGGTTCGGCCAAACGGGGGCCGAGTCGCAGATGTCGGAGTTTCTGGCCCGCTATCGGCCCGCCCTGCTGGCGTTTCTCCAGTCCCAGGCGATGTTCCGGCAGGACGCGGAAGACATCGTGCAGGGCTATATCGCGGATAAGCTGTTACAGGATCGATTGTTACGCGAGGCCGACGCGCTGCGTGGCCGGCTGCGGAACTTTTTGATGCGTTCGTTGCAGAATTACGCGCTCAACACGCTGCGCGCCGCGCGGGCCGCCCACCGCCGGCCGGTGCAGGGCCTGGTCAGCCTCGATGAGGTCGGCGTGGACGCGGCCGCGATGAACCAGGCGCAGACGCGGTTTGAGGTCGAGTGGGCCCGCACGGTTTTGGCCGAGACGCTGCGGCGGACGCAGGAGGAGGCCGAGCAAAAAAAGATGCCGGAGGTGTGGGCGGTGCTGCGGCGGCGGATTATCGAACCCCTGATCCATCAGCGTCCCACGCCGCCGTACGCCGAGCTGGTCGAGGAATTAGGCATCACTTCGCCGGCCGAGGCCAGCAACAAGCTGATGACCGCCAAGCGGATGTTCTCGCGCAACCTGCGTCGGATCGTCAGCGAGTATGTCAGCAGCCCGGACCAGATCGAGCAGGAACTGCACGACCTGCAAACGGCACTGGGCTATACCACCGGCGCAGGAAACGCGGAAGAGGCGTGTAGTTAGGGCAGAACCGCCATGACGACCGAACAGCTCCACCGCACATCCCCCGCCGCCTTGCTCGGCCTATTGCGTGAGGGCGTAACGCCTTCACCGGACCTTTGGGAGGCGAAGGACTATGCCGGGATCTGGCAACAGCAACTGCGTGCGCCGCTGATCACCATCACCCACCTGCCCGACGCCAGCCGGGACCGCGGCGAAGTGAATTGTCTCGCGCAACTGCTCGATCACCCCCAGCCGCCCGCGGAGTTGCTGCGGCTGATGGTGCAGCACGCCAAGTCGTGCGTCGTCCACCGCGGCGGCGAGCTGCCCGAGGAAGTGGCGCGGGTGCTCTACTTCCTGCTGATCGGCGTGGCGCACGAGCGCGGCATCCCCGACGCCTCCAGCCTCTCGGCCGAGCGCCTGGGCCAGGGACTTGCCTGGGCGGTTGGCCGGGACTGGCTCGATGAACCGACCCGCCGGCGCATCGAGCGGCTGCTTGCCACCTCGGTCTGACCCCTGCTTCTGCGCGAGTGTTTTTTTAGCCCCGCATCCGGTCGCTTACGCTTTACAATCAGGCCCGGCACGCATTCCTCTTCACGCCGGAGCCCGCGATCGTTTCCCCCTCCTCCGCATCCCGGCCCCCCGCATCGATGGCCCCGCCGGTCAGTGAGGGGGGTGTCGGCTCGCCGGAAGCACAGGTCCTGATACCACGCGTGGAGGGCTATCAGATCGGCGAGCTGCTCGGCCGCGGGGGCATGGGGACGGTCTGGCACGCCCACGACCTGAACATGAACCGCGAGGTCGCGCTCAAGGTGCTGGGCACGCACGCGCTGGGCTCGCGCCGGGCCTTGCAACGCTTTGAGCGCGAGGTCAGCCTCGCCTCCCGCCTGGAGCACCCCGGCATCGCGCGGGTGTATGGCAGCGGGATCGGGGCCGGGACCTACTACTACATCATGGAAAAGATCGAGGGCCTGCCGCTGGACGAATACGTCCGACAGCGGGGCCTTACTCGAACCCAAACCCTCACCCTCTTCGTGTCGCTGCTTGAGGCCATCGGCTACGCGCACCGCTGCGGCGTGATCCACCGCGACTTAAAACCCAGCAACCTCCTTATTGATCCGCAGGGCCAGCCGCACATCCTCGACTTCGGCCTGGCCACCGCGGACGATGACGACGAGCTGAGCCTCAGCCGCGACGGCTCGCCGCTGGGCACGCTGGCGTACATGGCCCCCGAGCAGGCGCGCGGGCAGCACGATCTGATCGACGCCCGCAGCGACCTCTACAGCGTCGGGCTCATGCTCTTCGAGGCGCTGCTCGGCGAGCTGCCTTACGAGCCTTGGACCACTCGCCTTGAGCTGGAGAACCGGGTGAATCAGCACGCGCTGCGTCGGCCGCGCGCCGTCGCGGACAAACACCCGCGCAAGATCGATCGCGACCTCGAAGCGATCCTCGACAAGGGCCTGGCCGAACAACCCGAGCAGCGCTACGCTTCGGCCGAGGAGTTTGCCGCGGACCTGCGGCGTTACCTGCGCGACGAGCCGGTGACGGCCCGGCCCCTGACCTGGTCCTACCTCACCGCGCGGCGGCTGCGCAAGCACTGGCAACCGGTGACGGCGGCGGCGGCGGTGGTGGCCGTGCTGCTGGGCATGGCGGTCGCGTCGTATGTGCAGGTCCAGCGGCAGCGTGACATCGCCCGCGCCAACGAGCAGCAGGCCAACGCCGAGCGGGTGCGGGCCCAGCTCACGCTGTACTTCAATCAGATCGCCCACGCGCAGGGCCTGATCGATGCCGGGCGTCGGGGCGAAGCGGTCACGCTACTGGAGGCGTGCGACCCGGCTTACCGCCGGGCCGAGTGGGCATATCTTTACCGGCAGGCGGATGCGAGCGCCTGGTCGCAGGATTTCGAGCATGCCGTCGAGGCGTTTTCGCTGACGCCGCAGGGCGATCTGCTGGCGGTGGATGAGCTGGGCCGGCTGCACCGCCTGAGCGCGCCGGGCCGGCCGCGAGCGGAACCGGTGCGCCTGCCGATGCCGCGCGTCATTCAGGCCTCGTTTGTCGCCGCGGGGCGTCGTCTGGTGACAAGTGATTTCGAGCGTTGGATGGTATGGGATGTGGCCGAAGGCAAAGTGATCGGCGAAGGCATGCTCCCCGGCACCGGCACCCCCAACACACTGGATCAACATGGACACACGCTGATGCTGGGCAGTTCGGCATACCGCCCGCAACCCACCCGCCGCGTCAACCTCGCCGACGCAGCGACCCGGGAACACCTGCCCCGGGCCGAAGACTCGCGGATTCCGTTCACGGCCGGGGCGTGGGACGGGATGTTCGAGAAGCGAGCCGGACGCATGCTGCTCTTTGACGCCAACGGCCGGACCACGCACACGATCACGCTGCCCGATACCCCCACCGACGCGGTCACCGCCGACAACCGACAGATCGCGGTCGGCCTGGTCTCCGGCCGGGTCGTCCTGATCGAGCCTCATCCCGCCGATCAAGGCGCGACGATGACGGTGCGGCGTGTGCTGGCGGCGGATCAACCGGTCCGCTCGTTGGCGCTGCACCGGGGGTGGATTTTCGCGGGGGGTGAGGGAAGGCTCGTGGCGGTGCCAACGGCGGAGACCCAGACCGTCTTCGCGTTCCCCGGCATGGAAGGCATCGTCGAATGGGTTGCGGTGCGGGACGATGGCTGGCTGATCGCGGGGGCCTCGCGGCAGATCAAAGCCTGGGACCTGGCCGGCTCCGCCTGGGCGCTGAACGATGCGCTGCGGACGCATGACGGCACGGCCGCAAGCCTGACGCTGTTCGATCAGCAGCGCAGGGTCGCGCTGGTCGCCTTCCCCCACGCCATCCGTGCCGCACGCCTCACCGATCACCAGCCGGCCTGGCACATCACCCTCGACGATATCGCCCCGGTGGAACTTGAAGCGGATGATGCCCGTGGGCGGCTGCTGGTGCGTGGCGGCACCGGGTGGGCCGTGCTTGATGCGGCTTCGGGGCAGGTCGTCACGCAACAGATCACCCACGCCATCACCGACATCACGGTCGTGGATGACACGCACGACCTGATCGCGACGGGCGAGCAGCCGGCGGTGCTTTATCACACGCCGAGCGGGCAGACCGTCCGCACGCTGCCGATCCAACGGCCGCTGCGGCGAGTTGCGTCCTCCGCGGGGGTTGGGCCTCGGGTCATCGCCCTCGCCCGGGATGACCCGACCCGCCTGGTCACGATCCGCCCGGACGACCCGGCGGACCCCGCACGGCTGACCTCGCTGTTCAAAGCCGACGATCCGATCGATTACCTGGGCAAGCCCTCGCGAGGCACCGTGTTGGTCCGGACCGCGAAGCGCCAATGGCTTCTGGACCTGGAGACCGGACAACCGACCCCGCTGCCGTACCAGACCACCGGGGTCATCTGGCAAACCGAGGGCAGCCGGGGCCTGAACCTGTCAACGCCCACCAGCCGGCTCAACGAATGGCCCGACGGGCGGGAGGTGTTGGGGCTGCGGCTGCCCAAGGTCTCCGATGCCTGCTGGCTCGATCACCGGCAGGCCTGGCTCTACGCTCACGCCGCGGGGATCGGCGCGTTCCCCGCCGATCCGCGTCTGGTCGATCGTTCGCCGGTGAGGCCCTTTGATTAAGTCTCCTGCACCGTGGCCGTCTGCGTGCCGCTGTCTTGATAATTCCCGATCGGATCATCCGCCGCGGGCGTTCGCGTACCCCAGAAGAACTTGCCGTTGTCATAGACGATCAGATCCCAGTTGGTCCCCGCGGAATTCCGCTTGAAACTGATATGCATATAGCCGTTCGTGTCCGACAGGTCCTTCTCATACTGAGGCGGGTTTGACGCGGTCATATAATCCATTTCCTGTCCATCGCCGGCAAATCCATCCACAACGACGTTCACATCCGAGGGGTATGACATCAAAATGCTCCCGATGAGGAGAAGTGAAACCCAGGACGACGCCGTCCCGGAGCATCCAATCATAACCCGAACACCAATCGGAGCAACCAAGGGTATACATTAGTTGTGGCATTTCGCCCGGCATGGGGTAAACTATTAACGCTTCGCTAAAAGTTTCACCAGAGCATGCAGGCGATGGGGGAGAAGGAAGCCCGGTTTGAGGTGGTTTGACGCACGCAAGATCAGCTTCGCCGCGGTGATGTCGCTCGGCCTGGCCGGTGGGGCCGGTGCGGGGCAGATCGTCTCCGCCAGCGTCGCCGACGCCAGTGGCGGCAGCGTCAACCACGGCGGCCCGATCATCATCAGCCCCCTCAACAGCCCGGATAACAATGTCAACGGGTCCACCGTCTTAAGCGATCCCGCCGACAGCGATAATCAGCTCAACCTCCTTGCGATATGGACGGCTACCGCTCCGATTACGGTGGCCTATGACGTGGCGAACAGCGCCGGCGGCACCGAATACAGTCTCGACACGACTTTTCGCAATCGGACCGGGGTTGATTGGACCGGGCTGATCATCGAACTGGGCCGTCTCGATTCCAACGCGGTGTTTCAGGCCGGCGCCTTCCACGGGCTGGATTTCGACACCTCACCCGATGACGCGGCTTTCGTTTTTCCCTGGTATTCGCTCGACGGGCCCGTCACCTTTACTTACTTCGCCTTCCCCAACTTCATCAAACCGCAAACGCACCTGGACGACACGATCGCGATTCATGCACCCGATCACCTGGGCGACATCATCCGCACCGATGAACTGTTCGAGGGCGGCGCGACCTATAACCATTCCGTTCATATCGCGATCGACGTCCCCAACGACCCCGGCCTGGCCGCATGGGCGAAGGGCTCGCAGGACTATCAGTTCGCCCTGCGCTTCACGCCCGTCCCCGTCCCCGAGCCGGGCAGCGCCGCCCTCACCGCTTCGATGGTCACCAGCCTGCTGCTGCGGCGTGGTCGGCGTTGATCAGGCATATCACTGGAACCGGAATCAGTGGTTCGCGAAAAACGGGGCGCGGTACGGTGCTGACGTGGTGGCGCCGTCCATCACCTGCTCCCGCGTGACCGAGTGCGCCGAGCCGTCGGCAAACGACGCGTTCCCGACTTCGCCGTGCGGCTGGCCGAAGCCGAGCGAGGGCGTGCTCCAGGGCATGCCCCAGACTGGGGTTTCGTTGTGTCCCCAAAAATACCCCGGCCCGTCGGGCTTGATGCACGGGTCCACGAAGAGCGGGTAGCGGCTGGTGCTGCGGATCGCATCAAAGGACTTGCCGGCGTTAAAGAAAGTCCGGTTTGGCTTATCATTGCCGAAGCCGGACGCGCCATCCCGCCACCAGATGTTGAACGCGTAGCCCCAGTTCCTCTGGGGCGGAGCGCTGGGGAAGTAGTAATGCTCTTGGCCGTAACGGTTCTGGATCGCCGGGCAGGCGTTGAAGCTTTTCGCGCCGGTTAAAAACAGGTTCGGCGCTTGCGGGAAATATTCCTGGAGGACTTGCGACCACCCCGGCAGCTCATCGGGGAAGAACTTCCTGGAATTATCCGGGATGATCCAGCCCCGATCCGCCAGGGAGATCAGCCAGCCTTGCGCGATGGTGCGCTGATTGGCCAGGCAATTCGCCTGCCGCCCCGACTCACGCGCCAACCCGATCACCGGCAGCAGGATGCCCACCAGCAACGCGATGATGCTGATGACCACGAGCAGCTCGATGAGGGTGAAACCGCTCACCGGGGTGCGAAATCTTGCCCGTCCATGCCGACGCATGCACGTATGGTAACCCGAACCCGGCCAAAACCGCCCCGCGGCCCACCGCCAGTTGTTTCGCCCCCGTATCCGCCAAGGCTCGGCGGTCCGGATCGCGCCGCGTCCAACGCCGGGCCCCAGACGCCGCCATGCACCGCACCTGCAAGCCGCGGATCGGCCGCGAATACGTCCTGCGCGGTGTCCCCCGCCGCCGGCCTCGATAAAACGTGCTCCGCCGCCAGGCGTTGGCCGCGAATGATCGGCTAGCCCCGATGAGCTCGGGGGTGACGGGCGAGGCGCAGACCCGTTGATCCGCGTCGGGCCGCATGAAATTATGAGGCCGCGCCCAACGGCGCAGCGTCTCTACCGCTACCATGTCCGGCCGCGATGTTTATCCTCAAAGCCCAGCACCTGCTCAAGTCCTACAGCGGCCGCACCGTCGTCGATGACGTGTCGTTTGATGTCAGCGAGGGCGAGATCGTCGGGCTGCTCGGCCGCAACGGCGCGGGCAAGACCACCAGCTTCCGCATGGCGATCGGCATGATCAGCCCCGAGGGCGGACAGGTCATCTTCAACGGGCAGGACGTGACCAAGCTGCCGATGTACCAGCGCGCCCAGCGGGGCATGGGCTACCTAGCGCAGGAGCCCTCGGTCTTCCAACGCCTGAGCGTCGAGCAGAACCTGCACGCGATCCTCGAGACGACCGGCCTGCGGCGGCGGGCCCGCAAGGCCCGGGCCGAGGAGCTGATGGCCCAGTTCGACCTGACCAAGTGCCGCAAGCAGGCGGCCCGCACGCTCTCGGGCGGCGAACGCCGCAAGCTCGAGATCGCCCGCGCCCTGATCACCGAGCCGCAGCTCATCCTGCTCGACGAGCCGTTTAGCGGTGTCGATCCGGTGGCGGTGCAGGAGCTGCAGACCGAGATCCGCAAGCTGCGGGCCGAGCACAACATCGCGATGCTGGTGACCGACCACAACGTCCACCACATCCTCGCGGTCTGCGACCGGGCGTACCTGATCAGCGAGGGCCAGGTCTTCTTTGAGGGCACGCCCAAGCAGATCATCAACGATGAGAAGGTAAAGCAGCTTTACCTGGGCACCAGTTTCCGCGGCGATGAGTTTGGTTGATGCGGCCAACCACCCGACGCCACGCAATGCGCTATGCTTCTTAAGCGTTGTTCCTCATTGCGGCCCCGACGCACGGAACGGTGTACGGTGCAAGTCATGAAAAGCTTCCGACGCATGCTCGTCCCGCTGGTGGTCTGGGTCGCGGCGATGCCGACCGCGGCCCGGGGCCAGACACCGCCCCCCGAGCCGATCCGTTTCCACCACGATCATGTGCTGGGGACGTCGCTTGATCTTTCGGTGATCGCGACGGACCCGGCCGAGGCCGAGGCGGTCGAATTGGCGGTGCTCCGGGAGATCGAGCGGCTCAACCAGGTCCTCAACACCTGGGACGAAAACAGTCAGATCAGCCTGCTCAACCGTCAGGACACGCCGCTGGTGGTCTCGCCGGCGCTGGCGGAGGTGCTCTGGGAGGCCGAGCAGTGGCGGCGGCGCAGCGACGGGGCCTTTAACCCGGCGATCGGCCCGGCGTTCGACCGTTGGGAGCGGGCGGCCAAAGAAGGCAAAGTGCCCAGCGATGACGAGCTGTCGGACCTGGCGCGACAGATCAACCGACCCAGCGTGCGCATCGACCGCGACACGCGCCTGGCGACGCGGCTGGCGGCGGGTCCGCTGCGGATCGACGGGCTGGCCAAGGGCTACATCCTGGATCGCGCGGTGACGGTCGCCGCCCAGGCGTCGCCCGGCGTCTCCGCGATCCTGCTGGACATCGGCGGCGATATGCGGGCGTGGCATCGGCCGGGCCACGCGCACGTCTGGCAGATCGCGATCACCAACCCCCAGGCCCCGGCCGACAACGATGCCCCCTTGACCACGCTCAAGCTATCCCGCGGCGGGATCGCGACCAGCGGGCCTTATGCGCGCGGGTTCGACGTCGGCGATCAGCATTTCAGCCACATCCTCGACCCACGCACCGCCCGGCCGGTGGACGTGGTCCTCTCCGTCACGGTCCTCGCGGAGCAAACGGTCACCGCCGACGCGGTGGCCACGGCCGTGTCCGTGCTTGGCGTGGCCGACGGCCTGGCGTTGCTCAATCGGTTGCCGGGCGTGGAGGGCCTGCTGGTGGATCGCGAGGGCCGCGTGGCCGCGAGCAAAGCATGGCCCGAAGACGCGATGCCCGATGCCCCGGCGATCCCCGATGCCAAGGGGCCGGGTGCCGCGGCGTTCAACATCGCGCTCGAACTGCCGGCGCTCGACGTCAGACGCTATCTGCGGCCGTACGTCGCGGTGTGGATCACCGACGCGCAAGACCAAATCGTCTCGGTGCCGGCCCTTTGGGGGGACGACCCGAAGTACCACCGCGACCTGCGGCAATGGACGCGCGCCGCACGCGAGCTTGATCAGGAAAAGATCGATGCCGTCACCCGGGCGACCCGCCAGCCCGGCAGCTACAGTCTTAGCTGGGACGGCCGCGGATTCGATGGCAAAACGCTGGCGACCGGCGACTACACGCTGCACGTGGAGGCGGCCCGCGAGAAGGGCGGGCGGGAGCAGGTCAGTGTGCCGTTCAAGATCGGCAAGGCGGCGGCCAAGGCCGAAGCCACCGGCAAGTCCGAACTCGGGGCGATCAGCATCACGCCGGCAGGTGGTGAGAGTGGGCGATGAGCGCCCCGCCCCACCGACGACGCCCGTGGCGCAAACAGGCCCTGCTGCTGACCCGCAGCGTGCATGTGTATCTCACGATGTTTGCGCTGCTGTCGGTGCTCTTCTTCTCGGCCACGGGGTTCATGCTCAATCATCCCGGTTGGTTCGGGCTCGACGAGCCGCAGCGCCGATTCGAGCCGATTGAAGTGGACCGCGCGATGCTGGCGGACGACCTCGCCCTGGCCGAGACCCTGCGCGCGACGCTGGGCCTGCGTGGGCGGGTGGATGCGGTGGACCGGGAAGCGGGTTGGGTCGGGGTGGACTTCCGCGGGCCGGGCTATTTTGCATCGGTGATGCTGGACCCGGCGACGGGCAAGGGCGAGGCGACGATCGAGGAGCCGCGCGTGCTGGGCCTGCTGACCGCGCTGCACAGGGGCGAGGACAGCGGCGGGTGGTGGCTGATGATCGACGCGGCGGCGGTCATGCTCATCATCGCCTCGCTCTCCGGCGTGATCCTGCTGCTGAGCCTGCCCAGGCGGCGGGTACTCGGGTTGGTTGGCGTGGCCGTGGGCCTGGCGCTGGGCGTGGCGGGCTACCTGCTGCTCGTGCCGTAGCCGACGCCGCCCGTATCGCGACGCCCCCTGCCGCGGATGTCGTATATGATCGAGCCACCCCCGATGGCTGCCGATCACCCCGACATCCCCGCCGAGCTCACCGACGCCTCCCGCGGCATCCGGCTTCAGAAAGCCATGGCCGAGGCCGGGGTTGCCTCCCGCCGCGACTGCGAGGCGATGATCGAGGAAGGCCGGGTGCGGGTGAACGGGCAGACCGTCGCGGCCCTGCCCGCGTGGGTCGATCCCACGGCCGACCGCGTCGAGGTCGATGGCCAACCGATCCAGCGCAAGACCAGCAAATCACTCACCGGCGGGGCACACAAGCCGGTGTACCTGCTGGTCAACAAGCCGCGAAACGTGATCTCGACCAGCCACGACCCGCAAGGCCGCCCCACCGTGCTGGACCTGGTCGATATGCCGCTCAAGCAACGGCTCTTTGCCGTGGGCCGGCTCGACGCCGACTCCACCGGGCTCTTGCTGCTGACCAACGACGGCGAGCTGGCCAACCGCCTGACCCACCCGCGCTACGAAGTGACCAAGCGCTACCGCGTCGTCGTCCGCGGCCGACTCGAAGAAAAAGACCTGGCCCGACTCCGCAAGGGACTGCTGCTGGCCCACGACCGCGGCAGCAAAGTCAAACGGGCCGCGATGGAATCGGTCCGCATCGTCAAGCACCAGATCGACCGCACCGCGGGCGACAAGACGATCCTGGAGATCACGTTGGCCGAGGGACAGAACCGCGAGATCCGCCGCCTGCTCGCCCGCGTCGGCCTCAAGGTCCGCCGCCTCGAACGCACCGCGCTGGGCCCGCTCAAGCTCCGCGGCATCGCCCGCGGCCAATGGCGCCCCCTCGACCGCAAAGAACTCGGCATGCTCCGCAAAGCGGCCGGGCTAAGCAAGTAATCGCATTAGTCCTCGGTGAACTCGGCCCAGATGATGCAGCCCAGGCCGATGGCGAACAGCACGCCGCACATCCGGAACGACAACGACGAGAAGAAAAACAGCAACCCCGCGAGCGTGAGAAGCAGCACGCCCGCGCTGCGTAGCGCCCACTTGCGGCTGATCACGAGGGTTCCGGCGTTCTTTCGCTTGCTCGGCATACACAGCTTCCGGATCGGGATGGGCCGCTATGTTAGAGAAAAACCCGCTCGGGGGAGCGGGTTCTTGAAGAACGATTTTTCCGCGATGAGCTTTCGGGAACAACTTCCGGGGGGCTTAGCGGTAGAACTCGATGATCAGGTTCATGTTCACATCGAACGGGACCTGATCCGGCGTCGGCACCGCGACGACCTTGGCGGTGAGCGAGGACGGGTCGAAGGTCAGCCACTCGGGCACCTCGTGGCCGGGGAGTGATTCGAGGTTCTCGCGGACCAGCTTCGCGATGCCGGGCTTGAGGGTGATCTCGTCGCCGACGGACACCTGGCAGGAGGCGATATCGGTCTTACGTCCGTTGAGCAGCACGTGGCCGTGGTTGACGATCTGACGGGCGGCCCAGATGGAGCGGGCCCAGCCCAGGCGGCGGATGACGTTGTCGAGGCGCTGCTCGAGGAGGCGCAGGAGCACATCGCCGGTGTTGCCCTTCATGTGTCCCGCCTTCTCGACATAGAGGCGGAACTGTTTTTCGAGGACGTTGTAGTGGAAGCGGAGCTTCTGTTTTTCGTTGAGGCGGACGCCGTAGTCGCGCAGCCGGCGGCCGCGGAACCCGTGGACGCCCGGCGGGTTGAGCTGGCGCTTGGTGGTGTGCTTGGGCAGGTCGGCGATGGGGACGCCGACACGGCGGGAGAGCTTGACCTTGGGGCCGGTGTAGTTGGCCATAGATGGGTTACCCGCTTTTTGGGCGGGCCCTCGATGAGGCTCGGCCGTGGCTACGGCGTCGCGGTTCAGGGAAGTTTCGGCCATGTCGGGCCGACGAAGTTGAGCCACACATTAAAACCGCCTTTGCCGGGGCTGTCAAACCCAAAAACACGCAAGGAAGCGGCCTGATTGTCCGATGAAGCACGGGGGGTAATCCCCGCGCCGCAGCGTTGGCGCGGTGCCCGCCCGATAAAACCCCCGATCCACGGCCCCGGCCCACGCCGGGTGGCCGCGAGGCACGCCCCATGCTCGATGCCCTGGTCCGTCGCAAGACCAACAATTCGTTTGTGCAGGTCTTCCGCTACGGCTTCGTGGCGCTGGCGGCGTTCGCGGTGGACTTTACCGCGCTGTTCCTGTTCACCGAGTACGCGGGCATCCACTACCTGATCTCGGCGGTGCTGGCGTTCTGCTGCGGCCTGACGACCAACTACACCCTGAGCATCTGCTGGGTCTTCAGCGAGCGGCGGGTGGCCAACCGTCGCGTCGAGTTCACCATCAATGCCAGCATCGCGCTGATGGGCCTGGGCCTCAACGTCCTGCTGATCTGGCTGCTGACCGAGCACGCCGGGCTGCATTACCTCTACTCCAAGCTGATCTCCACCGCGATCGTGTTCTGGTGGAACTTCCTGCTCAAGAAGAAGCTGCTGTTCACCGCCCGGACCCAGAGCCAGGCGCCGCTGCCCACGCCCTGACCCCTTGTCCTGACCGCGGAGGCCACCATGCCACAGACCCCCGAGCCGGCCACGATCCTGATCCCCGCGTACAACGAAGAGGGCGCGATCGCCCAGGTCATCCAGCGCGTCCACGACGTGATGGGTGCCTCGGGGATCGAGCACGAGGTGCTGATCGTGGACGACGGCTCACGCGACGGCACCACCGCCGCCGCCCACGCCTCGGGCGCACGTGTCATCCGCAGCCTGAAGAACCGCGGCTACGGCGCGTCGCTCAAGACCGGCATCAAAGCCGCGAGGTATGAGAACATCGTCATCACCGATGCCGACGGCACCTACCCCATCGAACGCATCCCCGAGATCCTCGCCGAGCTGGCCCACGCGGACATGGTCGTCGGCGCACGGACCGGCGCGAACGTGAACATCCCGCTGATCCGCCGCGGCCCCAAGTGGGTCTTGCGCAAGCTGGCCAGTCACGTGACCGGCGAGAAGATCCCCGACCTGAATTCGGGCCTGCGCGCCTTCCGCCGAAGCTGTGTCGTGCAGTACCTGCCGATCCTCTCCGAGCGGTTCTCGTTCACCACGACCTGCACCGTCGCGATGCTCAGTGATCAGTTGCTGGTCAAGTTCATCCCGATCGATTACCACCCGCGGGTGGGCAAGTCGAAGATCGTGCCGTGGGACTTTGTGAACTTCATCACGATCGTGGTGCGGCTGTCGATGCTGTTCAACCCGCTGCGGGTGTTTGTGCCGCTGGCGACGACGCTGTTCCTGCTGGGTGCGGGCAAGTTCACGCTCGACCTGATCTTCGCCGTGCAGCGTGAGGGGGCGATCTCCTTGGACATCCTGCGCCACCCGGTGGTCTCGACCACGACGCTGATCCTGACCATCACCGCGCTGCAGGTGCTGCTGATCGGGATGATCAGCGACGGACTGATCCGCAAGATCGCCCAGCGGATGCCCTCGGACTATCGCTCCTTCGGCGTGCTCACCGCCGAGGAACCCGCCCCCGCCCCCGCCATTCACCTCGCCCCCGGAGCTGGTCACGGAAGTGGCCCCGCATCGGTAATTGAGGCCCCCGTCAAACCCGCGTTGCAGGAGACCGCATGACTGATCAACCCCGACGCATCGCGATCCTCGGTGCCGGCCCGGCGGGTCTGGCGCTGGCGCTGCGCCTGCTTCGCCGCGACGACCTGAATGTGAAGGTCGTGGTCTATGAGATGAAGCCTTACGTCGGCGGGATTGCCGCGAGCTTCGAGACCGACGGTCTCTACCTCGACCAGGGCAGCCACCGCCTGCACCCGGCGACTTCGCCCGAGATCATGGGCGACATCCGCGCGCTGCTCGGCGACGACCTGATGGAGCGTCCGCGGCACGGGCGGATCAGCCTGCTGGGCCGATTCGTCAAGTTCCCCTTGAACCCGCTGAACCTGGTGACCCACCTGCCGCCGTCGTTCATCTTCGGCTTCGGGTGGGACCTGCTCAGCAAGCCGATCCGCAAGAAGCACAACCCGCCCGCCTCGTTTGCCGAGGCCCTGCAGGACGGGCTGGGCTCGACGATCTGCAACGAGTTCTACTTCCCGTATGCCCGCAAGCTCTGGGGCCTGCCGCCCGAGGAGATCTCGGTGATCCAGGCGCAGAAGCGGGTCTCGGCCGACAGCATCGGCAAGCTGGTGCGCAAGGTGCTCAGCCTCGTGCCCGGCTTCAAGACCGAGGGCGCGGGCATCTTCTACTACCCGCGCAAGGGCTACGGGCAGATCAGCGACGCGATGGCGGAGGAGGTCCGTCGGCTCGGCGGCGAGGTCCGCCTCTCCACCCGCATCCACCAGATCGTCCGGCAGGACGACGGCCGGATCCAACTGCACGCCACGCCCATAACCGGCGGCGATCATGAGGAGGACGGCACCACCACGCCCATGGCCACCGTGCCCGACGCGCCCGGCCAAACGCTCGACGCCGACTTCGTCTTCTCCACCATCCCCATCACCGTGCTGGCGAAGCTGCTGGTGCCCGCCCCACCACCGGACGTGATGGAAGCGACGAGCAAGCTCGGCTACCGGGCGATGGTGCTGCATTACCTCATCCTCGAGACCGACCACTTCACCGAGTATGACGCGCACTACTTCCCCGGCCTGGAGGTGCCCTTCTCCCGCACCTTCGAGAACAAGAACTACAGCGCCGCGACCGAGCCCAAGGGCCTGACCGGCGTGGGCTTTGAGCTGCCCTGCGCACTGGGGGACGACCTGTGGACCGCGTCTGATGAGGAAGTGACCCGGCGGGTGTGTGATGGCATGAAGAAGGTCGGCCTGCCGATCAACGTGCCGATCAAACGCGCCTTCTCCCGACGCATCCCGCAGGTGTACCCGACCTACAACCAAGGCTTCGAGCGGCACCTGGACGTCGTGGACCAGCACCTGACGCAACTGCCAAACCTCGTCCCGCTCGGCCGACAGGCGCTGTTCGCCCACGACAACACGCACCACACCATGGAAATGGCGTATCGGGCCAGCGACTGTCTGGGCGGCGACCTGACCTGGGACGCCGCCGCGTGGCAGCAGCACCGTGCCGCGTTTGAAGAGCACGTCGTGGTGGATTGATCCGGCGACACGACGATCCCGCCTCACCCCATCGCCACGTTTACCCCCGGCAGGAGGGCGTCGCAGCGGCATTCACTTGGGGAACAGACGGACGACGTGAAAGTACGGGTCGTTCTCATCAAACATGCCCGGCAGGACGGAGTAGGTGATCTCCTCGCCGAAGTTGAAGTCGCGCTCGACCGCTTCGAGTTCATCCGGCGTCAGGCTTGTTTGTCGAGGCCCGCGGGTCACCAGGTAAGCGGGGGTGTGTTCTTCGAGCACCTCACAGCCCGGTTCGGTGCGGATGCCCAGCGCCGGCACGCCGGCCGCCAACGCCACGCCCCCGCTAGGCCACGGGCCGTAAAGCACCCAGTTCGTCCCCGGCTCCAGTTCCGCGAAGCGCCGGGCCAGGTCCGCGCCCATATCTCGGTAGGTGTAGCTGGGTCGGGCCAGGTATTGGACGATCGAGGCGCTGCCCAGGCCCGCGATCAGCAGCGCGGCCGCAAACCCCGCGGCCCGCACCACCCGGCCGGCCGCGTCTGCGCGGGGCGGGCCACCGGCGACGGCCGCGGCAATGATGATGGCCAGCGCGGGGATCAGGGGGATGTAATAGCGGGTGACATCGCTGCCCTTGGTGGCCACGGCCAAGGACATCAGCAACACCCAGACGGCGGTGGCGACGACCCACGGGTAAACGGGGTGCTGCCGCCGGCGCCACAGCGCCAACGGGCCACAGATGGCGGCAAGAATGCAGAACCCCTCGCCCATGACGCGGCCGGATTTGAGGAAGCGGATGGCGTTGGCGATCGGGTCGGTGCTCTTGGGGCTGACATTCGCGGCGCGGAACAACACCAGGTCTTCATAGAACCAGGTGTACACCGCCAGGCCATAGCCCCCGACGACGCCCAGGCCTAGCCCCGCGACGATCAACGGATCGCGCCAGCGGGCCTGGCCGGGGTTGGGCGTCATGGCGGCGGCGAAGAGGTAGGCCGGCATCGCCACGAGCATGGTGGATTTGGTCAACACCGCGATGCACCCCGCAAGGGCGGCGGCGATGGTCGCCCAGGTCGGCCGCCGTTCTCGCCAGCCCAGCAGCAAGGCCAGCCCGATCACCACCCACGACACCGCCGGCGCGTCGAGCAGCGCCAGCCGGCTATAAACGAAAAACGGATAGCTGGCGACCAGCAACAGCCCCGCCAGCAGCGCGACCCCCGCCCCGCCCCGCCGCGCCAGCGCGATCATCAACGCCGCCGAGGCGACCAGCACCAGCAACGCCGTGATCAGCCTCGCCACGAGCCAGACCTCCATGCCCGTCACCGTCGCCAGCACACCAACCACCACCGGCATCTTCGGGACGACCACCACCGGGTTGTAGTCATCGGGCATGTAGAGCTCGCCGTGCTCCGTCAGCCACAGGCTTCCGGCATACCACGCGCCCTGGTCGCCATAAAACGCGGCCACCCGGCCCAGCCCGCGGACCGGCGGGTCGGCCATCAAGTGCATCAGGCGTGAGCCGCCCAACGCCACGATCGCCAGCAGGACCGCGACGATCGCCACACGCCCGACCCACGCCTCGGCGGGCCGAGATGGCGCGGCCACAAGCGGCGCGGGGGGCACGGAGGGCACGGTCGGCCCGGATTGACTCGCTGTATTTGTTTTCATCAGGGATCACCCATTGGACACCGCGAGGGAATATTGCCGCACGGGACGCCCTGATCTGCTGATTATGTTCGCCTACGCGGGCACGACTGTCAATGCCCCCTCACCGGCACGACAGCGCGGCGGGCTACTGCCTATATCGGCCAGTATCCTCCGCGCCTCGCCCTTGACCTCTGGTTAGAGCCGTTCTATCTTTCTGGCCCACCCACAAGCGCTGCGGCCGCGATGCGGTATCGCCGCTTTATCCGAACACCCCCAGACACGTCACGAGCCCGTCGGCGGACCGTGACCAGCTGTTCCCCACCCCTGACCCCCGAGGATCGGACCATGCTCACCGTCGGACAAGCGTTCCCCAACTTCACCTGCCAGGCCTGCAACGGACTGACCCAGGACGATCTGACCAAAATCACCAGCGCGTCGTACGCCGGGAAGTGGAAGTTCTTCCTGTTCTACCCCAAGGACTTCACCTTCGTGTGCCCGACCGAGCTGGTCGAGTTCGGCAAGCGCATCGGGGACTTTGCCGATCGCGATGTGCAACTCATCGGCGGCTCGACCGACAACGAATTCGCCCACCTCGCCTGGCGTCAGTCCCACGAGGACCTGAGCACGCTGCCCTACCCGCTGATCGCCGCGCAGAAGCTGGCGACCGAACTGGGCATCACGACCGATGAGGGCGTGTGCCTGCGGGCCAGCTTCCTGGTGGACCCCAACGGGATCATCCAGTGGGTGAACGTGAACAACCTGTCCGTCGGTCGCAGCGTCGAGGAAGCCTTGCGCGTGATCGATGGCGTGCAGTCCGATGAGTTGTGCCCCTGCAACTGGAAAAAGGGCGACGCCACGCTGAGCGTCTGACCCCCGTATTCGCCAACCTCCCGGAGCCCTCGTTCCCCGCGCGGGGGCTTGTCTTCCCCTTGATTGGCAAGGAAAAGCGATGTCCCGGATCGAAGCGCTGCGCAACGAATTGCCCGAAGCCGCCAAAGACCTCAAGCTCAATCTGCAAGCGGTGCTGCGTCCGGAGAACCTCTCGGCCGAGCAGGTGTGGGGCACGGCCTGCTGCGCCGCGTTGTTCCTGCGTGACGGCGTGCTGGCCGACGCGGTACACGCCGATGCGCAGGCGGCGGGGATCGGTGAAGCGGTGTTTGATGACGCCCGCGCCGCGGCCGCGATCATGGGCATGAACACCACCTTCTACCGCTTCCGCCACCTGGTGGAGAAGGAAAGCTACACCCGGCAGCCGGCACGGCTGCGCATGACGCGTATGGCCCAGCCGAAGACCGACAAGGTGATGTTCGAGCTGATGTCGATGGCGTGCGCGGTGTTGGCCGGGTGCGGGCTTTGCATCCAATCGCACGAGGCGAGCCTGCTCCAGCACGGCCTGACCGAGGCGCACGTCAATGATGTGGCGCGGCTGGCGGCGGTGCTGCAGGGGGTGTCGATCGCTCGGGCGATGGGGCAGCCGCTGCCGGCATAAACGCGGGAAGCCTTACGCAGCGGCATGTTGCCAAGGGGCAACATCCGGTGCTGCGCGCGGCACCGGAT
>CAZTLX010000060.1:0-2226 GCA_964614575.1 uncultured Phycisphaeraceae bacterium | reverse complement strand
CGCGGCGACCCGACCCGCCCGCCCGCATCTCGCAATCGCTTGTAAAAACAGATTTTACCGCCAGCGGCCCGGGCGATGGCCCCCGCCGCGCTATCCTGTGGCATGGTTCGGTTGTTATGTCACGGGCAATCATCGTTCTCATCCTGATGGCGGTCGTGTTCCTCGGCGCGATGTCGATGCTGCCGGGCTGCGCCGCGGCCCCCGACACCGACCCCGACCTGACCCCGATCTACACCCCCCGCGGCGAAGCCCGCTCGCTGGCCACCGACAGCCCCGCCGTGGCCGCGGGACACGCCACCGCCCCGCGCGACGAGTTGCCCTGGTACTACGACCGCAACGACCGCGGGACCACGCTGATCACCGGCTACCAGACCCCGACACGGCTCGGTGCCACCACCCGTACCCACGATCACCTGCACGCCTCGCCCCACGGCCGCGTCCACGACCATTACTCGCAACGCACCTTCCGTTACAAATCGGTCGAGGGCATACGCTGAGCCCAACGCACGCCGCGAACCACGCGCCGATGCACGCCCGCGGCGCGTGAGGCAGATGGATGGCTAGAATGCAGCGGATGGGGACCAAGTGATCGGTACAGGGATGTGCCGAGAAAACAGCAAGCAGGTTGGACCATGCTCCAGGCCACGACCATCAAGACGATCGAAGCGACGACCTCGCAGCAGGTGGTCGAGGCGATTACCGAGGCGATTGACAGCGCGGTGCCCATCGTTGATTACGGCGTTGCCCACGAAGAACTCGGCGAAGCCCCCCCCGAGCCACACACCAGGCTGCGGCAGCGCGGCGGGGTGATCGAGCACGATATCCCACAGATGATGGTTCGGGTCGCGGCGGGCTGCACGATCGGCGATCTGCATCGCGCGCTGGCCTCGGCGGGTCAGTTTCTGGCGATCGATGCCGACGATGACATGACCGTGGGCGAGGTGCTGGCGCAAAACGTCAACGGCCCGCTGCAGATCGGCTTCGGACCGACGCGCGAGCTGGTGCAGCGGCTCATCCTGGTCGACGGCCTGGGCCGGACCCACACCCTCGCACGAGACGATACTGGCCCACCGGCGCATCCCGGCCTGATGAACGCGGTCATCGGCGGGCTCGGTGAATTGGGCGTGATCACCGAGGCCACGCTGCGCGTCCACGCCATGCCACCGGGGACGCTGGGCGTGGACCTGTCGCTGGACAACCCGCAGCGCATCGATGACCTGCTGCCCAAGTGGATGGCGACCGACGCGAAGCCGGCCTGGCTGATGCTGACCAAGGAGGACCACCGCTACGTGTGCCGCTTCGCGTTTTTCGGGTCCAGCGGCACGTGCATGCTCAAGCTGCGCTCCCTCGAAGCGCTGCTGCAGGGCACGATGGGCGTGCGGACGATCGGCACCGGCAGCGACACGTTCGAGCGTGATCGGCTGCGGCGGGGGACGCGCGGTGCCTGGCGACGCGTGGTGCCCGCGATGGTGGAGGTCGTGGTGCCCAACGACAGCAGCGGGTTTATCTGCCGGGCCTTGGCCGAGCACCCGCGCACCGATCCGGATCGGCAGGTCGAGGCCTTCCCCGCGCAGGGCACGGTGTTTGTCGGCGGCCCATTGAACCCCGACGCGACCCGGCGGCTGGACGAGCAGATCGCGCATGTGATCCAACCGGTCGGCGGGTACCGGGTCTGGCACCGCACGCCGATCGGTGCCGAGGACTTGCCGGTCTGCGCCCCGATGCCGGATGACTACGCCGCACGCTGTCGGCGTAAAGCCGAGCTGGACCCGCACGGCATCCTGAACCCCGGGCGATTCCTGCGGACCGACGCGGAAGGGTCAGACGGATCAGCGTGAAACGCGCGTATCAGGCGTGCCGGCTTTAGCCGGCCATGCACGCTTGGTCATGCATGTCGGCCGAAGCCGGCACGCCCGAGGGGTTCTGTGGAGTCGGACCAGATTTGCAAAGGCGCAATGAAAAACCCCGCTCTTTCGAGCGGGGCTTTGGATTGTTGGCTCTTTGGCCTGTGAACAGTTGGGTGTTGCTTTGACGCCGCGTTGCCGGGGCGTTGTCCCGCTTTCGCGGGGCGAGGTTGTGTTGACGACCATGGCGGGGATCGCTCCCCTCCGGAAGCAAGCTTCCGGTTTCGGAGGTGGGGATAAACCATCTCCGGGGGCCATGTCTACGTATATCCCGTAGAAAGGAGGTGATCCAGCCGCAGGTTCCCCTACGGCTACCTTGTTA
>CAZTLX010000059.1:0-21101 GCA_964614575.1 uncultured Phycisphaeraceae bacterium | reverse complement strand
TGGAGTATTCGCCGTAGCGCTTGGTCTCCCAGTAGAACGGGCGGATCATCTGGGAGTGGCAGTTGTAGCAGCCTTCGGAGACGTAGATGTCGCGTCCGACCAGCTCCAGCGGGGTGTAAGGCGTGACGCTGGCGATCGTCGGCACGTTCGAGCGGATGACAAACGTCGGGATAATCTCAAACAGCGACGCGACCGCCACCGCGACGATCACCCACACGGTGAAACGCAAGGGCAGGCGTTCCCAGCGGCGGTGCCACTTGGCCTGCGCGAAGCGGTCGAGCTTGTGCGCCAGCTCGGTGACGCCGTCCAGCCGCGACACGGCCGGGGCCTCGCGCGGGTAATCGGGCGTGAGCGGCGCGGCCTCGATGACCGGCTCCTCGTACTGCCTGGGCCGGGCCATCCAGGTGCGGACAAGGTTGTAAGCGCCCAGGGCCGTGCCCAGCAGGTAGAGCGCCCCGCCGATGACGCGGAGCCAGTACATCGGCACGATGGCCATGACGGTCCGCACGAAGTCGGGGTAGGTGAGCTGGCCCTGGTCGTCCATCGCCAGCCACATCAGGCCCTGAGTAAGGCCCGCGGCATACATCGCGATGATGTAGAGCAGGATGCCGATCGTCCCCAGCCAGAAGTGCCACTCGGCCAGCTTCTTCGAGAACATCTGCGTCTGGAACAGTCGCGGCGCGAGCCAGTAGATCATGCCGAAGGTCATGAACCCGTTCCAGCCCAGCGCCGCGCCGTGGACGTGACCGATCCCCCAGTCGTTGTAGTGGCTCAGGGCGTTCACGGACTTGATCGAGAGCATCGGGCCCTCGAACGTGGCCATCATGTAGAAGGTGATGCCGACGACAAAAAACTTGAGCACCGGGTCGGTGGTGACCTTGTGCCACGCGCCGCGCAGCGTGAGCAGGCCGTTGATCCCCCCGCCCCACGAGGGCATCCACAGCATCAGCGAAAAGAGCATGCCCAGGGACGCGGCCCAGTCCGGCAGCGCGGTGTAGTGCAGGTGGTGCGGCCCGGCCCAGATGTAGATGAACACCAGCGACCAGAAGTGGACGATCGACAGCCGATAGCTGAACACCGGGCGGTTCGCGGCTTTGGGCACGAAGTAGTACATCAGCCCGAGGAACGGCGTGGTCAGAAAGAACGCGACCGCGTTGTGCCCGTACCACCACTGCATAAACGCGTCCTGCACGCCCGCGTAGATCGGATAGCTCTTAAGCCAACCCGACCAATCCCCGGGGGTGCCCATCGCGATCAGCGGTATCCACAGGTTGTTGAACACGTGCAGGATCGCCACCGTGACGATGGTCGCGATGTAGAACCACAGCGCGACGTACATGTGCCGCTCACGCCGATGCCGCAGCGTCATGAAGAAGTTCACGCCGAAGAACCCGACCCACACCAAAGCGATCAGGATATCGATCGGCCACTCGAGTTCCGCATACTCTTTGCTCTGCGTGATCCCCAGCGGCAGGGTGACCGCGGCCAGGACGATGATGAGCTGCCAGCCCCAGAAGTGCAGCTTGCTGAGCTTGTCGGACCACATGCGGGCCTTGCACAGCCGCTGCGTGGAGTAATAGATCGCCGCGAAGATCGCGTTGCCGGCGAAGGCGAAGATCGCCGCGTTGGTATGCACCGGACGCAGGCGGGCGAAGGTGAGGTACTCGATGCTCTGCACGCCCTCGACCGCCGCCTTGAGCCAAACCGGCGCCCACGTCCCGGCCAGGACGTTCTGGTAGAGGTGAGGCAGCACCAGTTGCAGCGCGATCAGCAGCCCGGCCGACATCGCGACCAGCGCCCAGACGACCGTGGCCGTCACAAACTGACGCACGATCGCGTCGTCGTAAGAGAAGCGGTCGAGCGCGGAAGCGGGCGGATCGTCTTTCGTCTGGATATCGTCTGAAGCAAGCGAGGTCATGATCGGCATCCGGTCGGTGCGGGCAAAGAAAGAGCGGTCAGACGGCGGGCTTGGGGCTCACCGTCAGTTCACACAAGGGTTGGCTGGGGCGTTGCTCGGCCATGAGCTGGCCGATGGTCTGTTCCGCGAAGCAGCGCTCCACCTGAGCCATGGCGTCGTCGAGCGCCTGGTGCAGGGCGCAGAGGTTGCTGCCGTGCGAATCGATGCCCAACGGGCAGATGCGGATGCGCTGGACCGGTTCCACGGCGTTGACCACTTGCAGGATGGTCAGGTCCGCCGGGTCGATCTGCAGGCTGAACCCGCCATGCAACCCACGCTGGCCGCTGACCAGATCGGCCCGTCCCAGCGCTTGAAGCACTTTGGACAGGTAGCTGGGCGGCATCTTGGTCGCCTCGGCGATCTGGCTGGTCGTCTGCGGCGTGTCGCGGTGCTGGGCCAGCCAGACCACGGCCCGGAGGGCGTATTCGACGGTTTGAGCGAGCTGCACCGGGGGTTTTCCCAAGCAAGGTGGATAAATTGACATCTGGACATCTAGATATTCTCATCCAGATTATCGGGAAATCCCCCATTGTCAAACAGCGTCGGTCCGACGGGGACGCTCAATCCCACGCCCGCAGCGTCTGGATGTAGTTGACGCGGGTGTAGGCGCGCGGGTCGGGGCAGCGCAGCAGGCTCATCGATCCCCGCAACTCACTGAGCGAGTTGTATTGCTTCTCCTCCAGCCAGCTCTCGATGCCCTGGATGATGATGCCCAGGTAGTCCGGCCCGTGACGCAGCAGCGCGGAAACCACCTGCACCACATCCGCGCCGCACATCAGCGCCCGCAGCGCCCCTTCCGCCGAATGCACCCCGCCCGAACACGCCAGCGACAGCGCGACCCGCGGCGAGATCATCCCCAACCACCGCAGCCGCACCGACAACTCGCCCGGGTGAGACAGCGGATGCACCGCGTGCATCTCCAACTCTTCCAGATCGATGCTCGGGTGATACATGCGGTTAAAGAGCACCAGCCCGTGCGCCCCCGCATCCGCCAGACGCGACGCGAATGCCGGCAACCCCGCGTACACCGGCAGCAGCTTCACCGCGAAGGGGATCCGCGTCGCCGCACGCATCTCGGTCACAAGATCGACCGTGTGCTGCTCGATCTGCTCGCTGCTGTCGTTGAGCGAATGAGCCAGCTCGTAGGTGTTCAGCTCCAATGCGTCGGCGCCGGCCTGCTCGATCTGCTTCGCGTACCGCACCCAGCCGCTGGGGCTCGATCCGTTGAGCGACGCGATGACCGGCACCGACACCGCGTCCTTCACCTTGCCGATCAAAGCCAGATACTCATCGGGCCCGAGGCGGAAGTCCTCCGGGTCCGGCAGGTACGACAGCGCCTCGGCGAAGCTCTGCTCGGTGTGCCGGGCGCGGGCGCTCGCCACCTGCTCCTGCACGATCTGCTCCTCGAACAGCGAGTAGAGCACGATCGCCGCGGCCCCGGCGTCCTCCAGCCGACGCACGGTGTCCAAATCGGCGACCAGCGGCGAAGCGCCGGGCATGCACGGGTTCTTCAATTCAAGACCGAGATATCGCGTGGTCAGGTCCATGTTCAAACCCTTGGTTAGTTGACCGATCAGACCGCGGCCGACTCGGCGACCGCCGTTTCTCTCCCGCCGTACTTCACGCTCGCCAACTGCTTGTACAACTCCACCCGCGCGGCCGATTCGCGCTCAGACTGCGCCTCCAACGCCGCATACCGCGCCGGGTCCAACTTCTGCACCATGCGGAAACGCGTCTCGTTGGCGTGATAATCCCGCACCTTCGCCTTGATCGGCCCGCTGTCGATCTGCAGCGGCGCTTCGCCCGCCGCCACGCGACGCGGGTCGAACCGATACAGAGGCCATACGCCCGACTCCACCGCCAGCCGCTGCTGGTCCAACCCGTATTTCAGGTCGTAGCCGTGCGCGATGCAGTGGCTGTAGGCGATGATCAGCGACGGGCCGTCGTAGCTCTCGGCTTCCATGAACGCCTGCACCGTCTGGTTGTCCTTCGCGCCCATCGCGACCGACGCGACATAGACGTGCCCGTAGCTCATCGCCATCAGGCCCAGGTCTTTCTTGTGGATCGCCTTGCCCGCCGCGGCGAACTTCGCGGCCGCGCCCAGCGGCGTGCTCTTGGATTGCTGGCCGCCGGTGTTGGAATAGACCTCGGTGTCAAGGACGAGGATGTTGACGTTGTGCGGCTGGGCGAGCACGTGATCCAGACCGCCGTAGCCGATGTCATACGCCCACCCGTCGCCGCCGATGATCCACACGCTGCGGGTGGCGAGCTGGTCGGCCAGCGTGAGCAGCCGCCTGGCCGCGGGGCCGTCGATCGTGCCCAGCCGCTCACGCAGCGTCTTGATGCGGCCGCGCTGCGCGTCGATCTCGCCATGCACCCCGGCGAGGTCCAGCCCCTCGACCAGTTGCGACGCGAGGTCTTCGCCGATCTCGCCGCGCAGCTCCTGCAGCAGCGTCACCGCCTGGGCACGCTGGGCATCGGTCGCCAGCCGCATGCCGTAGCCGAACTCCGCGTTGTCTTCGAAGAGCGAGTTGCACCACGTAGGCCCACGGCCGTTTTCATCCTGGGCATACGGTGTGGTGGGCAGGTTCCCGCCGTAGATGGAGGAGCAACCGGTGGCGTTGGCGATCATCATGCGGTCGCCGAACAGTTGCGTGAGCAGCTTGAGGTAAGGCGTCTCGCCGCAGCCGGCGCACGCCCCGCTGTACTCGAAGAGCGGCCGCAGGAACTGCGCGCCCTTGGTGTCGAGGCGGACGATCCGGTCGCGCGGCGTGTCGGGCAGGTCGAGGAAGTGCTCATAGTTCGCCCGCTCGGCGTCGAGGTGTTCGAGCCGATCCGACATGTTGATCGCCTTGAGCCGGGGCTCGGCCTTGTTCTTCGCGGGGCAGACCATCACGCAGAGGTTGCAGCCCGTGCAGTCATCGGGCGCGACCTGGATGGTGTACTTAAGCCCGCGCAGGTCCGGGGCCTTGTAATCCACGGACTTGAACGTGTCGGGCGCATCGTGCCCGTTGGGCTCGTAGGCCTTGGCGCGGATCGCGGCGTGCGGGCAGACCATCGCGCACTTGTTGCACTGGATGCAGACCGATTCGTCCCAGATCGGGATTTCCGCGGCGATGCCCCGCTTCTCCCACCGCGCGGTGTCGGTCGGCCACACGCCGTCGGCCGGCAGCGCGCTGACCGGCAGCAGGTCGCCCTCGCCCGCCATGATCTTCGCGGTGATCCGCTGCACGAAGTCCGGCGCCGCCGCCGGCACGACCGGGCGCATGCCGATTTGCGAATCCGCCGCGTCGGGGATCGGCAGCTCGTGCAGGTTCGCCAGCGTCGCATCGACCGCCTCGAAGTTCCGCCGCACGATCTCCGGGCCCTTCTTGCCGTAGGTCTTCTCGATCGACTGCTTGATCTTGCCAATGGCTTCTTCCGCGGGCAGCACGCCGGAGATGGCGAAGAAACAAGTCTGCATGATCGTGTTGATGCGGCTGCCCATGTCCGCCTCGCGCGCGACCTTCAGCGCATCGATCACATAAACCTTCAGCTTCTTGTTGATGATTGTCTGCTGCACCGGCCGCGGCAGCTTCGACCAGACCTGGTCCGCCGGATACGGCGCGTTGAGCAGCAACACCGCCCCGTCCTCGGCCAGTTCCAGCACGTCCATCCGATCCAGGAACAGGAACTGATGGCAACCGACGAAATTGGCTTTGGTGATGAGGTAGGGGCTGCGGATCGGCCGCGGGCCGAAGCGCAGGTGCGAGGTGGTCATCGCGCCCGACTTCTTCGAGTCATAGACGAAGTAGCCCTGCCCGAAGTTCTCCGTCTCTTCGCCGATGATCTTGATGGTGTTCTTATTCGCGCCGACCGTGCCGTCCGCGCCCAGGCCGTAGAACACGGCACAGAACGTCTCGTCCGCGTCCAGCGCAAAGCCCGGGTCCCAGTCCAGCGACAGCCTGGTCACATCATCGAGGATGCCCACGGTGAACTGCTGCTTCGGTTTGGGCTTCGCCAATTCTTCGAACACCGCCTTGACCATGCCCGGCGAAAACTCCTTGCTGGAGAGCCCGTAACGACCGCCTACGATGCGCGGCTTCTTCGCGTTGAGCTTGCCCAACGCCTCGCCCTGGTCGTACGCCGCGACCAGTTCCAGATACAACGGCTCACCGGGCGTGCCGGGCTCTTTCGTGCGGTCGAGCACCGCGATCGACTTAACGCTGTCCGGGATCGCGCCCAGCAACGAATCGACACACATCGGCCGGAACATCCGCACCTTCAGCACCCCGACCTTTTCGCCGCGATCGGCGAGCGCCAGCGCGGTGGACGCCGCGGTCTCCGCGCCCGAACCCATGATGACGATCACGCGCTCGGCATCGGGCGCGCCCTCGTATTCATACAGCTTGTAGGCCCGGCCGGTCAGCTCCGCGAACCGGTCCATCACCTGCTGAATCATTCCGGGGGCGCGATCGTAGTACGGGTTGGCCGCCTCGCGGGTCTGGAAGAAGACATCCGGGTTCTGGGCGGTGCCTTTGAGCGTCGGGTGATCGGGTGACAGCGCCTTGGCGCGGAACGCGGCGATCGCTTCCTCGTCCATCAGATCACGCAGCACCGCGTCGTCGATCACGCTGATCTTCTGCACCTCGTGCGAGGTGCGGAAACCATCGAAGAAGTGCATCACCGGCAGCGAGAGCTTGAGCGTGGCGGCGTGGCTGATCGCGGCCAGGTCGTGCGCCTCCTGCACGCTGTTGGACGCGAGCATCACGAACCCCGTCTGCCGGCAGGCCATCACGTCGCTGTGGTCGCCGAAGATCGACAGCGCGTGCGTCGCGAGGGTGCGTGCGGCGACGTGCATGACGAACGGCGTCAATTCCCCGGCGATCTTGTACATGTTCGGGATCATCAGCAGCAGGCCCTGCGACGCGGTGAACGTCGTCGCCAGCGACCCGGCCTGCAGCACGCCATGCACCGCCCCCGCCGCCCCGCCTTCGGACTGCATCTCGACGACCCGCGGCACGTCGCCCCATAGGTTCTTACGCCCCATCGCCGACCACTGGTCGGCAAACTCACCCATCGGGGACGACGGCGTGATCGGATAGATCACCGCCACCTCGCTGAGCTTGTGGGCGACATGAGCAACCGCTTCATTGGCATCCACGGTGGTGGTCACGGCGTTGGTTGTCGAGGCAGGCATGGGTGGTTCTTTCTGCTGGCTAAACGGGGTTCGGGTTCAATCCATCACGGCTGGGGGTGCCAGCCCGCGTTGGGCCAGACCTCGCCGAAGATCGCGTCGTTGCCGATGCAGAAGCCGACCGCATCGGCGATCTCTTCCGGCTCGATCAGCCGCTTGAGCTGGGTGTTGGGCTTGACGAAGTTCTCGACCAGCTCGTCGCCCATCGCTTTGACCATCGGCGTGCCGGTGTAGCCCGGGTGCACCACGACGCTCTTGATGCCGTGGAACATCGCCTCTTTCGCGAGGGTGTTGGACACGCCGACGAGCCCGCGCTTGGTCGCGGCGTAGCTGATCTGGCCCCTGTTGCCCTCCGACGACACCGAGCCGATCATCACGATGACGCCCTGCACGCCCTCTTCGGGCTGCCAGGCCTTCTTGCCGTCCGCTTTGCGCGCCTCGGCGATGCGGCCGATCATCTCCAGCGCCCAGTAGGTCGGCGCGATCAGGTTGATCTCCAGCACCTGGCGGAAGTGTTCGATCGGGTAAAGCTTCGCCTTGCCGGTGTCTTTGTCGATCTTCACCGCCAGCGCGTCGCGCGTGATGCCGGCGGCGGGCACGCAGATCGTCGGCCGTCCGTGCTGCTCGATCAGTTGATCGAAGCACGCGACACGGAACGCGGCGTCGGTCGTGTCGCCGACCATCGGCTCGAAGGCCCCGCCTTTACACGCGGCGCTCAATTCCTTGGCCACCTCCTTCACCGACTCGGCGACATCGACCAGCGCGACGGCCTTCGCGCCGCGCTGCCCCAGCATCTGGCCGATCGATCGGCCGATCCCGCTGCCCGCCCCGGTCACGACCGCCACCGCGCCTGAAAGGTCCATGATGCCGACTCCCTGAGCGGCCACGGCTCGCGGCCGCCAACCCCGAGTCTAGCGACCAAGGGCCGGCCCTACAAGGCAATTTTTGCGTTTGCATATCATTACATGCTTTATCATGTCACATCCGCGGCCTACACTGCATTTTTTCGTCTTTCATGAGCCTTAATGCGTTGTTAAGAACGATGTATTTTGCGATTGCGTATTGTTTTGGTACGGTATCCGCATGAGCGACCCCACCCCGCAAACCGACGCCCGCACCCCCGCCGAGCCGCTGGATATTCGCAAATATCCGAATCGGCGGTACTACGACGCCACCCACTCGCGCCACGTCACGCTCGAGCAGATCCACGAGTTGATCCGCGGCGGCCAGGACATCCGGGTGACCGATTCGAAAACCGGTGAGGACATCACCGGCAAGGTGCTGGCCCAGATCATCCTCGACCAGGACCCGCTCAAGCTCTCCGTCTTTCCCGACGCCCTGCTGCACAAGCTCATCCGCACGAATGAGCAATTAGTAAGCGATTTCGTGGAGAAATACTTTAATCAGGCCTTGGAAGCCTTCCTCAAATCGCAGAGGCAGTTCGAGGACTACCTGCGGCACGCGGTCGGGCTCAACCCGGCCCTGCAGATGGGCCCGCAACTGGCCCAGTCCATGATGAATCCGTTTCTCGCCCATTTCATGCCGGGTCAGACCCCGCGGCCGACCGAGTCGCAGGAGACCGAGGACCTGCGCCGCCAGGTGCAGGAGCTGCGCGAACAGATCGCCGAGCTGCGCCCGCAGCCGCCCGCCGGCCCCAAACGCCGCGGCAAGAAGCAGAAGTAGCCCCCTCCACATAGTGCAAACGCAATATTGACGAGCAGATATCGCATCATATTGGTGCGATATGGCCGATTCTTAGTTGATATCGGGTATCAGTTGACCCTATTTTTTGCATTTGCACAATTTCTCTATTGACATGGCCGACAAGTCCTCTATGCTGGCTTTCGGTGTGCCCAGGCAACGTGATCACCCGCAAGCGAAAGGGACCGAGTCATGGTGGCAACCAATCTGAAAGGGATGAACGTGGACGTCAGCAAACTCTTTGATCAGGCGATCGAGATGTACGAGGCGTCCCTCAAGGCCGGGGTCAAGGCTCAGGAAGACGCCGCGAAGTTCATGACCGACGCGGTGGACGGGATGTTCAAACCCGTCGATTTCCAGGCCGAGACCGAGAAGTTCCTCGCGCAGGTGCTGCCCACCGCGCAGAAGAACTTCGACGAAGCGGTCAAGCTGATGAACAAGAACGCCGAGGTCTGCCTCGACCTGATGAAGAAGTCATTCGAGGCCGGGCAGTGCAAGAGCGTCGAAGAGGCGCAGGCCAAGACCCGCGAGCTGTGGGAAGCCACGCTCAAGGCGAACAAGGCCAACACGCAGGCGATGATCGACGCCAACGCCAAGCTGCTCCAGAGCTGGGCCGACCTCGCGAAGAAAGGCACACCCGCAGCCGCGTCCGCCAAGTAGTTCATGGTTATGGCGGACAACCGACGGCTGCGGTTCGAAATCGGGGACGGGGCCTTGGGCTCCTGGGTGGTTCGGCACTTGACCCGTCCCCGATCTTTTCTTCCTCGCCTCACCCGATATACCGCAACGTAAGACTCAACGGTTCGGACAACCCAACGCTTCAACAGATGGGACTACCGTCATGCTCGGGGACGTCTTCATCGCCGGCGGCTGCCGCACCGCCATCGGAAGTTTCGGCGGCGGGCTTAGCACCGTGCCCGCGCCGCAGCTCGGCGCCACCTGCATCCGACACGCGCTGCAACGCAGCGGGGTCACGGGTGACGCGGTCGACGAGGTCATCTTCGGCAACGTCATCGGTGCCGGGCTGGGCCAGAACGTCGGCCGCCAATGCGCGGTCAAAGCCGGACTGCCCGAACGGGTCGGCGGCACCACGATCAACAAAGTCTGCGGCAGCGGCCTCAAGGCCGTGATGCTCGCCGCCCAGGCGATCCAGTGCGGCGACAGCGGCGTGGTCGTCGCCGGCGGCACGGAGAACATGTCCGCCGCCCCGTACCTGCTGGACAAGGCCCGCACCGGCTACCGCATGGGCCACGGCGAGCTGATCGACGCGATGATCAGCGACGGGCTCTGGGATGTGTACGGCAACACGCACATGGGCAACTACGGCGACGCGACCGCGGCACGCTACGGCATCACGCGGCAGCATCAGGACGATTTCGCCGTTGCTTCGTACCAGCGCGCCTTAAAGAGCACGGAGCAGGGCACGTTTGCCGATGAGATCATCCCGATCGAGGTGCCGGCGCGCAAGGGACCACCGACGGTGTTCGACACCGACGAAGAGCCGTCACGTTTTAATGAAGAGAAGCTGCGCGGCCTGCGCCCGGCGTTCAGCAAGGAGGGCACGGTCACGGCCGGCAACGCGTCGTCGATCAACGACGGCGCGGCCGCGTGCGTCGTGCTCTCACAGGAGAAGCTCGAACAGCTCAACATCAAGCCGCAGGCCCGTATCCTCGGCTACAGCCAGTTCGCCTGCGAGCCGCAGTGGTTCACCCTCGCGCCGGTCGGCGCGATCGGCGCGCTGCTCAAGCAGCTCGGCCTCGGCGTCAAGGATATCGACCTGTTTGAGATCAACGAGGCGTTCAGCGCCGTGGTGCTCGCGGCGATGAAAGACCACCACCTGCCGCACGAAAAGGTGAACGTGCTCGGCGGTGCCGCGGCGCTGGGCCACCCCATCGGGGCCAGCGGCGCACGCACGCTCGTCACGCTCATCAACGCGCTACGCCACACCGGCGGCAAGATCGGCATCGATGCGTTGTGCATCGGCGGCGGCGAGGCGGTGGCGATGGCCGTCGAACTGTGCTGACCGACACCCCACCAACGGGCCGCGCCCGGAGGTTCAAATCATGACCCATAACGGCGACCAACCCTTCGACCCGGCCGACATGTTCACCCGCATGTGGTCCGATTTCGCCACCAGGATGGCCCAGGCCGGGGCCACCTTCGACCCCGAGAAGCCCGCGCCCGAGTCGGCCCGATCCATGCGCGACGCCACTTTGGGCGCGATGAACCAGCAGGCCCAGCAGTTCCTGCGCTCGCCGGAGTTTCTGGGCATGCTCAAGCAGTCGTTCGATGCTTCGATCGCCGCCCGCAAGCAGCTCAACGACTTCCTCGCCCAGACCCAGCACGACTTCCAGTCGGCCAGCCGGCAGGACGCGGACCAGGTCATGCAGGCGATCCAGTCGCTCGAGTCACGCATCACCAGCGGCATGGACCGGCTCGGCCGTCACGTGGATCGGCTCAATGAACGGCTCGACCTGCTCGAAGCGGGCCCACGCACGGCGAGCAAGAAGAAGCCCAAGGCCAAGCCCCGCGCCGCCGGCAAGTCCGCCAAACGCAGCACCAGGAAAGCACGGAGGGCCTCGAAATGACCACCACCGCCCCCGCCGACACCCTTGCCGCCAACCAGCAGGTCTGGATCAACGAGACCGTCGCGAACATGCAGCGTCTGGCGAAGTTGCCGATGCTCTGGCAGCGTGCCCAGCGCGTGAAGAAGGGCGCGACGCCCAGCGAAGTCGTCTATGAAGCAGACCGCATCAAGCTGCTGCACTACGTCAGCGACGCGCCGGTGAAGCACAAGACCCCGCTGCTCTTTGTGTTTGCGCTGGTGAATCGCCCGTACATCCTCGACCTGTTGCCGGGCAAGAGCGTCGTCGAGCACTTCGTCAAGGCCGGGTTCGACGTGTACCTGATCGACTGGGGCAGGCCGACCCACGCCGATCGGCACAAGACCCTCGACACCTACATCAACGGCTACCTCTACGACATCGTCGAATACCTGCGCGAGCGCACCGGCGCGCCGCGCGTGAGCATCCTCGGCTACTGCATGGGCGGGGCGATGTCGGCGATGTACGCCGCCCTGCACCCGCGCAAGGTGCAGAACCTGATCATGCTCGCCGCGGGCATCGACTTCGCCACGCGTGACGGCCTGCTCAACGTCTGGTCCGATGAAGCGGTGTTTGATGTTGACAAGTTCGTCGATACGTACGGCAACTGCCCCGCGGAGTTTCTCCAGGGCGCGTTCCTGATGATGAACCCGATCGCCAACCTGATCTCCAAGCCGATCACGCTGCTCGAACGGGCCGACAACGACGCCTTCGTGGATGAATACTTCACGATGGAGACGTGGCTCAACGACAACATCGCCATCCCCGGCGAGTTGTACCGGCAGTACGTGAAGTACCTTTTCCAGCAGAACAAGCTGGTCAAGGGCGAGATGCCGGTCGGCCGGCACATCGTTGACCTGCGCAAGATCACCTGCCCGGTGCTGAACCTGATGGCGGAGCGCGACGACCTGGTGCCGTGCGCGCAATCCGAGCCGTTCAACGATCTGGTCGGCTCGACGGACCGCAAGTCGATCAAGTTCAAGGCCGGGCACATCGGCCTGGCGGTCGGCTCGCGGGCGCAGCGCGAGCTTTGGCCGCAGGCCGTCGAGTGGTTGGCGAAGCGGAGTTAACCGAGGAAACAAGCCCGCCGCGACTCGGCGGAAGCGGTCATGCCTGCCATCACCCCCATCCCGAAACGACACGAAGCCCGCCGCGGCTGGCGCATCCGCGGCCAGGTGCAGGGCGTGGGCTTTCGGCCGTTCGTCTTCCGCGAGGCGGCGGCCCTCGGGCTCACCGGGCTGGTGCGTAACGACGGCGACGGCGTCGTCATCGAAGCACAAGGCCCCGCCGATGCGCTCGACCGTTTCGAGGTACGCCTGCGGTGGAACGGCCCCGCGCTGGCGCGCATCGACACGATCGACGCCACGCCGCTCAAGCCCGTCCGCCGCCCGCGGGCGTTTCGCATCGTCGGCAGCCGGGATGCCGCCACGCCTCCCGCGCGCATCGCGATCGACAGCGCGACCTGCGACGACTGCGTCACGGAGATGCTCGACCCGCGCGACCGCCGCGCCGGCCACGCGCTGATCAACTGCACCAACTGCGGGCCGCGTTACAGCATCATCCGCCGCGTGCCGTACGATCGGCCGCACACCACAATGTCCGGCTTCACGATGTGCGCTGCCTGCCAGGCGGAGTACGACGACCCCAACGACCGCCGCTTCCACGCTCAGCCGATCGCCTGCCCCGGCTGCGGCCCGAAGCTGTCACTGGCAACGCCCACGGGCCATACGCTGCCGGGCGATCCAATCCGCGTCGCGGCCGAGCGGCTAAGGGCCGGCGCTTTGCTGCTGATCAAGGGGCTGGGCGGGTATCACCTCGCCTGCCGCGCGGATCACGGCCGGGCGGTGTCCCGCCTGCGCGATGTCAAACACCGCGACGCAAAGCCTTTCGCGCTGATGGTGCGGTCGATCGAGGCGGCGCGGCGGCTGGTGGTGCTCAGCGCCGCCGCCGAAGCCGAGATGCGCAGCCCGCGCTGCCCGATCGTGCTTGCGCCGCGACGTCGTGGCTTGTCGTTGGCCGAAGGCGTCGCGCCGGGCAATCATCGCCTCGGGGTCATGCTGCCTTACACGCCCGTGCATCACCTGCTCTTCGCCGAGCTTGGCGATCTGCCGTTGGTGATGACCAGCGCGAACCTCAGCGACGAGCCTCTGGTTTTCGATGACGACGAAGCGTTGCGGCGGGTCGGCGGGCTGTGTGACGCGATCCTCCGGCACGACCGACCGATCCAGCGGCCGATCGACGACTCGGTGCTGATCGATGTCGGTGGGGGCAGCGCGCTGCTGCCGGTGCGTCGAGCGCGGGGCTACGTGCCCGAGCCGATCACGCTGCCCGTCGCCTGTGATGAGCCGGGGCTGTGCGTGGGTGGTGAGCTTAAGAACACCGTCGCGGTCGTGCGCGACGGCCGGGCGATCCTCAGCCACCACCTCGGTGACCTCAAGCACCCGCTCGCGTTCACGAACTTCCGTCAGACGATTGACGACCTGTGCCGGCTCTTCGACATCACGCCGCGCTGGATCGCGCACGACCTGCACCCCGCCTACCTGAGCACACATCATGCGCAGCACCTCGCGCAGAGGCGCGGGCTGCGCCTGCTTGGCGTGCAGCACCACCACGCCCACGCCGCGGCCCTGATGGCCGAGCATCATCTCACCGAGCCGATCCTCGCGCTGGCGTGCGACGGCGTCGGCTACGGGGTAGACGGCACGAGTTGGGGCGGCGAGCTGCTGCTTGCATCACTGCACGATTTTCGACGCGTCGCGCGGCTGCGTCCGCTGCGCCTGCCGGGAGGCGACGCGTCGGCCCACGACCCCCGCCGCGGCGCGCTCGCCCTGCTGGATCAGGCGCTGGGCGCGGCGGCATTCGCACACCCGGCCGCGGTCCGACTGCTCCCCGATATCCCCGAGCGTCGGGCGCTCGCCGCCATGTTCCGACATGGCACGCGATGCATAAGCAGCAGCGGACTCGGCCGGGTCTTTGACGGTCTCGCGGCGCTGCTCGGCCTCAGCCAAACCAATGGATTCGAGGGCGAATCCGCGATGGCGCTGGAATCCGCGGCGGCCCGGTACGGCGACAGGGTGGTGGAGCCGATACCGGGCCCGCCCGGATACCGCTTGCAACCCGCCGCCGCGGAAGGCGAGCCGATGGACATCGACCTCTCGCCGTTGACAGCCGCCATCGCCGATCATTTCCGGCCCGGGGATGACCCGACCAGGTATGCCGCGTGGTGCCACGAGCAGATCGCGCAGGCGCTGGGGGAAGCGGCGATGTTCGCGGCCGAAGCGCAGCACGTAGACACCATCGGCCTGACCGGCGGCTGCTTCCTCAACACGCTCCTGACCCGCAAGGTCAAACAACATCTGGAGCGGGCGGGGTTCACCGTGCTGACCCACCGCCGCGTGCCGCCGGGCGATGGCGGGCTGTCGCTGGGCCAGGCGGCCGTCGCCGGCGCGCGGCTTGCTTCCGCGACGAAACCTCAGGGAGGCCGACCATGTGCTTAGCCGTCCCCGCGAAAGTCGTGGAAGCGAAACATGGTCAGGCGACCGTGGATATGCACGGCAACCGGGTGGTGGTCAGCACGTCGCTGGTGCCCGGGGTGACCGCGGGTGACTGGGTCCTGCTGCACGCGGGCTTCGCGCTGCAACGGCTTGAGCCGGAGGAGGCCAAGGCGACGTGGTCGGTGCTGGCCGATCTGCGGGCGATGGCCGAGGAGGCGTCGCCATGACGCTGCGAAAACAAGACATCCGAGACGCGTTGGATCGTTTGCACGCGGCCGCGGCGGCGGTGGGCAAGCCGATCAGGTTCATGGAGGTCTGCGGCACGCACACGATGAGCGCGTTCCGCTGCGGCTTGCACGGGCTTTTGCCGAAGAACCTCACGCTGCTTTCGGGGCCGGGCTGCCCGGTGTGCGTGACGGCGCAGGGGGATATCGATCAACTGATCGCGCTGGCGATGGACCGGGACGTGACGCTTTGTACCTACGGCGACATGCTGCGGGTGCCGGGACGGATGGGGAGTCTGGAGCGGGCGCGTAGCCGAGGGGCGGATGTGCGGGTGGTGTATTCCTCGCTCGATGCCGTGAGGCTGGCGGCGGCGCAGCCGGGGCGTCAGGTCGTCTTCGGCGCGGTGGGTTTTGAGACCACCGCGCCGGCGACGGCGATGGCGGTGCTCGAAGCGTCGGAACGAAGCCTGGACAACTTCAGCGTGCTGGTCAGCCACAAGCGCGTGGTGCCGGCGATGTTGGCGCTGCTGGAAGACCCGAAAAAGCCCGCGAAGATCGACGGCTTCCTCTGCCCCGGTCACGTCAGCGTGATCATCGGGGCCAACGCATATCTGCCGATCGTGCGCAAGCACCGGCAGCCCTGCGTGATCGGCGGTTTCGAGGAGGCTCTGATGGCCGAGGCGCTGGCGGCACTGGCGGAACAGGTGCGTGACGGCGAGGCGCGGCTGATTAATCTGTATCCCGAGGCGGTGAAGCCGGGGGGCAACCGCGTCGCGCTGGCGTGCCTTGACGGGGTGTTCATGACGGCCGATGTGCGCTGGCGCGGGCTGGGCGTGATCCCCGACAGCGGGCTGGTGCTGCGTCCGTCGCTGAGCGGATTCGATGCGGCCCGGCGTTTCGCATTGAATCTGCCCGAAGAGCGCGAGCCGCGGGGCTGTCTGTGCGGGCAGGTGATCGCCGGGCGTGTGACGCCGGAACGCTGCCGGTTGTTCGGCAGAACCTGTACGCCGATCAACCCGATCGGCCCGTGCATGGTCAGCTCGGAGGGGACGTGCCAGGCGTGGTTCAAATACGCGCGCGACGGGGTGAAGACCGGAGGGGTCCGATGATCCGCCACGCTCAACGATCGACGCCAGGGTCCCGCCCGATGAATCGTGCCTCGCGTGGCGGCGACATTGTGCTGGCGCACGGCGGCGGCGGGCAACTCACCGATGAGTTGCTGCGCCAGAGCATCCTGCCGCGGCTGGGTAATGACGTGCTCGACGCATTGATGGATGCCGGCGTGGTCGAGCCGTTCTGGCAGGACCGCCCGGCGCTGACCCTCGACAGCTACGTCGTCAGCCCGTGGCGGTTCCCCGGCGGGGACATCGGCTATCTCGGGGTGTGCGGCACGGTGAACGACCTGGCGGTCAGCGGCGCGACGCCGATCGGCCTGGCGCTGGGCCTGATCATCACCGAGGGCTTCGCGCAGGATGACCTGGATGAGGTGCTCGAATCGATCGCCCGGGCCGCGGCGCTGGCCGACGTGCGCATCATCACCGGCGACACCAAGGTCGTCGGCCACGCGCAGGGCGACGGCGTGTACATCACCACCGCGGGCCTCGGCCGCAAACCGCTCGGCGTGAACCTCGCGCCGCGTCGCGTGTGCCCCGGCGATGTGCTGGTAATCAACGGCGCGATCGGGGAGCACGGCCTGGCGGTGATGCTCGAACGCGAGATGCCCGAGGTGCTAAGCGTGCTGCGCAGCGACGCCACGCCGCTGAACAAACTCATTGCCGAGGCCATGCACGAGTTGGGCGATGAACTGATCTTCATGCGCGACCCGACGCGCAGCGGCGTCGCCGGCGTCGCGGCCGACCTGGCGCGCGACAGCGGCGCGCACATCGTGCTCGACGAAGCGGGCATCCCCGTGCGACCCGAGGCGCGGCACGCGGCGGAGATGCTCGGCCTCGACCCGCTCGAAGTCGCCAACGAGGGCAAGTGCGTCTTCGTGGTCCGGCCCGGCGCGGCCGATCGCCTCGTGCGCCTGCTGCAATCGGCCGATCTGCCCGGCACGTCGAAGGACGCCGCGGTCATCGGCGAAGTGACCGGCGAGGCCGACGGCCTCTGCGAGCTGCACACGCACATCGGCGGCCGACGCGTCGTCCAGAAACCCTACGGCGAACAACTGCCCCGCATCTGCTGATGCCCTGAAACACAAGGAAATCCCCATGCTGATCACCCTCGCTCACCAGGACCCGTCGTGGATCGTGTTCGGCGTCGCCGCGGGACTCGTGCTCGGGCTTGCCGTGGCCTGGGCCTGGCTCGGCCGCCGTCATGACTGAACGGTTCGTTCATCCCCCACCCATGAGGCCGCCCCATGATCGCCACCATGACCCGCCCCGAAGCGCCCAGCGACGACAAGCGCTGGAAGATCGTGCAGGCCACGATGCGCCGCAACGGCTACGCCCGCAACGCGCTGATCGAATCGCTGCACAGCGTGCAGGAGAGCTTCGGCTACCTCGATGAGCCGTCCCTGCGTTACGTCGCCTCGTCGCTGCGCGTGCCGCTGTCGGCGGTGTTCGGCGTGGCGACCTTCTATCACCTCTTCACCCTCAAGCCCCAGGGCGAGCACACCTGCGTCGTCTGCACGGGCACGGCGTGCTACATCAAGGGCGCTTCCCATCTTTTGGAACACCTCGAACGACGCTGCGGCATCACCAGCGGGCAGACGACGGACGACGGCAAGCTGTCGGTGCTCAACGCCCGCTGCATCGGCGCCTGCTCGATGGCGCCGGCAGTGGTATGCGACGGGCAGATGATCGGCACCATGACCTGCGGAAAGCTGGATGAACAACTGGAAGGCTGGCTAAACGCATGACCCCCGAAGAACTGGAAACCATTGCGGAACAGGAGCAGGCCCAGCAGGCGCAGGTCGAGCGACGGATCAATGTCTGCGCCGCGGCGAGCTGCCTTTCGCGCGGCAGCGACCGCCTGGCCCAGCGCATGGAAGAACGCCTGGGCGTGACGGATGAGAAAGGCACGGTGCAGGTGCGCTGCGTCGGGTGCATGGGCCTGTGCTCGGCCGGGCCGCTGGTCGAGATCGATGAGCCGGCCAGGGCGGCGCACGGCGACGCGCAGACGCGCACGATGTACGGCGGCGTGAGCGAAGAGCACGCCGAGGCGATCGCCGGCGCCACCGTCGAGGGCCGCACGCTTCCGGACCTCGCGCTCAATACCGACATCCCCTTCTTCACCCGGCAGGTGCGCATCGTCACCGAGAACAGCGGGCGGATCGACCCCGAGCGGATCGACGACTACATCGCCGCCGGAGGCTACCGCGGGCTGGTCACGGCGCTCACGGAGATGACGCCCGAGCAGGTGGTCGAGGAGGTGACGATCAGCGGGCTGCGCGGCCGGGGCGGCGCGGGTTTCCCGACGGGCATCAAGTGGGCGACGGTTGCCAAGACCGACGCCGATCAGAAGTACGTCGTGTGCAACGCGGACGAAGGCGACCCCGGCGCATTCATGGACCGGGCGATACTCGAATCGGACCCGCACCGGGTGATCGAGGGCATGGCGATCGCGGGCTACGCGGTCGGCGCGAGCAAAGCGTACATCTACGTCCGGGCCGAGTACCCGCTGGCGATCAAGCGGTTGCGCAAGGCGATCCAGCACGCCAAGCGCATCGACCTTCTGGGCAACAACCTCTGCGACACGCCGTTCAACTTCGACATCGAGCTGCGGCTGGGCGCGGGCGCGTTTGTCTGCGGCGAAGAGACGGCGCTGATCGCGTCGATCGAGGGCCGCCGCGGCACGCCGCGCCCGCGCCCGCCGTTCCCCGCGAGCTACGGGCTGTTCGGCAAGCCGACGCTGATCAACAACGTCGAGACGCTGGCGGCGATCCCGTGGCTGGTACGAAACGGGGGCGCGGCGCTGGCGGCGATCGGCACCGAGAAATCCAAAGGCACCAAGGTCTTCGCGCTCGCGGGCAAGATCAAACACAACGGCCTGATCGAGGTGCCGATGGGCATCAACCTGCGCGAGATCATCGAGCAGATCGGCGGGGGCATCCCCGACGGCAAGGCGTTCAAGGCCGTGCAGACCGGCGGGCCTTCCGGCGGTTGCGTCCCGGCCGACCACCTCGACATGCCCGTCGATTACGAGTCGCTGCAGGAGGCGGGCACCATCATGGGCTCGGGCGGCATGGTCGTGATGGACGAGACGTCGAACATGGTCGATGTCGCGCGGTTCTTCATGGAGTTCTGCAAGGACGAGAGCTGCGGCAAGTGCGTGCCCTGCCGCGTGGGCACCGCGCAGATGCTCGGCCTGCTGGAAAAGATGTGCCGCCGCGAAGCGACCGCCAAAGACCTCGAACTGCTCAAAGAACTCTGCGAGGTCACGCAGGCGACCAGCCTCTGCGGCCTGGGCCAGACCGCGCCCAACCCCGTGCTCTCGACGCTGCGCTATTTCGAGGGCGAATACCTCGACGCGCTGGGGGCCGACGCCGCGCACAACGGCCATCCGCCAACGCCACCACCGCCGCCGGAATTGGCCGCGGGAGCCCCGAACATCTAACCGCACGAAGTAAGCGAGACAAACACGATGGCTCGAAATCCCATACCCCCCACCCAAGCGCTCACCCTGCGGATCGACGGCCACGACGTCACCGCCCGGCCGGAACAGACCGTCCTTGAAGTCGCGCGCGAACACGACATCGACATCCCCACGCTCTGCAATCTCGACGGCCTGACCGTCTGGGGCGCGTGCCGCCTGTGTCTGGTTGAGGTCGAGGGCCAGCGCAAGCTGCTCGCCGCGTGCGCCACGCAGGTCGCCGAGGGCATGGTCGTCCGCACGCAATCCGAACGCCTCAGCCGTTACAAGAAGATGATCGTCGAGATGCTCTTCGCCGAACGTAACCACATCTGTGCCGTGTGCGTGTCCAACGGCCACTGCGAGCTGCAGGACCTGGCGGTGTCACTGGGCGTCGATCACGTGCGGCTGCCGTACATGAACCCCGACGTCGAGGTCGATTCCTCGCACGACCGATTCCGCCTCGACCACAACCGCTGCGTGATGTGTACGCGGTGCGTGCGGGTGTGCGCGGAGATCGAGGGGGCGTTCACCAAGGGTGTGGGCGGGCGCGGCATCGACGCGCGGATCATCAACGATCTTTCGGAGCCTTGGGGCGATTCGGAAACCTGCACGAGCTGCGGCAAGTGCGTGCATGTCTGCCCCACCGGCGCGCTGGTCGAGAAAGGCACCGCCGCCGCGGAGATGGCCAAACGCCGCGCGTTCCTCCCCTACCTCACCATCATGCGCGGCGAATAAACCCCCATGTTTAGCGGGCGGGCCTGCCCGCCGCGGCCGCAACGCGCGGCGACGCAACCAGAACGCGGGGCAGGCCACGCCGCTAAACGCCGATGGATTAAACACCATGACCGACACCGCCACCCAACCCGTCACGATCGCTACCGTCTGGCTCGACGGCTGCTCAGGCTGTCACATGTCGTTCCTCGACATGGACCAGCGCCTCGTCGAGATCGCCCCGCTGATCCGCATCGTCCACTCGCCGATCATCGACACCAAGACGATCCCCGAGGGCACGGATGTCGGCCTCATCGAGGGGGCGGTGTCCAACGAGCACGACCTGCACCGCGCCCGGGAGATGCGCCGCTGCTGCAGGTTCCTCATCTCGCTGGGTGATTGCGCGGTGACCGGCAACGTGCCGTCGATGCGCAACGTCTTCACGCTCGGCGAGTGTTTCGACCGCGCATACCACGAGAACGTCGATACGCACCCGGTCACGCCCGACCGCGTCGTGCCCCCCCTGCTGCCCAAGGTGCTGCCGGTGCATCAGGTCGTGGAGGTCGATCTCTACCTGCCCGGCTGCCCGCCACCGGCCGATGCGATCTACCACGTCCTCACCGAACTGATCGCCGGCCGCACCCCCGACCCGCTCGCCGT
>CAZTLX010000058.1:0-21325 GCA_964614575.1 uncultured Phycisphaeraceae bacterium | reverse complement strand
ACCCCCGCCACCGTCGACCAACTCGCGTAACCTTCTCCCCCGCCGTTCCAACGATAGTCATAATGCACCGCGACTTCATGAAATGAAAAGCTCTGCCGATCCATCGACGGGCAGGCCAGCGGGGCCGGGATCGGAGCACCCGGCGCGATCTTGTCGCTCCAAGGCGGGGTGCTCATCCACGGCTGATCCGGGGCATACGACACGGTATAACCCCCTTTGATCAGCATGTGCCAGCCCGGCGGCTCCGGCCGCGTCTCATGCCAGAAGGCGTCGCCCACCGGGTAGCTGTTGAATCCTAAATTCGATGGCCCCGGCGCCCATGCCTTGTGATCCGTGGTGTAGGCGGCGATGCCCAGGTATGCCTGCCGCACGTTGTTGGCGCAGGTGGTCTGCCGCGCCGCGTCACGGGCCGTGGACAGCGCCGGCAGCAGCAACGCGATCAGCAGCGCGATGATGCTGATCACCACCAATAACTCGATCAACGTAAATGCCGCCAATCGTTTTACGCGGTACATCGCGACTCACCTGATCCTTAAAGGAAAATACAGCGATCCCGAGTCAATGGGCCTTGGGTTTCCGACGCAGCAGCACCAGCCCGGCACAACCCACCAGCAAACCCAGCGTTCCCGGCTCGGGGATCGGCTGGGCGAAGACGACCAGGCTGTTGCCGACCAGCCGCGTCGAATCCACCAGCGCATTGAGGTTGTTGGTGTCCGGGTCCCTCAAATACAGCGAGGTCGATCCACCGCCATCAAGGAAGTGGCCGTACAGCCCGGTCGTGTCCCCGGCGAGGAACTGGAACGCGGCGATCATCTCCTTGTGGCTGATGCTGCTGCTGGCCAGCAGGATCAGCCGCTGGTCGTTGGTTAAAGCCACGCCGGGAAAGGCATTGGCGGTATCGCCCGCGGACGGATTGGCCCCGCCGTTGTTAATCAGCAGACCCGGGCCGTTGAACCCGATCGCGTTGTGCAGCGGGATGCCCTGCGTGTTGTTCACCGAGCCATCAAGCCCGGTGGTGATGAAGGTGGCGACGTTGGTCGCGCTGATGTTCAAAGCGTTGGGGTGGCTGGCCTCGAAGTTCGAGACCGCGCTGCCGTTGGACGCCGCGGCACCGGTGAGTGTCGTGTTGTAGGGCGTGCCAAAGAACTGACTGACACCATCGAACGCAAAGAAGTTGGCATTGATCCCGATCTGCGCGTTTTCCTGATTGACGAAGTCGCGGGTACGTTGGGTCAGCACGTCGCTGCTGGCCGCTCCGTTACCCGGGCTGGTCTTGAACGACAGGCCCGGCGCGGTCAGGTCGATGACGATGGCGTGGTAGCTGTGGGCGCGGTTGTTGACCGACTCGCCGGCGCTGAGCGACACCTGCTTGTGTTCCACGCCGATGTACGGGTTGGTCGTGGTGACCGTCTGGGCCGACACGCCCACCGCGACCATCGCTCCGCAGGCCGCGAGCACGGCACAAAGCAGCACACAGCGGATCGGCCGGCTTCCCGAGTATTGATGGATCAATGAATGGAACATCATCTTCGACCTCTGCGGTGGAAAAGAGCCTGCAAAAGCAAAGCGAGCCAGAAAGTGAGGGGAGGCCGTCGGGCCTCCCCTCACCAGGAGCAGACACGGTTCACGCACGGGCCTTGCGACGGCGTGCCACGATCATGAGCGCCCCGGCCCCCAGCAGCGCCAGACTGCCCGGCTCGGGGATGACGACCGACGAGGCACTGAGGCCGACCATCACGTTGTCCACGAGGAGGGCTGAACTATCATTCGAGTGCTCGGCCCACAGGACGGCGTAAGAGAAGCTGGTGGGATTAATGGTCGTAAAGGTGTCCGTATCGGGATCATATTTCTGAGCGATAGAGTCGCGCGTGCTATCGGGCGTACCCAGATTGTCCAAGTCTGCCGGATTAATCCAGACGTCAATATTCCGATAGGCACCCAGACCGGCATCCCACCCGATCCGCACGACAATCTGATTCGGGTTATTGATGTTCATCACCCCGAAAGATTCGCGGCTGCCTGGATAGTCTGCCGCACCCGAGGACCCCGAGTTCAGGTCGTTCCTGCTGAAACTGAAGAAATTATGGGCATAAATCTTTTGCGTTGCGGCACCACCGGTACCGCCGAAAGCATTCGCGTCAAAACCATTCATCTTAATCTCCGCACCCATATGCCCGTTCCAATCGGCGGGGTTGAAGCCCGAAGGCTCGGCTACCTTCGCTTTGGGATCATTGGTCAGACCCACAAAACCGTTGTCAACCCAAGCCGCGTTACTGATGTAACCCAAATACACATCTTGCCCCGTGATCGGAGCGGACAGTTGACGGGAAACGAGGGTATTTGGTGAGCCACGCAGCGCCATATGGCCCGTGCCGGTGTCCGGGCCCATGTCCGGACCGGTCCAGTTGATACCACCCGCCCATCCTCCCTGCTGCCCGACCGTGAGCATCCGCGCATTGTCACCACCTGCTCCATTGACCCACGCGCCGCCCCAGCCGGTGCCGCCGTTCTGTCCGCCGACGGTGCTGCCGTTGGTATACCCTTCAAAGCCATCCTGCGCGAGCGTGGTCGCCTGCGCCGTCACCCCACCAAGCCCGATCCCTGCCGCGGCGATTGTCGCGGCACACCAAGTGCCCACCGATGCTTTCCGATTTGACATGAAACGCTTCATATGAAACCTCCGTCTTTCTCAGAATCCGGGGATCGGCGGCAGCACACGCTGGCCGAGACACGACCTCCCGTCATTTAAGGACCTAAGTAAGCTCTTCATCGAACTGCGAAGCGATGGTGAGATCACGGACACGCTGGCCGGCGATCTGAGCGTCGGCCAGGGAGATCAGCCCTCGGATCACTTTCCGGGAGTCGAACCCCAGCCCCTGCACCTCGACCGGGCCATGCAATGGCGGGGAGGGGAAGTTCTGGTAGCAGACCAGCAGGCGTGGCCGGGACGCCTCGGGCAGCCCGGCGAGCGCGGCGGCGACCGGCGCGAAGTAGTGGTCGTCGGCCAGGATCAGCGCTTCGGGCGCATCCGCCCCGCAGAACAGCAGTTGAACGACCGCGCGGACCGCCTCGGGTTTGTGCGCCTCGGGCAGTTGGATCCACTGGGGGCGCGAGTCCAGCCCGTGCTCGATCAGCAATCGGGCGATGCGATCGCGCAGGCCCGCGTCGCCATCGACCCCCGCCAGCGGGAAACCGCTGGGCGCGAGTACTGCCGCATGACGCAGCCCGCGCTGGGCGAATCGCTTGGCGGCCCGGTTGATAAAGCTCTCGCCATCGATATGAACCGCGGGGATGGGCAGGCTCACCCCCGGCGCCCCGACCATGACGCGGCTGACGCCCGGCTCATCGAGCAGGGGCGATCCTTCCAGTTTGACGGGGGCATTGGGGAAGAGCAGGGCCGCGACGCGGTGCTCACGTACGGCGTGACAGAGCATCGAGTGCGCCTCATTATCCGCGTGCAACTCCACGCCGTAGTGCAACTCGATCTGCCGCGGGCTTAACGCTTCCTGCGTGGACAACAGATGATTGCACAGCGTCGCGTAGTACCGCGACCACTCCAGCGGGTCATTAGACGGGGTGTCGTTGAACACAAAGGCATAGGTGGTCAGATGGGGAGGGGTCTGAGACACGAAGGTGCCGGCCTTCCGCTTAGAGTGAAGGAAGCCTTCATGGGTCAGGCGAGAAAGGGCGGCCTGGACGGTGTTGCTGCTGACGTGGTACTGCCGAGCCAACTCCTCGCGCGTCGGCACCCGCTGCCCCGGCCGCAAATCGCCATGGACGATGGCGTTGCGGAGGAACCGGGCGAGATCGCCTCGCTTGCGTCCGGTTTCGAGTTTGGGGCGGGTCTTCATGGATGGCTTGAAGTGTTAGAGGCTACATATATATCACCATAAAAAATACACAACTCACATAATACTTGATCGATGCGACATGTCAAGCCCTATTTTTTTTTGGCCTACGGCCGTGGGCGGCGAAATGGATCGTCGCGGTCGGAAGTCCGATCTGAAGGATCGCCCTAAAGTCGTTCACCTAAGCAGTGATTCTCGATCCATGAACTGCCCGAGGCGCTGATCGGCTTAGGGTTGACAAGCATCGGAAGCGAGATATATTTATGTGAGTGATTCAGTGTTTTTAGTGATATATTTAGTGTGTAACTGCGAAAATCCGCGAGAAATCCCGCAAGGCAATGGTGCGGGATACGTCGTAGTCGTCAAGTGATGTCTCGATCGATTGATATATGACGGCGGGGCCAGGCGGCGTTGTCCGCCACGGCCAGAGGCTTTGGCAGACGAGGCGGCGTTCCTGCGTGTGCGGCCGGTTATCGCGAACAGGGAGTGGCCAGGAAGTCCATACCATGTCAATTCCTCCACCCCATGCCCCCATTCGACCGGCGGTCGGCGTCCCCCAGCCGATTCAGATCGCCCTTGAGCACGGTCGTTTGCTGGCGTTGACGGCCGAAGGCCTGACGCTCATGGAGTTAGACGGACAGGTGGGGGTCCGTGGCATGAAGCTGCGCTTGAAAATGGAAGAGGTTGTGCATGATGTGGTTTACGCGACGGCGCGGGCCCAAGGCGGTGCCCTGATCGCGGAGCAGCCGATCGCGGGCACGCCTTTGCGTTGTCGGGTGAGGGTGCGGCCGGTCGAGGAGGCTTCGGCGGTGGTGGTGGAGCATGAATTGGAGCATGACGGCGACACGGCCGTGCGCTTGCGGTTCGCGTCGTTTGGTCTTTTCGGGGCCGCGGCCTCGGTGCGGATGGGTGACATCGCCCGGTGGGACTTGCGTTACATGCATACCGACAACATGCGCACCGAGGAATACCCCTACTGCCAAGGCGAGTTCCCGCTGGTGCGCCCGTTGCCGACTCGCCCGGTCTGGGTGGGCCGGGGTCACGACCAGCCGTTCCCTGCGTTGTATCTGACCGACAAGCGTTATCGTCACGGGATCGTGATGGCCGCGGCGTCGCAGGACCTGGCGCTGAGCGTGTTCGCGATCCAGCAGGCCGACGGGCCAGGCGAGGCCGGCAGCGCGTTGGCGCGGTTTGAGCTCGCGCACGACTGGGGGCAGGCCGAGGCCGTGGTGATCGAGCCGGGGCAGACGCTGCGCCTCGACGGAGTGTACCTCCAGGTGCATGGCCCATGCCACCCTCAGGACGCTTATTCAGATTACACGACCTATTTATCTCAAACATACCTCATGCGCGGCGGCACGACGCCTCTGCTCGACGCGGCGATGCACTGCACGTGGAACTATGGCGTTTACGACGACCAGCACCACGAGCGACTGATCACCACGGCGGAGCTGATCGCCCGCGAGTTGCCGGGGATTCGCTATTTCCTGATGGATGCCGGCTACCTGGCCAAGAAAGACGGGCGCGAGGGGCCGGGCCACGACTTTCTGGATCGGTTTTATCCCGACCCCGACGCGGCGGTGGATCGACGGAAGATGCCCGAGGGTATCCGGGCCTTCACCAATCAAGTGCGACGTTTGGGCCTGATCCCCGGCATCTGGGCCAGCCCGACCGTCCACCTCGGCTCGGACTTGGCCCGCGAGCATCCCGACTGGCTCCTGCGACGAGCCGACGGCGAGCCATATCGCATCGCCGAGCACAACGGCTTCCTGGACGCGACTCACCCCGAGGCTTTCGCATTCCTGGATCAGACGTTCGCCCACATCCTCCGCGGCTGGGGCTTCGAGGCGCTCAAACTCGACTTCTGGAGCCAGAACTTCGAGGACCGCTCGACCCGTCTGTATGACCCACGACACACCGCAGCCACCGCCCGCGCCTTGTTTCTGAGCATGCTCCGCAAGCACCTGGGTGAATCGGGCGTCCTGATGACAGGCGTCGCCACCGGGATGGGCAACCCGTTCATCGGGCGCTGGGCCGACACGTATCGCAATACGATCGACATCGGCTCGGGCCATTGGTCTGAGCAGGTCAATAACTGCATGTGGGCGCTGCCCACCGTGCTGATCCCGGGGCGATCGTCGTTCTTACTGAACAACGACAGCGTCGGGATCGTGCCCGACGCGCCTGAGCATGAAAACCTTTTCCGGTTGATCTGGACCTTCATCCACATGGGCATGATCGAGACCGGCGGCCGTATCGAACAACTCGACCCGCTCTGGCTGGGGCGCATACGCAGGCTGACCGATCGGTGCGAGCGTGGGTTTAAGGTGCGCTGCCCCGATGAACGGGCCTTCACGGGCGAGCCATATCCCGAAGCGCTCTTCGTCGATTACCCGGCCGACAGCCGGACCCGCGCGGCGGGCATCGCTCAGTCGTTGGCGTTGTTCAACTGGACGGATCGGCCCAAGGTGGTCGCGGTGGAGAGGCAGGCGCTGGGGCAGCGCTCGCCGGTCAAAGCCTTGGATTTCTGGTCGGACCAGCCCGCCACGTTTGCCGACTCGTTTATCGTCCACACCCTGCCCCCACGATCGGCGAAGCTTTATGACTTTCACGAATGAACTGCGTCAATCCGAACCAATCTCGCGGGACGAGCGTGGTGCCGCGGTACGTTTGGGGGTGATCGGATTCGGGAGCGGACGTGGCGGGGGGATGGCGCATGTCGGTCGGACGGTCACGGCCGGCCGCATGATCGCCGCCGCCGCCGTGGAACCGGACGACGCACGCTATCGCGCGGCGTGTGAGTGGTTTGACTGCCAGCCGCCGCGCTACCCGAGCGTGGAACAGATGCTCGACGAGGCCGAGATCGACGCGCTCATCATCGCTTCGCCCAATCATGCACACCTGTCGAATCTGCGGGCGTTGCGTGGGCGGAACCTGCCGGTTCTGCTGGAGAAACCGCTGGACGCGGCGTGGGATCGGATCTGCGAGGTGGTGCGTTTCTCCCGCCATTACCCTGCGCCCATCCTGGTGGGCCATTGCATGCGTTACGCGCCGATCTTCGCGTATGTGAGGCAGCGACTCGTGGATGGTGCCGTCGGGCAGGTCTGCTCCGTGCGATTCATCAGCAACTGCGCTTACGGGGCCGACCTGTTCCACACTTGGCGGCGCCAGCGGCGCTACGGCGGGGGCATGCTGATCGAAAAGGCGACGCACGATCTGGACCTGCTCCAGTGGTTCATTGATGCCCGGCCAACCACCGTCACCGCCAGCACCCGGCAGGCGGTCTTCGGCGGCGAGCGCGATGACGAACTGACCTGCGACCGTTGCCCCGATCAGCACACCTGTCCCGAGGGGCCTGTCCTCACCGCGCTGCGCACCGCACGGGGTTACCCCGAAGGCCGCAGCGGCGGGCTGTGCGTCTTCGCCCGGTGTGTGGATACCCACGATGACGAGATGTGCCTGATCAACTTCGAGAACGGTGTGCATGCGGTTTACGTCGCCACTTACTACACCCCCGAAAGCTTCCATCACCGCAACATCCAAATCATCGGCTCCCTGGGCTGCATTGAAGTGGCGCTCGAAGGCGAGACGCAAGGTGGACAGGTGCATGAGTATGCACGCTACGGCAGCGCCCAAGAGCGCACCACCAGGCGCTTTGAGTGCTCGGGCCGCGGACACTACGAGGGCGATCGCTACCTGATCCAGCACTTTGATGAGGTGGTCAGCGGCGGCGCGGCCCCACGCACCACCGTGCCGCAGGCGTTCATCGCCGAGGCCCTCGGCCACGCCGCGCAGCAAAGCGCCGCCGAGGGCCGGACTATCGCCGTCGCGGGCTTCGTGCCCGAAGACCTGCGTGATGTGTATGCGGAAGCGGTTCTGCAATAGCGCAAGGACCACCATCGGTGCTGTCCACGGCAAAGCATTTTGAAGAGCGGATGTTCGATCGATGACCCGACGTTCGGTTTTCCTCGGTCTGCTGCTGGGTGTCGCGATTTCCGCGACGACCTACTTCAATGACTTTGTCATCGGTCAGACCTCATTGATCGGTCACCTGCTGCCGCTTTCGGTCTTCGGCTTTGGGTTGCTGCTGGTCCTGGTCATCAACCCGTTGCTCAGTCGCTTGGGTCGCGGGGCAATGCTCGGCAGCGCAGAGGTGAGCACGATCGTGCTCCTGGGTCTGGCCGCGTGTACCTGGCCGGGCGCGGGGTTCTTTCGTACCGCGACGGCCGTGGTGGCGATGCCCGGCTATTTCTACCCCACCGAGCCGAGTTGGCGGGCCGGGGAATTGATGTCGTATGTGCCCGGTGGCTCGGCCAGAATCGCACCGGGTCAGGTGAGTGATTGGGGCGAGGTGGGTCGCTCACTCAAGGGGCTTGATCCGGTGTACTCCAGGCTCACGCCGCAGAGCCGCCGGGTGGTAGCGGCGTTAGCGGACGGGGGGCAATCTGGGCGCGACGATCTCCGCGCACTGCTTGATGAGATCAATGATTTGATACAAACCGCCGCCTTAAGCTCGCAGGCGGTCGGAGATCGCTCGGACCGTTTTGCAGCGTTGCCCCCCGAGGCACAGGCCGAGAACAGGCGCTGGCTGGTCGCGCAGACGCAAGGCCTGTTGCCGATGCCCGCGGGAGACGGCCTGCTGCTGGCCGGGGGGCGTGCGGACCCCGCGGTCCACGATACTTTGATCAGCGGCGGGGGCTCGCTGGGGCGGGTGGCATGGTCCGCCTGGTGGCCGACGATCCGGCTATGGTCCGTCCTGGCTCTGACGATCGGCTTGGCATCTTTGTGCCTGGCGCTGATCGTACACCCGCAGTGGTCTGAGCGTGAGTTGCTGCCTTACCCGATCGCGCGATTCTTTATCGAAGCCTCGGCCCGCACGCCGGGTCGGCTCCTACCTGCCGTATGCCATGACCGCCTGTTCCTGCTGGGGTTCTGTGTCATGGCCGCGGTCCATCTGCTCAATGGGCTGGCGGCATGGTTTGAGGCGCTACCCAAGCTGCCCTTGCAGGTGGACCTGCGGGCGCTGGAGCCTTTGTTCCCGCAACTGACGCAGGTCTCAGGCTTCATGATGATGCTTGAGGGGCCGCTGTTCCCCACGGTCATCGCTTTCACGCTTTTCCTCAATCGTTCGGTGTCGCTGAGTCTGGGCATCGCACCGCTGGCTTTCGCGATCTTTGCCGCGGCACTCATCGCCAGCGGGACGCGCATCGACGACGAATATCTGGATGCGGGCAAGTCGAACCTGCTGCGGTTCGGGGCGTTTGTCGCGGCGGCGGGAATGATCTTCTACACGGGCCGACATTACTACCTGAGCCTGATGCGGGCCAGTCTGCGCGGCGAGCGGGCCGACGAACCGACACCGACCTACGCGGTCTGGGCCGCACGCGTGCTGGCGATGATCGTGCCGCTGGCGATCGTCTGGCTGCACCGCGGGCTGGGGTTGGATTGGCTACTGGCCACGGGCGTGGTGCTGCTGATCCTGATGACCTTTCTGGTGTTGGCGCGCATCGCGGCCGAAACCGGGCTCTTCTTCATCCAGCCGTTCTGGATGCCGGTGGCGATCCTGACCGCGCTGTTCGGATTCGATGCCCTGGGCCCCACCGCCTACATCAGCCTGGCCCTGGTCAGCACCATGATCGTCGGGGATACGCGTACCGCGCTGATCTGCAATCTGCTCAACGGGCTACAGATCAGCCAGCGCAGCGGAGGCCCCGCGCCGGGCCGGCTGTGGGTCCCCGTCGTGCTGATGGTCATCGTCGGCTTTCTGGTCGCGGGGGTGGCGACGCTCTGGGTCCAGCAACGCTATGGATTGATGAACACCGACAACTTCACCCGCATCTTCCTGCCCAAGATGCCGTTCGACCGTCTGGCTGCGTATCAACTTGACGCGCAGGGCCGTGGCACCCTCGCCGATTCGCTTGAGGTCCGGGGACTGCAACGAATCGTCAACGCCAACCTCCAAGGCCCGGTGGTCATCTGGACACTGATCGGTTTCGGCCTTTTTCTCACGTTCGCCGCCGCCAGACTCCGGCTGCCCTGGTGGCCTCTGCACCCGGTCATCTTCCTGGTCTGGGGCACCTTCCCCATCCACCGCTTCGCTTTCTCGTTCCTCATCGGCTGGCTGGTCAAGGCCGCGGTGATGCAACTGGGCGGCGTCCGGGCTTTCCGCAAACTGATCCCCTTGGCGATCGGCATCATCTGCGGCGAACTGCTCATGGGCCTGGGCTGGATCGGAGTCGGGTTCGCATACTTTGTCATCACCGGACAAAACCCACGCCCTTACAACATCTTCTGAGGCGCCTGCCCGTGCCGCACGACCGGCGATCAATGCAATACAAACGACGGCCACTTCGCAACGATGAAACCGAGCCGCTCACCGCAACCCGTTCTTGAATAATCGATTCCACCTCAGACACACAACCTCCAACCCTCCGAGAAAGGCGCAATCATGCTTAACACCACCGCCACCGTCGTCACCGATCATCAACAACGTCAGTACCACAAGGAAGGCTACATGATCCTCGAACGCGTGATCCCCGATGAGATGCTGCAGATGCTGCGCGAAGAGTGCAGCTACTTTATCGGGTATGCCGACGCCGGATTGGACATGCAGGGCCGCAGCAGCCTTGGCATCACCCACCGAGGCAGCCGGTATTTTATCCCCAACAAGTACCGACTCAGCCAGCGGCTGCACCGATTCATCTTCAGTGACCTCATGGCGGAGGTTGTGCGCGCCGCCCTCGGGGAGGAGGCCTACCTCTTCCACGAGCAGTGGGTCGTTAAGTGTGCCGAGCAGGGCATGCCCTTCGCCTGGCACCAGGACTCGGGCTACATAAAGCACGGCGACCCGAAAACAACGCATAAGCCTTATGTCACCTGCTGGTGTACGCTCGATGATGTAACCGAAGAGAACGGCACGGTGTACGTCCTGCCCCACTCCCGCGCCGGCACCCGCGACACGATCTTCACCCACCAGCAGCAGGAAAAAACCAACGACCTGGTCGGCTACACCGGCGACGACCCCGGCGACCCGGTCATCGCCCCGGCCGGCTCCATCGTCGCGTTCTCCAGCTACCTCTTCCATCGCAGCGGCGCCAATAAAACCAAGAATATGCGCCGCATCTACCTGCCCCAGTACAGCGCCAACCCCATCCTTAAGCCCGACGGCTCGCTACAGGCGATGGGCGTTCCTTTCCTCCAAGATGGGCAAAACATCTATGACCGAACCCGCGACACCGCCACAGCGTTCGGCGGATATCCCGCACCCCCGTTCGAGGCCGGACAATCTGCCGCATAACCCGCTCGTGCCCGATTGGTGTCCCGGCTGGGAACAGGCTCGTCGCCGGCACCTGAGCTGGTGGCATGGCCGGGACTTTGCACTCGACCTGACCGCACCACTCGCTACGCCCCGCGAGCCCCTGCCGACGCCGCCCCCGCCACGGGATGCCCGTGAACAGTGGATCGCAGTCCCCAGCAGTTCGCACAGTTTGTTGTGCCAGCGTTGACCGAGCAGTGCGACTGGCTCGACGACAGGGCATTCTGAATAACCGCCAAGCGGCCAAGAACGCCAAGAAGTGCCAAAATGCAAAACCCAATCAGGTATCCACTTGGCGTACTCGGCGTCTTCGCGCTTCAACATGTTTTGGGGTTATTCAGAAATCCGTACCGCATGTTTCATCGACGGCGAGGATTGCTTGCCGTATCTCGACCTGCTTGCGCGTGCTGAGCCATATTACGCCGCTTTGCCACACCACAATGATTCTGGGCCAGAATAATCACCTTATATTAATTCACTTGACACACACTATTAAGTGACATATATTTCTCATAAGTACTATATATTACGCGACCTGACCTTGGAGCAAGCGTGGCACCGCCTTGGCCATTCCCGTCGCAGTGCGGACCCGGATTCCGCCGCGTCGCTGATGTAAGAGCCTCCGACCGCATCGATTGATACACGGCTGACGCGATGATCAAGCGGTGGACCCGGGGACGAGGTCGGAAAACTCCGAGTGTCGCGCAGGGGTGCAGCACCACGCGGATTGGGCGAAGCGCATCGGCACCCACTCGACAGCGGATCAAAGAAGATTCAGCATCGATTGACTTCACGCAGATCGAAAGGATGGTTGCCGATGTGGCATGAACCGATCCGTCATGGCGTGTCATGGAAAAGCAACAAACGACGCCACGGCATGCAATCGCTGCGTCAATGCCGCCGGACCCTCCACGGTTTTACGCTTATTGAGCTATTGGTCGTGATCAGCATCATCGCGCTGCTGATCGGCATCCTGCTGCCGGCGCTCGCCGCGGCGCGTGATGCCGCCAGACTCACCAAGTCCTCGTCCAACCAACGACAGATCGCCATCGCAGGCAACGCCTGGATGGCAGAGTCCAACTACCGGCTGCTATCGCCCCCGTCCGGGATTCGCACCTACAGCTTCGCGGTCACCGGGGGCGGCATGGAAAGCGTGACCGTCAACTGGCCCGCTAATTACGTCTTTGGAGCCACCACGGCCTTTAAGGTGATGCTGCCGCTCGTGCTCGCGGATTACGGGCTGAACGCCGAAGGCGCGGTTTACTCACCCGGCGACGCCTACGAAAGCGGTACCGCATTCGAGTTCCACCAGTGGGCGATGACCATCGGGTTTGGCGGGTGGACCGCACCGACTAACGGCGGGGCTTACGCGAATTACCTCAACGCACGCATCAGCTACGAGGTGCCAACCGAATTGCAGGAAGCCGGAAAGAATGGCGTAAGCCTTGAAAGCATTGCGGAACCCAGCCGCAAAGCCATTGTTTACGAGCAGGCCTCGCCCGACCTGTCGCGGTATCCGATTGCGACCAACGAGGGCTACCCATTTCGCCAGAGCCCCTACAAGTCCAACTTTTCTGCGCGAACCGACTTGGCTTCGGGTACCAGCGGACACGCCGCGTTTCTTGACGGTCATGTCGAACTGTACGACGTGGAACGCGCTTCGGGGGTCCAGTCACTTGGCGGGGTGAACTATTACGTCCCCGGCTTCGGTCTGTCATGGAGTGGCACGGGAACCAGCAGCTACCTCACGCAGCCGGACGTCTTGCCGCGATAGCGCGAAACGCACACGGGCGATGCATTCGGATGGTTCTTACGATACTTTATCGAAGGCGTTGCCGATTAATCGCTCCAGCCTTTGAACGTCGGCAACCGGTGCAGCGCCGATTGCAGGTCGGATGCTGAACTTCGGATACCTAGACAAAACGCCTCCGCCCCGCCCGGCGATGGCCGGGCGGGGGGATGCGTCAGCCGGCTCGTCTTCGTCGCCGCGTGTTCCGCTGCTTGCGCAGCGCCCGGCCGTCCGGTACCGGCAGGCCTTGTCGTGCGTAGCCCAATTTCAACGCCTCGGCCACCATGTTGCGGCCGACGCCCAATTGCTCGGCGATCTGCTTGATCGGCACCTCGTCGATGATCGTCTCCGCGATCCGCGGCTTGGCTGGACGACGCCGATTCGATCGACCGTCTGGAGCCGGAAGCCCCCGAGCCCGATGCCAGTGATGTACCGCTTTGGTCACCGTGCCGCGGTTGCAGCCCAGTCGGGTCGCGATCACGTTGTACGCCACGCCTTGCTCTGCCAAGGTCATCAACTCGTCGGCGATTGCCTCGTGTTGCGGGCGTTCGCGTAACTCGATCTCCACCAACGATTCATCGCCGAGCGGCACAACCCCGGGTTCGTTCCATAGCCCCGCCGGTTGGCAGGCAAAACGCAGCTTTACCCAGCCCCGGCCGGGCTTCCGCTCGCCGCGCTGCTCGACCAGCACTTCGCCGCCGGTCAACAGTTCGATGAGCCGTCGCACCCGCGTGACATCGTCCGCCCGCTTGCCCTCGGCCGCTTGAGCCAGTTCGTTGGCGGCTTCATCCAGAACATGTTGCACCTCCTTGGGGCTGGGCACCCGCACGCTGCTCCGGGCCAGCGCGTCGAGCCGCGCCTTCTCAGCCTGCAGCCCGGCACGCTCGCCACGAAAGCCCCGCAGCCGCTCCCGGTTCTCCTGCATGTCCTCCGAGGTGTCGCCGGGGGCGTCGAGGATGAAGGCGATCTTCTGCTCAATGGCCTTGAGGTCGCGCTCGATCCGATCGAGTACCGCCGTGTCCGGCTGCTGGATCCCCGCCGCGTGCCGCTCGAACGTTGCGATCACCGATGCGACCAGGTCCTCATCCGCACGGACCAACTCCACAAGCTTCTTGCACAGCGCCCGCGTGGCGGCTCGTTTGTTCACCTGCGTGAACAGGCCATCAGGCCACTCACGGCAGTCGGGACAGTGGGCTCGTTTGCCGTATCCCCCGGCCGAGACGAGCCGACGGCCGCAGTGCCCGCACACCAGCAGGCCGTTGAGCACCGGCGGCGGCGCGTTCTTGGATGGCTTGGTGTTGCGCGTCTTCGGTCGGCGGGCCTGCTTCTCTCGCAACTCCTGCGCCGCGTACCACGTCGCGTCATCGATGATCCGCAGGTACTCGAACTGCATCGTCTTGCGGGGCTGTTCGGTCGGCACCTGCCGGTTGTAGTCAGGGAGTTCCTGCCAGATCGATTCGGTGGCCCCGTAATCGAACTGGCCTCGGTAGCGGGGGTTGCGCAGCAGCCGGCTCATCGCGGTATAGGTCCACTTGCCAGATATGCTGCGCGGCGGCGGTGGGGCCCCCATGTCGTTGAGCCGGCGGACAATCTCATAGATGCCAAGCCGATCCTGCAAGAACCAGCCGAAAATGCGCTTCACCCACACCGCCTGCTCCTCGTCGATCATCAGCAGTCGCTGCTGCTTGCCACGCGGCGTGAACGCGCCCTTGATCGGCTCACCGCGGTAGCCGAAAGCCATCGTTCCATAGACCATGGCCTGTGCCAGCAGACCCTCGTGGCCCGCCCGGATGTGATCGATGTACATCCCGGCCTGCAACTCATCGACCATGCTCAACACCGAGAGCAGCAGCTTCCACTGCTTGGGGTTCGCCACCGAGTCGATGCCCCGCGCGATCTCAATGAAGCGGATCTTCCGGGGCTCGATCTGCTCGGCGATCAGCGACAGCGTCTGGTGCTGTTTGCGGTTGAGCCGGCTGGTCGCCATCACGATCAACGACTTCACCCGCCCGTCCCGCATCGCCTGGATGAGGGCCTGGTAGCAGGCCCGTCGCCGAAGCCGACCGCTCTGGGCATCATCGCTGAAGATCAGGTTTTCGCCGACCGTGAGCGCCAACTCCGCGGCCTTCTCCTTGCAGGTGCGGAATCTGGTCATCAGTGGAATGTTGATATTCGGTGTGTATCGTGCCTAGATCGCCGTCGTACCACCCGCGCGGACCGATGGCGACTGGGACTCAAGCGGCGGCGGTGCTGACTGATTCTTGGCTGACGGCGATGCCAAACAACCGGCATTACCCGCCAACGACCGTGACCCGACCCCGCTCGTAACTGTCTGTTGTATCAAATCGTTAGACAACGACCCGGAACGACCATGAATATCCGTCACCCACGGCCACCCGGCCGTGGGTTTTTTTGATGCACCTCCCGTTGACAGCGTCCACCACCCCTCCGTATAATTCGTCAATTGGCGAATTGTAAAAACATTGATCGCGCTCCCATCAACCCCTGAAAGGCCCCGAAGATGACCGCCCAACCCGAGACCGCTTGCTGTGGCCCGACCTGCTGCGCCGATCAGACGCCCGCCGCGACCCTCGACGCCGACGACCTGCGCAACCGCGTCCGCGATGGCTACGCCGCCATCGCCGAGACCGGCTCGCTGGCCACCATCACCGGCGGGTGCTGCGGGGGCGACCGCCACGGGCCGCTGTCCAACGACGACCTGGCCGCGAAGCTCGGCTACACCCCCGAAGAACTGGCCGCCCTCCCCGCGGGCGCGAACATGGGCCTGTCCTGCGGCAACCCCACCGCCATCGCCGCCCTGCAGCCCGGCCAAATGGTGCTGGACCTCGGTTCCGGCGGCGGGTTTGACTGCTTCCTCGCCGGGCCGAAAGTCGGCGACGGCGGCCGGGTCATCGGCGTCGATATGACCCCCGCCATGCTCACCAAGGCCCGCAAAAACCTCGACCACTACCGCAAGTCCACCGCCTTGGACAACGTCGAGTTCCGCCTCGGCGAGATCGAGCACCTGCCCGTCGCCGACGCGTCGGTCGATGTCGTGATCTCCAATTGCGTGATCAACCTCAGCCCCGACAAGGCGCAGGTCTGGCGTGAGATCGCCCGCGTCCTGCGGCCGGGTGGCCGCGCGGTGGTCAGCGACATCGTGCTGCTGCGGCCGCTGCCGGGCGAGCTGCGCGGGATGGTCGAGGCGCTGGTCGGCTGCGTCGCCGGGGCGGTGATGATCGACGAATACCGCGCCGCGATCCAAGCCGCCGGGCTCACCGACCTGCGGATGACCGCCAAGCCGCAGTACATCGAAGCGCTGCAGCAGGCGGGCGACCCGCTCTACCAGCGCATCACCGAGCAACTGCCCGCGGGCGACAAGCCGTCCGACTACGTCGCGAGCATGGACATCACCGCCCGTAAAGCCTGATCAACCGCCCACCCTCTCTTTCAGGAGCATCGCGATGAACAACGGCGTCCTCTTCGTGTGCAGCCACAACTCCGCGCGCAGCCAGATGGCCGAGGGCCTGCTGCGAAACCTGGCCGGCGAGCGGTTTGACGTCTACAGCGCCGGCGTCGATCCGGGCACGCTCAACCCGCTGGCGGTCAAGGCGATGGCGGAGATCGGCATCGACATCAGCCACCACCAGGCCGAGGGCATCAAGAAATACCTGGGCCACGTGCCGATCTACACGCTGGTGATCGTCTGCGACAAGGCGGCGCAGACCTGCCCGCGCATCTGGCCGGGCGCCCGCGAGACCCTGCACTGGTACTTCGACGACCCCGCCGCCGCCGAGGGCAGCGAGGAAGAAAAGCTCGCCGCCTTCCGCACGGTGCGCGACCAGATCAAGGAAAAGCTCGAAGCCTGGCTGATCGAAGCGCACCAGAGCAAGGCCGCCGTCGCGGCGCGGCGTTGATCGGCCCCGCCCGCTTGGCGATCGCGGATTCACCGCTTGCGGTTTCGCGCGGCCGCCGCGCCCACGCGCGATCGCCCCAGACCGCAGACCGTCATATACTGTCCGGATCAACGTCCCCCTCCGGAGCCGAACATGTCCGCCACCCTCACGGTCCGCGACGAGACGACCACCGGCGATATCTCCGAAGGCATCACGCTCGAGTTCCTGACCGACCACATCACCGTCCGCGAACTGATCCGCGAGCGGGTATACCAGGAGGTCAAGGACTTTAATGCCCGCAAGAGCCAGGTCACCTTCCGCGGGTTGGTCAAGCCCACCGACGCGGAGCAGACGCTCAACGGCTACCGGCTCAAGAAGCCTCGGATGATCGACTGGCATCCGCAATTCGCGAAGGCTTGCGAGGCGTTTGAGGCCAACGCCGTCCTGGTTGCGGGCCGGATACCCCCGCCAAAATCCCGCGGCGCGGCGCATCGGCGGGCCTGGGGGGAGGGTTTGGGTGGGCATCGGTCATCCTGAAAAAAGAGCGAACCCGCGACGCAGGGAAGTCGTGCGGGTCCACTCTTTCAGGAGATAAGCGGTTTTGATCCGGGCGTGATCGGCTAACCGGTGACGATCAACTGGGCGATCGCGAGCAGGCCGACGAGGATGGGCAGGCAGGTCACGGCGATGCCGAAGGCGGCGACGCGCAGGCCGGTGGACGGCTGATGCCGGCCGATGAATTCACAGATCACGATCACCAGCGCGATCAAGGCAAACTTGTAAGCGACCATCCCCGCAAAGCCGTGCGCTTCGAGCACGCGTCCGGCGATGGGGTTGGCTTCGAACCCGCCAAGGCTCAGTACCGACCAGGTGATCATGCCATCCAAGGCCGAGACCAGCAGCAGCCAGGCGTAAGCGTTGGGGTAGAGGACCGGCTGCCCGAGTGGCGATCGGGGACTCGAAGCCGCGGCTTGACCGGGCAACGTTCGGGGCATGACCAACAATAGGCCGGCGGGGCCGCAAAGGCGAGGCGGGGGTCTGACAATGTTTGGCGGGGCGGCGGGGTCGGGGTGGCACAGGCCCCTTACCCGGCCGACTTCGCCAGCGCCTGCGTGCCCTCGCGGCCGGCACCGGCTTTCGCCACCGCGGCAAAGCGCTGCTCGATCGAGGCGGTCGCATCCAGCGACAAGCCGAGCTGCTGCGCGGTGTCGCGTACGATCGCCAGGTCCTTGAGCACGTAATCGACCATGAAGCCGGGCGCGAAATCCGCCGCCGCGATCTTGGGCCCGAGGTTCGCAAGCTGCCACGACCCGCCCGCGCCCGCGCCGACCACCTCGATCATCTTCGCAGGCGCAAGGCCCAGCTTCTCCGCCAGACGCAGCGCCTCGCAGACGCCCATCAGCGCGTTGACCACCGCGATCTGGTTGCACGCCTTGCACGCCTGCCCCATGCCCGAGCCGCCGACCTGCGTGACCGCCTTGCCCACCGCCCGCAACACCGGCAGGCACGCGTCGAAAGCTTCCGGGGGGCCGCCGACCATGATGCTCAGCGTCCCGGCTTTCGCGCCGGTATCGCCGCCGGAGACGGGCGCGTCGAGCAGCGTGATGCCGCGCGGAGCCAGTCGCTGGGCGAAATCCTGCGTCGCGGTGGGGCTGATGGTGGAGTGATCGATGACGATCAGGCCCTCGGATGCGCCGGCCGCGACGCCGTCATCGCCGAAGAGCACCGCCTCGACATCCGGCGTGTCGGTGACGTTGAGGCAGATGACCTGCGGCCGGGCCTCGGCCACCGCGCGGGGCGAGTTTGCAACGGCGGCCCCCTTCTCCCGCAACGGTTGCGCTTTCTCGGGGGAACGATTCCAGACCGTCAGTTGGAACCCGGCCTTGATCAGGTTCGCCGCCATCGGCGCGCCCATGATGCCTAAGCCGATGTAGCCGATGTGTTCGATCTTCCGGGGGGTGGGGTCAGGCATCGGGCAGGGTCTCCATCGGTTCGCGATTGGTCAGGGCCTGGGTGAGCGGGTCGGTCGCGTCGGCGGGGTCGATGCGAACGGCGAAGAACGCATCATCTTCATCGGGCAGGCCGAGCGCCCGGCGGCCGTGGGTCGTCGCCATCTTCAGCAGGAGCGCGGGGTCGATACCGTCGCGTTCGTAGAGCCGACGCATCTGCGGGAGGATGCCCAACGGCTGCGGCTCGGCTTCCGGGGGGGACATACACACGATCGAGTCGGTACCCAAACACACATTGACGCCCGCGTCAAGCATGTCGCGGTAGCGGTGGCCCGTGTGGCTGAAGTATTCGCTGGCGATCGGGCAGTACGCGACGGCCGCGCCGCACTGCGCGAGGATGGCGATGTCTTCATCGCTGACGTAGTTGCAATGCGCCAGCAGCCAGCGCGTCTGCTCCAGGTGCGGCCGCATCCACTGCACGGGCGAGAGGCCGCGCTGATACGCCGGCGCAAACTTCTCGTCCCACTTGCCGATCCGCTCGAGGAAGTCGCGGAATGGGCCGGTGGCTTGGGCGACGAACTGCGCCTCGTCGCGCGTCTCGGCCAGGTGGGTGCAGACGGGCCGACCGCTGCGGGCCGCGGCGTCGAAGAGGCGCGGCCCGGCGGAGTACGGCGCGTGGGGCTGCAACCCCTCGGCCGTCTGCGCGATCTTGTCCAACGCCGGCGCATCCCAAGGCTCGCCCATGCCGAACAGTTCGATGAACCCGACGCCGCGCAGCCCGGCCGCACGCTGCACGGCGATCGTCGCGTTCGAGCGGCAGATGTCCCCCACCGCCACCACGCCCGCGGCCAACGACAGCTCGGCGCCCCGCCCGGCCGCCTCCGCGAACCACGCCTCGTCCGGCAGGCGGGACCACGGCTCGCCCTCGCCCGGCCAATGCTCGCGGAGCATCTTCACCCAGCTCAGGAAGTCGCCGGGGTACGGCCGGGGGCCGATGGCGGTCAGTTCGAGGTGGGCGTGGGCGTTGACCATGCCCGGCAGCAGGAGGCGGTCGGGCAGGTCGAGGATCGTGGCGTGGCGGAACAGGTCGGGCGGTTCTTCGCCGGTGGGCCCGAGCCAAGCCACCCGCCCGGCACGCCGGATCAAGGACCCGGGGCGGAAGCCGGGGCCGGACGAGGGCCGCACGGCGGCGGCGCGATAGCAGCGGAGGGGATGGTCATTCATGGGCGGGGCCGGGCTCTGACGATAACGTTTTCAATCGCCGGCCGGGCGACGATTTCCAAGCGGCGCAGGGACGCGTTAGAATCCGGCTTCCGCCGGGCGAGCCCCGGCAGACGATCAGGCCCCGCTAATCTCTCCTGAGGAAAGGACACCTCGCATGAAATCGACGTTGACCCTTGTTGTGCTGGCCGTGCTCGCTCTGGGCATGACCGGCTGTATCGCCCAGCGCCAGCATGATGACCTGCGGACGCTCTACCGCAAAGCGCAGGAGCGGATCGTGGAGCTCGAAGGGCTGCTGGCGGATAAGGAGGCGCAGATCGCGGCGTTGCGTAGCGCGCCTTCGGGGGGGGATGCGAACCTCGCCACCCGCCTGGCCGCCGCCGAGGCCGAGGCCGCGCGTCTGCGGGATGAGTTGCGCGGGCTGGCCGCGGGTCCCGGCGACCTGTCGCCGGAGCTGGTCAGCGCGTTGCAGCGGCTGGCCGATCAGTACCCCGATCTGATGACCTTCGACCCGGACCGCAAGGCGATTCAACTGCAGTCCGACCTGACCTTCGACCTGGGCTCGACCAAGGTCAAGCCCGGCGCGGCCGAGGGCCTGGCCAGGCTCGCCGGCGTGCTCAACACCGCCGACGCCGCGCAGTTCGAGGTCCGCGTGGTCGGCCACACCGACAACGTCCCGGTGACCAACCCGGCCAACAAGCAGAAGTTCGAGGACAACTGGGGCCTCTCCGCCTTCCGCGCCAAGTCGGTGATGCAGGTGCTGCGCGGCAGCGGCGTCGGCGAGCGGCGTATGAGCATCGCGGGCTACGGCGAGCACCAGCCGGTTGTCGCCAACCCCGGACGTGGCGGCGCGCAGGCCAACCGCCGCGTCGAGATCTTCCTCGTCCCGCCCTACCGCCCCGGTGCCGCGGTCGAATCGGCCCCCGCCCGTGAGAACAACGCCCCCGCCCCGCGCAACACCGCCCCGACCACCGCGCCCGACGAATCGGACGCGATGTTCAAGTAAGCCTCGCGCGAACGACAAGACAACCACGAAAAAGCCCGCCATCCACGGCGGGCTTTTTTGCTTTTGGGAATAGCCCGCGGGCAACGCCCGCGCGGAGGTCATGCCCGCACGCCGCGCGAAGCATGACGGTTTAACGCGACGCGTTGTTCCAAACCTCGCGAAGCCGCGAGCGGCGGGTCATCGGCTCTTGCGTTTGCGGCTCTTCTGCTTGCCGCCGCCGCTGTGGCGCTGCCGGGCTTCCTGGGCGCGGCGCTGCTTGCGCGTCATCGGACGATCCGCGCCACGGCTGCCGGCCCGCTCG
>CAZTLX010000057.1:0-21466 GCA_964614575.1 uncultured Phycisphaeraceae bacterium | reverse complement strand
TTGCGCTGTTGCAACGGGTCGCTCGCGTTGTCGAAAAGCTCCTCCCGCCCGTCGAGCCAGCGGACGTAGGTGTATTGCCGCGTACGTACACCGCGCCACTCCGGCCAGCACCGCCAGTCGTTCGCCGTCGCCGGCGTATCGCTGCGGAACTCGTTCCAGTGGCTGGAGTAGTTGGCGATGAGCATCGGTCGATCAGTCGGGTCGCGCTGCCCCAGCAGCTCAGCCGACAGGTCCTCGCCGTCACACGCATCGGGCGCTGACGCCCCGGCGATCGCCGCGAGCGTCGGCAGCCAGTCCATCGGCCCGAACAACAGATCGGTGCGACGACCCGCACCGATGCGATCCGGCCACCGCACGACCAGCGGCACATCCAACGCCTCGGCATACGGAACCATCTTGTGAATCCGCCCGTGGCTGCCGTGCATCTCCCCGTGGTCGGAGGTGAAGATCACCAACGTATTGTCGGCACGCCCCGCATGATCGAGCGCTTCGAGCAGTCGCCCCACGTTGTCGTCGAGGTTCGCCACCATCGCAAGATAAACCCGCATCTCCTCGGCGCTGCGCGGATTGGGCGTCGTGACATTCGGCGACCACCCGATGTGCCGGGGCAAGCGCTGCAGATACCCCGGCGGCGCGTCGCATTCGCGGAACGGCGGGTGAGGCGGATGCGGCGAGAGCACCATGAACACCGGCCGATCGTCGTCGCGTTCGCACAGCCAGTCGATCGCCATTCCAAAGACCGCATCGGTCTCATAGCGATCATCATGGCACTTGGCCGGGGCGTCACGGTAGTACCAATAGTCGTTGAAGCGGGTATGAAAGTTGTAGGCCCGCCAATGGTCGAAGCCCATACGCAACGCGCCCGGCGGCACGAACTCCGGGTGATCGGACGGCGGGCCGTGCTGGCCGGGCCCCAGGTGCCACTTGCCGAAATACGCCGTCTGATAGCCGGCCTCGGCGAGCACCTTCGCCAGAGGCTGCGGGTTCTGCTGCGGGCTGATCTGCACGAAGTTGCCGACCACGCCCGAGTGCGTCGGGTACTTGCCGGTCATCAGCATGCCGCGGTACGGCCCGCAGACCGGGCACGAGCTGATCGCATGATCGACGGTCAGCCCCCGGTCGGCCATGCGGTCGATGTGGGGCGTCAGCCCGTGCGTGGCCCCGTAGCTGCCGCACGCGTCACGCCGCAACTGATCCGGCAGGATGAAGATGATATCCGGCTGGCACATGGGCGGCATGGTAACGGCCGGCGATCAAGCGGACGCCATCAGCCGCTCTCGGCCGAACCATCCGCGTGGGCGGGGTGGGATCAGGGGATGATGAACAGCGGGCCGGGTCGGTAGCGGACCGTGAAATGATGGCTGGCCCTCGAAGGCGCATTTCTGTACATCGGCTCGAAGAAGGCAAGCGGATGGGACTCGACGTGCATGTCGTCGTAAAGCACCATCCGCGAGTTTTCGTGACGATCGAACAGCACGATCTCGTCGTACACGTGACCGGCATCGACCCAGATCTGCCAGTCAAAAACCTGGGCGTCTATGAGCACGGGGGCCTCGGAAGCGGGGCCGACCAGATCGTAACGCCTGGCCAGATAAGCGTCTTTGGGGCCCGACGCCCATTCCTGCGAACTGCCGCTGGGGACCAGAGTCTTGTCGTGTACCCCCAGTTGCTCGTTGGTGCCCAGGTCCGTGCTTCGAAACATCCCGTAGGTGAATGGCTTTCGGCGGGGTTGATCCGCATCCGGGCAATAGAGTTTCGATCGCTGATGGCCGGCGATGGAGACCGCCTCCATGTGATCGATCAAACCGGCGTTTGCAAAGGCACCGTGAAACGCATACCGCGGCAGGAACCCGCTTTGCTCGTTCGCATAGACCTCCATCAGGATGCCGATCTGCCGCTGGTTGCTCATGCACACCACGCTGCGGGCCGCGGAACGGGCCTTGTTCAGGGCGGGCAGCAGCATGGCGATCAGCATCGCAATGATCGCGATCACGACAAGCAGTTCAATGAGCGTAAACGCGCGCGTGTGGTGCATGTCGATCCTTCCGGCGTCGGGGGCGGCGTCGCCCTCGCCACACGGGGGTCAGGCCAGGGCTGCCGCGTCGAACTTCAAACCAGCCACCGCCTCGCGGACCCGGGCGTCCACGTCCTCGGTCAATGGCAGCATCGGTCGGCGGACCGGACCAACGTCCCGCCCGCGCAGCTCCAAGCCACGCTTGATCACAGCGATCCAGTCCGATCGCTCGCCGTTCTGGCCGACCGTCACCGCCTCGATGAAGGGCAGCATCTCGTACCACAGATCGCGGGCCGTGGCGTAGTCGTTATCGTCGATGCACAGGTGGACGAAGCGGCTCCACCGCGCGGGGTCGAAGTTCGCCGAGCCGCTGACCCAGCCCGTCGCGCCGAACGCGAACGCGCCGATCGCGTTGTTGTCGTGGCCGTAGAACAGTTGCAGGTCATCGCCCAGCCGCATGCGCAAGCGGGAGAGGGTGTACGGATCGGAGTTGGCATCCTTGATGTACTGGATAATCCCCTCGCGCGTCAGCCGCTCAAGCAAATCCACGGATAGCTCGATGCCTGTGACCGGCGGGTTGTTGTAGATCATGATCGGGATGCTCACTGCGTCGCGGATCGCCTTGAAGTGGGCGTAGATCTCGCGTTGCGTGTGGACCTGGTACCACGGGCTGATGATCAGCAGGCCGTCGTACCCCAGCTTCTCGGCAAAGCGGCAGCGCTCGATGGTCGCGGCGGTAGACATGTCGGCGCCGCCGGCGATCAGCGGCACGCGCCCGGCGGTCTGCTTCATGGTCACGCCCAGGACCGTCTCCCACTCGTCGCGGGTGAGGTTCATGAACTCGCCCGTGCTCGACCCGCCGCACATGCCATCGACCCCGCCGTCGATCATGAACTCGATGTGGTCGCGCAGGCCCTGCTCGTTGAGCGATCCGTCGGCGTGGAAGGGGGTGATCAGCGGGGGGTACAAACCACGGAACACGGTCATATGAAAAACTCCGTAAGGTTAAGACGGAACATGACTGCTGCCGTCTTGCACGGTCAACGCTGCGAATCCACGATCCCGGATGTCGGCCTGGCCGGTCTTGCTCAGCGACGCCGCCGCGGCAGCATCATCAGCCCGCCCAGCCCCATCAGCGCAAGCGACGCCGGCTCAGGGACGACTTCGAGGACAACGGCGTTCATGAACCCAACTGCATTGTTCCCGTCCGTGTAGGTCACAACGATTTCATTGCTGGCGTTGACCGACACTCCCGAGAACACTGTGCCGCCGGCTTCGAGCGTAGCGGCATTCCACCGGTCAGCGCGACTGCTGTTGAGCAGCGTTTCAAATCCTGCGCCATTCGTGACGCTGAAATTCATGGTTCTTCCGGTGTCTTGGTTCAGGAGCGAGTAGATGCGTACGTTATAGGTCAATGAGTCGTCGAGACCGGCAAAGGTCAGTGAAATTGCGCCAGCACCGGTCTCATAGGCCAGGTCGTTGGCAGCTTGCACGTAGTAGGGATCATCCGGCGGGGCACCCACGCCAATTTCACCCGACCAGCCCTCGGCGTTCGAATTATTATCGTTAAAAGCAGTCGCCCCCGCGACGGTCAACGACACCCCATCTACCACCGCACCATCGCTGTGCCGAATGACGGTGCCAGCAGCTTTCGTGGAGTTGCTAGTAAACACGTTAAAGTTGGTTGCGGATCCACCCGTCGACGAAAAATCCACCGCGATGGCGTCGCCGACCGCGATCGGAGCCGCGGAGGCGGTAGGTCCGTGCAGGGTCAGGGCGACGGCGGCGACGAGGCCGGCGGTGAGGGTTGTACGCAACCGCAATAGTTTGGCCATGATGCACTCCTTGGGTGAAACCCGCTAGTGAAGCGGGGAGGTGAAATTCGCGGGCTTCCGCGCTCCAAAAAACACGACGAGCCGGGGTGAAAAAGACCCCGTCCGCAAGAAGCATAACCCGGATTTCCGATGAGGCAACGCTATTTTCCGGCCGGGCACGATCGGGCATAGCATCGCGCGCGATTCAGCATATGATGGGGCCATGGCGTCCCTCAGGTTCACCTCTCGCGGTAGTCTGACCCCGATGAAGGCGGTGACCGAGTTGCGAGCCCAGATCGATGCGTTTGCGGCAAGGTACGCCGCCGGGCGGGTCGCCGCGGGTGCCGACCCCGAAATCCTGCTGGCGGCGTTCGACCGGCTCCAGGCGGCGGCCAAGGCGCACGATTACGCCGCGTTCGACACCGCCGACACCAACCTGCACCTGGCGATCGTGGATGTGGCCCGCGTGGACGGGCTGGCGGATGTCTGGAAGCAGGTCGCCTCGCGGATGAAGCCGTTCCACACCGAGACGCTGCGCACCTGCTGGCCGGACCTGGATGTGCTCTTCGAGGCGCACCGCCCGCTGGTCGATGCGATCTGCGACGGCGACGCCGCCTCGGCCGAGGCCGCGGCCCGGGCGCACCTCGACGCGGTGTGGTACCGCCTGGCCGAGCAGACCGACGACCCCTCGCTGCCTCCCGATCCGCTGGGTCGCGCCCTGGCGTACCTGGCCCTGAACCTCGACCAGCCGGTGCGCCTGGGCTATCTGGCGAAACATGTCGCGCATGTGAGTCAGGGCCACCTCACCCGGCTGTTCCGCGAGCGCTTCGGGGTGAGCTTCAGCGACCACCTGCGCGAGATGCGGCTGCAATCCGCGGCGGACCGCCTGCGCTACTCACGACACCCGATCGGCAAGATCGCCGGCCTCGTGGGCTACCGCGACCCGTCCCGGTTTACACAACATTTTTCCCGCCGCTTCAAGATTACGCCTTCGGCGTATCGCAAACGGTTCACCCGACCGGACGTTTCACCGTGACTCAGCACCAGCCCCCGCACACTACGGGCCTCACCGGCGAGCAGACCGCATGGGTCGGCCCACCGCTTCCCGGACCCGACGAGGCCGCGTCGCTGCCCGTGCTGCCCCAGGCCCGCGATGGCGAATCTGCGCCCGGGGTCAGGCATCGGGTCATGCACGAGGCCTGCGATGACTGGACGTTTCTCATCGGCGCCGGCCTGGTGTTTCACCGTGGTCGGCTGCACGCCGCATGGGCGCAGGCCCCGGCCCGCGTTTCAGAGAACAGCATCCACGAACTCGTGCGGACCCGAACCTCCACCGATGGCGGTCGCCAGTGGCAACCGGTGACGACACTGGCTCCCGGCCGCGCTGGCCGCAACAACAGCCACGGTGCGTTCCATATCGCTGGAGACACGCTGTGGTACCTCGCCGCCGCCTACGAGGGGATCGTGTGGGGCCGAGGCCTCAAAGGACCGGCCGGGATCGACTGGGTGTTCCACAACCTGCGCACCGAGGCGTTCAGATACGACGCAGACGCCGAGCGTTGGGAGAGCCGCGGGGACGTGGGCGAGCTTTATCCGCTGCAGGCACCGCTGCGGTTGCCCGGCGGCGGCTGGATCATGGCGGGCGTGGACGGGTACGGCCGGGCCGCGACGATGACCTCTCAGCAGGATGACATCGAAAGCCCGTGGAATTTAAGCGTGATTCCTCATTCGCTTGGCGGCATCGCGGAGACCAACGTGGTGCGGCATGGCGAATCGCTGCTGGCGTTTATCCGGCCGATCCCCGGCCAGCCGCAACGCATCCACCTCGCCCGCAGCCGCGACAACGGCATGACCTGGAGCGACCCGCGCCCCACCGCGCTGCCCTGCGCCACGTCGAAGATCGCGGCCGCGACGCTGAGCACCGGCCAGCACGTGCTGCTGTTCAACTACCACAGCCCACGCAAGGTCGGTCCCGTGACGCGGGAGCGGGACGATCCGGTCATCGCCGTCACCGCGCCGGGCGAGGCCGCGTTCGGCACCATCTGGCGGTTGCGCGCCGATCACCCCCCGGAGGCGCGTTACCCCGGCCACAGCAGCCACCACAACCCGCAATGGGCATACTTCTATCCCGTCGAGTACGAGGGGCATCTTTACGTCACCTATCACAGCGCCAAGGAAAATGCGATCCTGTCGGTTATCCCGACATCGCTCCTTGAGCCCAGAAAATAATGTGCGACAAGCAACCTCAAATACACGCGGTTGCTGCCGTTGTGCGGCTCACCATGGGCAGGACAGACCGGCGTTGATTGGTCATCCTCCGGTGGTGGATTCAAGCGCCCCATCAATGATCGTATGAACTGCTATCAAAGATCGTCCGGGCCACACCCGGGCGGTGAGTCTCGAATTGTGTGTGACTCACGCTGGCTTGACCTAATCAGCGCTGAGTCGAAAGCACCTTCGAATGCTGGCAACAGCGGCGGGAGTGCCCACGGTCGTGCTTACGAAGACGCGGGCGTGCGTGGAGACGCTGACGCAATCAACAAACAAGCACGATCGATTGGCGGTTCACGACCGATGATGCTCGCATCATGATCAATTGCTTATACCCGAAGACGCGGGCGTGACACGGTGCACACCATCGCTAGAAGTCTTTATCGTAATGACCTGCGCTGCCCCCAAACTATGTACCAGTGTGAATGAGAGTCTGGGTTAGTGGTTCTCTCACTGGCTGAGCCGGAGGGAGGGGCGCAGCCCCGACCGCAGGGGCAGCCAGCGACGCCGACGGGCACGCCCCGTAGCTTGCCAAAGTGATGCCGCGATCGCGGGCGGGGGCAACAGCGGCCGGGGCGCGGCGCTGGCGCGCGATGCCGAGCCCGGCGACACCGTCGTGTATGTCAAGCGAAGCTTCACCGACGGCGGACGCGACTACAACCTGATCGACACCGACAACTACGAGGTGGGTGACCATCTGCTGGTCGAGGTCAACAGCGGCTCGCGGGCCGACGAAAACGATGTGCCCTGGGCGTTAAGCAAAGCGTGGGTCATCTACCCGCAGCTCCGCCGCGAGGACCGGTTTGCCGCAGCCATCAACGAGCTGATGGCGATCGAAGACCTCGGCGCTGAGGCCGATGAGATTCGCCTCACGCTGCGGCAGCCGCTGCGCCTGCCGATGCGGGCCGGCTCGTCGCTGTACGAGCGTGGCTCGGCCATGGAGCCTTACCCGCACGCGAGTATCACGCCGGCCAACAACATGATCCGCCGCTGCGGCATCGAGGACATGACGCTGACCTACAGCGATCAGGCCCGCAACGCCGACCGCAATCGGGCAACAACCTCGGGTGCAACGGCGTGCAGATGACCTGGGCGTTCGAGTGTTGGATCAAAGGCGTGGAGATCGTCCGGCCCGGACGCTTCCCGGTCCTGTGGCAGAACGTGAAGTTCGCCCACGTGTACGACGTGCAGTACGCCGGCGTCGAGCTGGACCACGGCTGCGGGCGGGGCTGGACAAGGCGGGGTTTTTTTGGGAGAAGAGCTACGCAATCCGTTCACCTTACACGCTGAGATAGTGAGGCAGTGATGATCGAAGGCTCGACGATCCGGGTGCCCGAGGATGTGTTGGCGACGCTGCGGCCGAGCCCGCCTTATGTGATGGCGACGGCGGAGGACTTTGCCCGCGTCCAGCGGCTGGCGGCGACCGACGCGGCGGTGGGGGCGTGGGTCGAGGCGATTCGGGCGCGGGTGGTGCAGTTGCTCGATGAGCCGGTGGCGACCTACGACATCCCGGACGGCAAGCGTCTGCTGGAGGTGAGCCGACGCGTGGTCAACCGCACTTACGACCTGGGGCTGATCTGGCGGCTGACGCGGGAGGATCGCTTCCGCGATCGGCTGTGGGCGGAGATGGAAGCGGTGTGCGCGTTCCCGGACTGGAACCCGTCGCACTTCCTGGACACCGCGGAGATGGCCCACGCCGTGGCGGTGGCGTACGACTGGCTGCACGAGGCGTGGTCGGATGCGCAGCGGCAGACGATGCGGGACACGTTGCGCTCGCACGCGATCGACCTGGCGCTTGAGAAGTATGCCGGCGGCGATGTCGGGCATTTCCGCTGGGACACGCACGACAACAACTGGAACGTCGTGTGCAACGGGGGGATCAGCACGGCGGCGGTCGCGATCGCGGCGGATGAACCCGAAGTGGCGCGGGCGGTGTTGACCGCGGCGCTGCCGCGGATGGCGCACTGCCTGCAACACTTCGCGCCCGACGGCGGCTGGCCCGAAGGCCCCGGCTACTGGGCGTACACCATCCGCTATCTGGTGGCGACGATGTCCACGCTTGAAGCGGCGCTGGGCAGCGACCTGGGCGTGGGCGACATGCCCGGCCTCGACCGCACCGCGTGGTTCCCGCTGCAACTGACCGGGCCCAGCGGCATCACCTTCAACTTCTCCGACGCGAAGGCCGGCGGCCCGCTGACGCTCCCGCTGCCCCGGTCGCAGATGCACCACTACCTCGCCAAGCGCTACGGCGACAGGTCGTGGTTGCAGCCGGGGCTTTGGTACGAAAAGGCGGACGTGATGAACGTGCTGTTCTATCAGCCGGCCCCCGAGGACGCCGCCCCGCCGCCGCGGGATGTGCGGTTTGCCGGCGTGGAGGCGTTTGCGTTGCGGTCGGCGTGGGGCGACGCGGAGGCGCTCTACGTCGCGGCCCAGTGCGGGAAGAACACCGTCGGGCACAACCAGGCGGACCTGGGCACTTTCGTGCTCGATGCGCTGGGCGAGCGCTGGGCGATCGATCCGGGGCCGGATGACTACAACCTGCCGGGGTACTTTGGCCCGGAACGCTACGACTACTACCGCAACCGGGCGGAGGGGCACAACGTGATCGTGGTCAACCCCGACCGCGGCGCGGGGCAGGTGGTCAACGCCGGCGGGCGGATCACCGCGGATGACCTGCAGGGCGCCTCCCCGGGGGCGACGATGGACCTGACCGCGGCGTACCCGGCCGCGGAACGCTACACCCGCCGCATCACGATGCCCGAGCGCGGTGCGGTGGTGATCGAGGATGAGCTGACGCTAAGCGACCCGGGCGCGGTGTGGTGGTTCTGGCATACGCTGGCGCAGGTCGAGGTCGCTGAGGACGGCCGTGCGGCAACGCTCACGCAGCGCGGCAAGCGTCTGCGGCTGACGCTGGCCGGCGATCCGGGCGCGACGTTTGAGGTGATGGACGCAACCCCCCTGCCCACCTCGCCCGACCCCGAGGGGCAGAACCCCAACAACGGCGCAAAACTGGAGAACGTGGCGATGATTGATCGGGTGAAGATCGGCGAGACCCCCCGCTTCGGCCCGGCGGACCCGGCCAAGGCGATCCGCAAGCTCACGATTCATCTGCCCCAGGTAAAACGACTCACGCTGCGCATCACCGCGACCCCCGCCCCCGGAAGCCCCGGAAACCCCGGCAGCCCCGAAGGCCCCGGTAGCATCGGGGACTGACTTACCCGGTCGTTGAGTGACCGCCAGGACGTTGAGGTTGCCAGGCCATGCTTGTGAAAAGCGCACGCGTTTTACTTTTGATCGCGAAGACTCGAAGGAAACCATGCGCGTAAGGTTGCGGAGGTGAAGCGCAACAAGCAACCATGCGCTCAAGTTCAGCTTGGGTAGATCATGTAGCGTTCGGGGGTCTGGTTGGTCGCGAGGAAGTACCAGAGGCCGACGATCGACCAGACGATGACCATGAAGATTTCCGCGGCGATGAAGCCGACCATCAGCGGCTTGGTCTGGTGATATGCACGGGTGCCGCCCATCGTGGTGATGGCCCCTTTGACCACCGCGGCGAGCAGGAACGAGAAGGCGAAATGGCTGGCGGGGTAACTGCCCCAGACGAGGAACAGCACCGGGTGCAGCGGCCACCAGGGCAGGCGCAGGCGGGCGGCGGCGCAGATGAACACGAGCGTCAGCCCCGTGATGACCCAGCCGATCGCGCGTCCGTCGGGCCGGGCGTGGGTGAACTGGGTCAGTTCGCTGAGGCCGGTGAGGGTTTCGAGTTGGCCGTGGGCGGACAGCTCGTTGACCGCGCGGGTTAACTGGTTGATGGCGCTGCGGGGCAGCCCCCACGCCCAGCCGTTGTCGGAGAAGCCGAAGTGGTGCTGGACCGCGAGGGTGGCGACGACGGCGGCGATCAGCCCGAGCACGAGCATGCCGCCGATGGGCCAGACCGCGCTGGCCGGCGTCCGGCCGGTCAGCCGATGCACCATCGCCAGCCCGTTGCCGATATAAGGCCCCAGTGCCTCGCGCGGATCGGCGACCAGCACCAGCGACCCGAGCAGCAGCACGATCAACGCCTCGGGCCCGATGCCTTCCCATCCGAGGAACCCCGCGAAGATCATCGCCGGCACGAAGTCGGGCTGGGCGTAGAAGAGGCCGGTTTCCGCGTTGATCCGCGTGAGGACCAGCCCGATCATCAACACCGACGCGATCAGCGCCAGCGCCATGATCCAGCCGACCCCGCCGTAGCGCACCAGCAGCCAACCGCCGCCGCCGATGCACAGCAGCATGATGCGCAGGGCCCACACGGCGTAGCCGGGCACATCGCCGCCGCGCTTGAGCCCCAGCGCCCCGCGGGCGACGCCCAGGTAATACCGTCGGCCGAGGAAAAAGACCATCAGCGTCACGCCAAGGTAGGCCCCGAAGCGCAGCGCCGGGCCCATCGCCTCGGGGTCGAAGCGGTTATTGTTGACGCGCATGCCCAGGCCCATCATGAACGCGGAGAGCAGCACCCAGAACACCATCGACAGGCCGACCGAGAGCGAGACGCGTGTCTGAATGAAGAAGCCGAAGCCGACCACGGCGAAGTAGATCACCGGGTGGAACAGCGCGTGCGAGCCGTACGCCCGCGAGGCATTGGGGAACAGGCGGCGCAGCGGGTTGAAGTTCAGGTCGCGCGGGATGTCCGGCACATCAGGGAACCACACGTGCAGGCCGTTGAGCAGATGGATGACGACCACCACCAGCGCGCCGATCCAGAACAGCTTCGACGCCGCGATATCCGGCAACCATCGGCCGGGTGTCCAGGCCGTCACCTCCTCCACGAACCGCACCGTTGGATATGGCAGCAACTCGCGTCGCGTCCACTGCGGATGGACGATGACAATCAGGCACAGCGTCGCCACCCCCACCAGCAACGCTAACCCGATCCACAGCCGCAAGACCGGCCACCACAGCGGCCAGTCCACGCGCGACACGCCGGGCCAGCCGCCGCCCGCGCCCGACGGCGCAAACAGCGGATTGGTCGAGGACTCCGCCGGCTCGCCCTCGTTGAGCACCACGCCCTCGCCGCGTGGTGCCGGCTTAAACACCCCCGGCAGCGCCGCGTCCAGCGCCGCCCGGTGATGCGTCACCACCGCTTCGGTGTCCGCCGAGGCGGGCAGCGCCGGCGTCATCAGGGCGCGCTGGGACATACCTGCATTGATCGCCCGCATCAATTGTCGACGCAGACCCGACGCCGGCGCATGCCCCGCATCGACGGTCTGACTCACCTCACGCAACAGCGACTGATCCAACGACGCCCGCAACGCGGCGAGGATCGGCTCCTGACCCTCGACCACGCCGGTCAGCAACGTCGGCCAGTCATGGACGTAGCCCTCTGCGACGTAAGGCGGGCCGCCGGGCACATACGCAAACACGCTCGCCGCCTGCCAGTGGGCCTGATGCGCCCGCTGCTGCGCCGGGACCGCCACGAGGTGGCCGTAGATCCGCATGAGGTTCGACCCCGGCCACGCGCAGACCGCCATGCCCAGCGCGATGATCACGGCCATCTCACCCGGCCGCAGCACCCAGCGCGCCCCGACCGCCCGCAGCAGCGGGTTCGCCACCAGCAGCAGCAACAACGCCACGCCGAACACCACCGGCGGCAGGTGGTTGCCGATCAGAAAGGTCTGCCGGATCACCTGATCGTTGAAGTGCGTGAAGCACGCAATCGACAAGCCCAGCAGCACACCGATCAGGATCGCGCGTAAAGTCATATGACACGGGAATCAACAGGGATCAAAACCGACCTGAGGTAACGACACCGCGATAGCTTAGTGGAACCCGGCCTCACGTTCTGTGAAAATGCGGCCATGACCGCCAAACGCCCCAACATCCTGCTCACCATCGCCGACGACCAGCGCCACGATATGCTCGGTTGCCGCGGCCGGACCCGCTTGCGCACCCCCGCGCTCGACCGCCTCGCCCGACGCGGCACGTGCTTCACCCACGCGTTTCACCTCGGCTCCACCCACCCCGCCGTTTGCGCTCCCAGCCGCGCCATGCTCCACACCGGACGCCCCCTGTTCCGCATCCCCAACGCCATCAAGGGCAACGACGACTGGACCGACGGCGGGCCGGCCGAGGACCCGAACCACACCCCCCTGCTCGGCGAACAACTGCGCGACGCCGGCTACCACACCCACGGCGTCGGCAAGTGGCACAATGGTACGCAAACCTACGCGCGCAGCTTTTCTTCCGGAGGCGCTATCTTCTTCGGCGGGATGTCCAGCCACTTCGCCGTACCCACCCACGACTTCGACCCCTCCACCCGCTACGACGCGCCCCCGCGCATCACCGATCAACACTCCACCGAGCTGTTCACCGACGCCGCGATCAACTTTCTGCGGCACTACGACGGCGATGAGCCGTTCTTCCTCTACGTCGCCTTCACCGCCCCGCACGACCCGCGCGAAACCCTGCCCGCCTGGCACGAGCGTTACCCCGCCGACGGCACCGCGTTGCCACCGAACCTCCTGCCGCGGCACCCGTTCGACAACGGCGAGCTCGATATCCGTGACGAGCAACTGGCCGGCTTCCCCCGCACCGACGCCGAGGTCCGGCAACACATCGCCGAGTACGAGGCCATCACCGCGCACATGGACGACGCGATCGGCCGCATCCACGCCGCGCTCGCCGAAGCGGGCCACGCGGACGACACGCTGGTCATCCACACCGCCGACCACGGCCTCGCGGTTGGCCAGCACGGGTTGATGGGCAAGCAGAACATGTACGACCACAGCGTGCGGGTGCCACTGCTGATGGCCGGGCCGGGCATCACGCCGGGCACAAACGACGACCGCTTGTGCTATCAGCACGATTTGCATCCGACGTTGCTGGCCGCGACGAGTGTCACTCCCACCGAGCCGCCCTTTTTTCACAACCTCCTCGAAGCGCCGGCGTACGACGATGTTTTTTGCTGCTACCGCAAGCCGCAGCGGATGGTGCGCGATGATCGGCACAAGCTGATCGAGTATCGCGTGCCGGGCCGGGAGCCGCGCACCCAACTCTTCGATCTGCACGAAGACCCGCATGAGCGGCGAGACCTGGCCGAGCGGCCCGAATCGCGCGTGACGATCCAACGCATGCGTCAACGGCTCAACGATTGGCAAGCGCGGGTGAACGATCCCTTGCTAGAGACCCATGCCGACTGATGCCCCCGCGCCGCGCTAATCGTGTCGCAGCGCGACGATCGGGTCCTGCCATGCGGCTTTGATCGCGGGGTACAAACCGAAGACCACGCCCGAGGCCGCGGCCACGATGAAGGCCGCAACCGCGTAGGGCGGGCTGAACACCGGCGTCTCCAACGCGCTGACATGGATGGCCAGCAGCGTCAGGCCCAGGATCGCCATCAGGCCGACGCCCAGGCCGATGATGCCGCCGATCCCCGCAAGCACCGTCGTCTCCACGAGGAACTGGGCGATGATGTGGTAGCGCGTCGCGCCCAGCGCCCGGCGGACGCCGATCTCCCGCGTGCGCTCGGTCACCGTCGCGAGCATGATGTTCATGATCCCGATACCGCCAACGAGCAGGCTCAGGCCGGCGATGACGACGATCAGGCCGGTAAACACCAGTTGCGTGCGCTCGGCCTGACGCAGCAATTCCAGCGGCACATGCACCTCCACATCCTGCGCCTTGCCGTGCTCCAACTCCAGCACGCGGCGGACCTTGTCGGCGACGGTGATGACGTCCTCGCGGCCGGGGGTCTGGATGATCAATTCGTGGAGCTCGACCAAAGTGCGTTCATCCGAGCCGGATGAGCGTGCAATCCGCAGGTCGCCGTAGAGCATGTCCGCCAGTTCCATCGGGATGTGGACATCGAAGTTCAGGTCGCGCCCGACCAATGCGGTCCCCGCGCCCGCGGCCAGCCCGACCGGCTCGAAGACGCCGACGACGCGGAAGGTCTGATCGTCGATGGCCAGCGTCTGGCCCAGCGGATCATCGAGCGGGAACAGCCGCCGCGCGACGCTGTCGCCGATGACCGCGACGTTGTCCATGCGTTGGCGATCGAGCCGGCTGATGTAGCGGCCGCGGGCGATGCGCATCGAGGTGGCTTCGAGCAGATCGGGCGTGACGCCGAACGCCGCGGCCGGCGCGGTGCGCACGCCGTTGACGACCTTGGACCCGACCTGCTTGAGCGGCACAAGCAGCTTGATCGGCCCGACGGTCTGCCGGATGCGCTGCACGTCCAGCCGCTTGATGCCATACATCAACAACCGGGAGCTGCTGTCCTGCGCGCTCGAGGATTCAGGCGGTTTGACGGATCGGACGATGATGTTGCTCGCGCCCAGATCGAGGATGCTCTTGATCGCCGCCTGCTTGGTGCCCTCGCCGTACGCCGCGATCGCGACCACCGCGGCGACGCCGATGATGATGCCCAGCGCGGTCAGCAGCGAGCGCAGCTTGTGCAGCATCAAGTTGGCCAGGCCGAGGCGGAGGGTCTGCAGGAAAAAACTCATAGATCACTTCGTCGGCTAAAGGCAATCGGGTCGTGGTGACCGACGCGTCTCGGCCACGTCATCCTTGTCGATCAGGATGCCGTCCACCACGTAGCCGCGCACGGCCCCGTCGGCCTCCCGCACGACCTCCTCGACCTCGAAGAAGCAGCGGTCGGTGTGTCGGCGTAACGCGAGTGGCGGCCGGGGCCTTGCGTCGGGCCCCGCCGCGGATTGCTCGTGGGCGTCGTCTTGCTGGTATGCTTGGGCCACCATGGGATTCTAGCGATAAGGACCACGGATGGCCGAAATCGAGATCGTGACCGAGACCGAAGCCAGCGGGCACTGGGCCTTCGAAGCCCGCGTGTTCGACGCCGGGCGGACCCACGATTATCAGGTCACCCTCAGCTTCCAGGACTACGACCTGTGGAGCCACGGCCGGGTCGCGCCCTCGCGCGTGGTCGAGGCGGCGTTCGAGTTTCTTCTGGAGAACGAGCCAGCGACGAGCATCATGAGCCGGTTCGACTGCTCGGTGATCCGGCGTTATTTTCCGCACGTCGATCAGGAACTTCCCAAACGCATCTGACCCCACTGCGAGGCCTTACCATGCTGACCGCCGATGACCGCGCCCACCTCAAAACGCTGAGCATCTGCTGGTACGTCTTTGCCGGCCTGTCGCTGATCGGCGCGCTGTGCGGCGGGCTGTATGTCGTGGCCGGGGTGGTCATGGCTCTGGCCGGCGGGGCCGAGCACGACGACGAAGCCGTGGCGATGGGGGCGGTCTTCGGCGTGATGGGCCTGCTGGTGATCCTGATTGTCGTGCCGGTGGCCATCCTCGATTATCTGGTCGGCAAGGGGCTTGCCCAACAGCGTCGCAAGACACTGATTTACGTGATGGCCGCCATCGCGTGCATGAACGTGCCCCTGGGCACGGTGCTGGGCGTCTTCACCTTCATCGTGATGGGCCGACCAACGGTCAAGGCCGCGTTTGAGGCCGGCGGTGATGCGGGTGATGTGCGGCGGATCGAGTGACTCGCTTTAGCCTACCTTGATCGTCGCGTGCGCCAGCACGATCGCCGCGGCGTTGGCGAGGTTGAACGACCGCACCGGCCCGCGGATCGGGATCGACACCCGCCGCTGCGGCCATCGCGCGTGCCACGCCTCGGGCAGCCCCGTGTTCTCGTTGCCCAGGATCAACACATCCCCGTCGCGATATCCCGGCTCATCAAACCGCAGCGGGCCGTGCTTCGTGATCAGCCACGGCCGCGGGTTGGGTGCCTCAGTTTCGAGCCAGCGCAGGAAGGCGTGCTCATCGGCGTGCTCGGTGAGGGTGAGGTGGGGCCAGTAATCCAGCCCCGCGCGACGCACCGCCTTGTCGGATAAATCAAAGCCGTGCGGCCCGATCAGGTGCAGGTGCGCCCCCATCCCCACACAAAGCCGCCCGATATTGCCGGTGTTCTGCGGGATCGCGGGGTGGTAGAGCGCGAGGTGGAGCATCGGGCTCTGTTGATTACAACCCGCTGCGCAACGCGCGCAGGTGGCGGCCGAAGTGGTCGGCGAGGATGTCGCGGTGCGTGTCGGGGTGCTCTTCCAATATCTGGAAGATCAGCGGCTTGAAGGTCGCGTCGGTCAGCACCGAGCCGAAGGTGCAGTGCAGGATCTGACGGCCGGGGTTGGTGAAGCCCTTGCCTTCGGGCACATCATCCCAGCATTCGAGGTAGATGCGTTCCAGCTCGTGGTCGTCGCTCACGTGAGCCGAAGGCGGCGCGCTGTCGAGCGTGGCGTGGACGTGATAGGTCGCCTTGTCGGTGTCGTAGCGCTGCCGGGAGAACTCGATGATCTGGCGGAAGAGTTTGCCATCGTGCCGGGCCACCACGCGCAGTGCTTCGAGGTAGCTGGTGCCGGCGGTCTTGACGTGGAAGCGGCCCTTGGTCGCGCGGGCGAAGCCGGCGTACATCGACAGCTTGTCCGACCCCGAGTGCAGGCTGAGCTTGTAAGGCCCGAGCTGCGCGGCGATCGCGGCGTGATCGGCCAGCGACTTTTCCAGTTTCCCGGGGTCGCCGATGTAGTCGATGCCCTTTTCCAACTCGCCGATAAACCGCGGCGCGAGCGAGACCAGATTCACCCCCGCCCGCAGCAACTGATCGGCGATGATGTAATGCTCGGCCAGCGTGGTGGGCTGGTCGGTCTCGTCGACGCTGATCTCGATCTCGTGCGGCTGGCCACGTTTCGCGGCGGCGGACTTGATGTATGCGGCCAGTTCGATCGCGTGCGCGATCGCTTTGCCGTACTTCACCGCGGCACGACGCACCGTCAGGTCATCGAACTTGATCGGCGGGGCACCATCGAGCTTCACCTCTTTGCCGAGGTAGTCTTCGGTCCAGGGCTGGGGCTGAAACTTCGCTTCGATCTCCTGCCGCGAATAGTTGTCCGCCTTTTGATCCACGTGATCCGACGGGTCGATGGTGAAGAACACGAAGCCCGCATCGGCCGTGATCTCGACATCGGCCGGGGTCTTGAGGTGGTCGGCATCCGCGCCCCACGCGTCGGCAAAGCCCGCGGCGGCGAGCGCCTCGGCGGCGCAGCTCATCACCTGCGTCGGCGTGCGTTGCGTGCGAGTCATCTCGCGGATCGACTGCTGGGCGAAGATACCGAGAATGCCTTCCCCATCGCGTTTGAGGGCTTCGAGGTGCCCGGGTGTCGCCATTCCCATCCGGTCGCCAAAGCCGAAGGTGGGTGCCAGTCCAAGCGCGGTGGCGCGCGGTGTCGAAGTTGTGCTCATGGTGGTCATCTCGGTCAGTCGGGGTCAACTCGCCTCGGCCGATCATACCGCAAACGGCAGGCGGCGCAGTGCCATAGAAGGGGCAAGCGATGCCCTCAAACCTCCCCGGAACATCGTGCGTTCGGTGCGCGGGGCCGGCTTGATCACGACCGCGACAAGGCTGCCGTAGGTTTCGCGCAACGAATCGACCACGTCCTTCATCGCCTCGCTGGGGCCTTGGCACCGCGGGGTCAGCGCGCGGTTGATGATGAAGTTGCAGACCATGACGATGGTGCCGAGACCCCGGGTTCAGCACGCGGGATTGCCGGTCGTGCGAAACCGACGAGACGATGACCCGCAGCAGACCCGACGCGGCGGCATCAGTTTCGCGGGCGCGTGGGTGTCCGTCGGCTGCGCCGCCGCGCAACTGCGGATGCATCCGTCAGGAGGACTCGGCCAGCGGGTTGGGTTCGGCCACAAACTCTTTCTCGCCTCTGCCCCCGCTCTTGTCGATGACGGTGATTTTGTAGCGGATGTTGGGCTCGAGGCCGGTGGTGGCTAGATCTTCCTTCATGCCGCTGCGGCCGCGACGGCCGAAGTACATCACGCGGGTCGGGTCGCTGGCTTGCCGGTCGTCTTGAGGCACCAGTCGCCAGACCGGTCCGGGTCCTTCGCTCATGGTCACGAGCATGCCGCGGGTCTGCTCGGTCGCCTCGTCGAGCCGGGTGACTTCGAGCATGGTCAACTCGACCGCGGGATCGAAGCCGAAGATCACCTCGTTGGTCGGCAAGGCCGCGGAACTGCGTGGGCGTTGCTTGATCTCGATGGTCACGCTCTTGCCCGCCGGCCAGAAGCTGACCACCAGCCAACCCACAATCAGCAGCGCGAGGGCCGCGGTTAATCCGATACTGCGCGCGTTCATCACAGGTGTCGCCTATTCTGCCGGGGTCTGTGCCGGGGTCTGCCGGGGGGGGCTAAACCCGGACAACGCCTCACCGGCTCGCTCATTGCCGCGGGGCACCGCCTCCCCTCCCTTTTGACGCCCGAGAGCCGGGGGTAACGCCCGCGGGCTTACTCGACCGGCCCCTCGACGCCGCCGGCCATCTCCCGGGCCTGCTGATCGGTCGGATGCCCGGTCAACACCTCCGCTTCATACCCGCCGCGGGCCTTGAAATAGCCGATGAGCAGCAGGTAGCAGATCAACATGCCCGCCGGCAGGGTGGCGGCATATAACAGCGTCTGGCGTTTCGCATCGCCGCGGGTGTCCTTGATCATCGCCGCATCCTCTGCGCTCAGGGCCTTGGCCGCTTGCTCGTCGATGGGTTGATAATGCCCCAGCAGCCCCAACCGCTCTTCCGCGGCGACCTGCTCGAAGAGCGCCGGATGTTCTTGCTGCAACTGCGTCTCGATCTGTTTATCCTGGATCGCCCCGAGGAACGGGATGCCGATGATCCCCACACCGAGCATCCCGACGCCTGCGATGGCGTTGAGGGTCAGCGCGCCGCCGCGCGGGAACCGCTCGGCCACCACCCCCAGCGTGGCCGGCCAGAAGAAGCTCTGCCCGATGCCGTAGATCGTCGCGACCAGGATGATGAACACGCCGGTCGCCATCGACATCGACGCGATGCCGACCGCGGCAAAGGCCGAACTCACCGCCAGGATGCCCAGCGGCCCGAGCCAACGCACCAGCGGGCTGCAGGAGACGCGCAGCACGATCATGATGCTCGCGGTGTAGATGAGCACCCACCCGGCGTCGATGTGGAATGCGCTGTTCACGACCGGTTCCATCAGGTCCTTGATCCAGGAATCCGTGCCCAGTTCCGTGGTCGCAAGCGGGATCATGAGGAACATCAGCAAGACGAACAGCCAGCGACCGGGCGCGAAACGCACATAGATCGCGAAGGGGATCAGCAGCACGGCGGTGAGCACCAGCACCAGCCCGAGCATCTGAGCGGTGGGCCAGTCCAGCGCGGCCGCCATCGACTTCTCCCCGCTGAAGAACAGCACCCGCAGCAGTTCATACACCACCAGCAGCAGCACCAGCGCCATACCGATCACGCCGGCTTCCTGCAGCATGGCGCGGTAAGACACGCCCGCGGCCACCCGCTCGCTCACGGGGAACCGCACGCGGAGCATCATCAGGCCGTAGATCACCGTCGGGATCAGCACCAGCGCGAACTTCCAGCGCCAGTCGATCGGCTGGGCCGCCGTCGCCCCGACCATCCTGCCGATCACGCCGTCGGGATTCATCGCGATCGTCAGCAACCCGCCGAGCACCAACCCGCCCGGCCAGCCCGCGTGCAGGATGGTCAGCCACTTGGTTTTCTCACGCCGAAACACCGAAGCGATCACCGGGTTGATCACCGCTTCGACGGTGCCCGCCGCGAGCGAGGCCAGGAAGATGCCGCCGTAAAGCCCCCAATAGGGCTCGGGGAACTGCCCGGCAAAAACACAGGCCAGCACCGACGCCACGTGACAGCAGAACGCGAAGACCATCGCGCGGCCGTAACCGATCTTGTCCACCACGAGCGAGAAGAGCACGATGCTGATGGCGAAAGGCCACAGCCCGACCCCGAGAATTTGCCCCTTCTGCGTCTCGTCGAGGCCGAACTCCGCCGACCACTGATCGGCGGTGAATGCGCGGGTCACGAAACAGAACGATGTGGCGATCAGAGCGATGAAGTTGGCCCAGAACAGCCAGTGGGGATGACGGACGGCGGTAGGTGCGGGGGCCTGGTTCATGTGGAGATGCCTCGGGAATCGGGGATGAGCGAATCGTGGGGAAAGTACGGATGGCGATTTCCTGTGTCAACTCAAAACTCGACTGGCAGAGCCGGTGGCATTTGGGTTATGATGATTGGACCGGGCCGCATCGTTCCGCGGGGGATTGTTTTGACGAGTCCGGTGGCGACGATCCGGGGTGGTCCGTGGGCCGGAGGCGATCGGGTGATGGGTTGGGACACCTGCCGATCGAATCAAAGGTAGATTGTTGCCGGACGGGCCGCGGCTCGGTCCGTCACGGTCAGTCAGGGACAACCTCAAGGAGGCACCGCGCCATGCCACCCAAACAAGCACCCGTGTTTCAAGGCCTGCCCTCGCCATCGCTCAAGAAGATGCGTCGCATGTCACGCGACGAGCTGCAGGATCATTACAACAAGCTCACCGAACACGCCCAGATCATCCGCGAGAAGATGGATCGCCAGAAAGAGCATCCGCACCCGCCTTCCGAGCAGCGGGCCCGCAACATGCGACGCCAGTTGCATCGCCTCGAACAACTCGCCGAAGCCGCGCAGCACATCCTGCACGAGCAGACCAGCGCCGGTTACTCGCGCCGCGTCCACTGAACCCGCGGACTCGGGTTGGCGCAGCAGGTGCTTTCACCGCTCTTCGGGGTGGTGGCTGTCATGCGCTGACTCCGGCTCCGTGACGCCCGAGTCGGGGTGCTCCCCCCGCACGTTCGCGACGATCCGCTGCACCTGGCGCTTGGGCACCGCCACCCATTGCACCCGCACCGCATCACTGAGGGTGCCCTCGATCCGTTGCACGCGATACACCGGCGTGCGCATCAACACGATCGCCGCAGACCAATCCTGCATCTGTTCGCGCAACGCCGGCGATAACGACACCGACACATCCACCGCGCGGGATTCCCGCTCCAGCGCGAACGCCGCTTGCGGCACCGACGCGTCGCCCGCGGCGATGCGGTCACGGAGATCGGTGAACATCGCGATCAGCCGCACGCCGCCGTCCGCCGGCATCGCCGCGACCATCTCTTCCCGCGCCGCGGCGGCCACCGCATTGCCCGCGGCCAGCACCGGGACTTGCCGGATGTCGCCGACCTGAGCATTGTCCGCCCGGATCGTCGCGGTGACGTAGCGCGGGTCGCCGTGGCTCACCGTCGCGGTCACGTCCAGCTTTGCGCCCTCGCTCACCACCGAGAGCGTCGGGTCGCTGCCCGCGGGGATCGCACCCCCTCCCGGCAGCACCGCACCATCGGCGACGGCCTGCGCCGCGCGTCGCTCCGCCTGCCTTCGCGTCAACGCCTCGGCCACGCGTGTGTTGGTGTCGTCCGCGGGGCCCGGCATCCGCTCGAGCTTCGGCAGGTGCTCGATGATCTGCCGGTAATCCGAGGCCGACAGACCACTCA
>CAZTLX010000056.1:1288-21493 GCA_964614575.1 uncultured Phycisphaeraceae bacterium | reverse complement strand
TCCTGCTCGCGGCGGATGCCGACCTTGGCGAGGTATTCGAGGTTGACCTGGTGGACGATGCCGGTGGCGGGCGGGACGACGCGGAAGTTCTCGAACGCCTGCTGGCCCCACTTGAGGAAGGTGTAGCGCTCGGTGTTGCGCTCGAATTCCTTTTGCGAGTTGATGGTCAGCGCCATGCCGTTGGCGAACGCATCGACCTGCACGGAGTGGTCGATGACCAGGTCGCAGGGGACGAGGGGATTCACTTTGGCGGCACTTGCGGGGGATCCGGTCATGCGGACGATGCCCTCGCGCATGGCGGCGAGGTCGACCACGGCCGGGACGCCGGTGAAGTCCTGGAGCACCACGCGGCCGGGCATGAAGGGGATCTCGGTGGCGTTCTCGGGCTTGCCGATGGTGCGGGCGTCGTAGGTGGCCAGGGCCTTGACGTGGTCTTCGGTATAGACGTAGCCGTCGAGGTTGCGCAGCACCGCTTCGAGCAGGACGCGGATGGAATAGGGCAGCGTGCTGATCTCGCCGACGCCGCGCAGGGCGTCGAGCTGATAGATGGTGCGCTGGCCGAGGGCGGTGTCGAGGGTCTGGCGGGCTTTGAAGGGGTCTTGGGGGGCGGTCATGGTCGGGTCCAATCGGGGAAAAGGCGAGATTTTGCATCATAGCAAGCGGATGCAGGGGTGCGGAACCACTTGCGGCGATCGGTGATCGCTAGACTGCCCGCGTGAGCGTGAACCGCCCCATCGTGATCCTCGGCCCGACGGCGGGCGGCAAGAGCGAGCTGGCCGTGCGCCTCGCCGAGGCGCTGCATCGCCGCGGGGAATCACTCCCGGGGGCGGCGGGGATCATCGGGGCCGATTCGATGCAGGTCTATCGCCACCTCGACGCGGGCACGGCAAAACCCTCGGCCAAATTCCGGGGGCGGGTGCCGCACCACCTGATCGACATCGTCGAGCCGCACGAGCGATTCACCGTGCATGACTGGCTGGCGCGGGCGGACGCGGCGATCGCGCAGATTCAGGCGCAAGGCGGCACGCCGATCGTCGTCGGTGGGACGAACCTGTATCTCAAGGCACTGCTCGAAGGGCTGTTCGACGGGCCGGGGCGCGACGAGGCGTTCCGCGCGTCGCTCGACGCGGTGCCCGAGAGCGAGCTGCACGCCCGGCTGCAACGCATCGACCCCGCCGCCGCGGCCCGTATCGCGCCCGCCGACCGCCAACGCCTGACCCGTGCGCTCGAAGTCCATCACCTCACCGGCCAACCGATCAGCGCGCTGCAACGCCAGTGGGATGGCTCGCCGCCGCAGCGCTACCGCCACGACGCCCGGCTCATCGGCCTGGCCTGGCCGGTCGAGGCGATCAACACCCGCATCAACCTGCGCGTCAAGGCGATGTTCTACCCCGACAAGGTCGCCCCGGAAATCGCGGCCGACGTGTGCATCGGCGGCGAATCGCTGCCCGACGAGGTCCGCCGATTGTTCGCCGAGGAAAAGCTCGGCACCGACGCCACCGCCCAGGCCAACGAAGCGATCGGCTACAAGCAGTGTCTGGCCGCGCTGCGGGGGCAGTTGAGCTGGGACGATGCGCTGGAGAAAACCAAGATCGCGACGCGCCGCTTCGCCAAGCAGCAGCGCACGTGGCTCAAGCGGTTCGCGGGCGTCGCGTGGATCGACATGCCACGGGAGATGGAGGAAGTTGTTGCCCACGCGGTGGAATCGTGCATGAGCGCCCCTACCATGCCTGAGGCCGAGAGCTAGATCACACGCCACGCACGAACGAAAGACACTGCCATGACCACGACCCTCGACACGCTCGCTTCAACCATCACGCTCAACAATGGTCTTGAGATGCCGATGCTCGGCTTCGGGACGAATTGCCTCAAGGAAGGCGCGGAAGCCGTCGCGGCGGTACGCGATGCGCTGGAGGTTGGCTACCGCTTGATCGACACCGCTAAGCTCTACGACAACGAAGTGAGCGTCGGCCGGGCCATCAAGGACTTCGGCGACCGCGAGCAGGTCTTCCTCACCACCAAGCTGTGGCACGATGACCACGGCAACGTCGCTGGAGCGCTCGACGCGAGCCTGCAGCGGCTGGATACCGATGACGTCGACCTGTACCTGATCCACTGGCCGTGCGGCATGGGGTTTATGGATACATGGCGCGCGATGGAAAAGGCGCTGGCCGATGGCAAGGCCAAGGCCATCGGCGTGAGCAACTTCCAGGAGCCGCACCTGCGCACGCTGCTCGATGAGGCGGATGTGACGCCCGCGGTGAATCAGGTCGAGTTCCACCCGTGGCTGACCCAGCCAACCCTGCACGAATTTCATCGCGATCAGGGCATCGTTCCCCAAGCGTGGAGCCCGCTGATGTCGGGCCGCTTCGGCGAGATCAAGGAACTGACCGACATCGGCGAAACGCACGGCAAGGCCGCGCCGCAGGTACTCGTGCGCTGGTGCCTGCAACACGGGGTCGCGACGATCCCAAGGTCGGCCAAACGCAGACACATCGAGTCGAACGCAGATGTCTTCGATTTCACGTTGAGCGACGACGAGATGACCCGGATCGACGCGCTGGACCAGCACCGCCGCCTGGGCCCGGACCCGTTTGAGTTCCCCGTGGCGAGTTAGTCGGCCCGCGCGTTTGAGAAATATTCCTCTTGGCGAAATGACGGGTTTCGGGTACGGTCCGGCCCCCCACCGTGGACGGCCGGTCGCTGTGACATCCGGCCGCTGATCGCTCGCTGGCGCTGCAAAATCGCCATAAGTGGTTGATCTTGCTAGGCTTACGGGACACGGCTGGATTCGCGTCGCCCACCCGGCCTTTAATAGAGGCGGTGCTTTGCCTCGCCGAAATCAACCCGGCGGGCCTGACCGTCCGAGTAAACAGCACAGCAGCGCACATTGCCCGCGGCACCAAACCAACATGGCCAAAAAGAAATCCACCAAAAAGAAGACCGGCTCCCGCCCCCGGAAAAGCACCGGCCGCAAGAGCGCCGGCGGCTCCTCGCGCAGCCGCGGCTCGTCGATCAACGCCGCCGCCGCCGAGGGCAAACACCTGGTCATCGTTGAATCGCCGACCAAAGCCAAGACCATCAACAAGTACCTCGGCTCAGACTACGTCGTCATGGCGTCGGTCGGCCACGTCCGCGACCTGCCCAAGAGCGCCCCCAAGGGCGCGAAGCGCTCCGACCACCCGGTGCCGGGCGTGGATCTGGACAACGACTTCGAGCCGACCTACGAGATCATGCCCGACAGCCGCAAGACCATCGCCGACCTCAAGAAGGTGGCGAAGCGGGCGGCGGACGTGTGGTTCGCGACCGACCTGGACCGCGAGGGCGAGGCCATCGCCTGGCACCTGGCGCACGCGCTGGATGTGCCGGAGAAGCAGGCCAAGCGCGTGGTGTTCAACGCGATCACCCGCAGCGAGATCGAGCACGCGTTCAGCCAGCCGCGGGGGATAGAACTCGACCGCGTCAACGCCCAGCAGGCCCGCCGCATCCTCGACCGTATCGTGGGCTATCAGGTCTCGCCGCTGCTGTGGAAGAAAGTGGCCGGCGGCCTCAGCGCCGGGCGGGTGCAGTCGATCGGCGTCCGGCTGGTCGTCGAGCGCGAGCGCGAAATCGACGCGTTCATCCCCGATGAATACTGGAAGATCGCCGGCATCTTCAGCGCCGACCCGTCCGCCGCGGGCGAGCTCGGTGAGCGGTGGTTCAAGTTCCTCGACACCGGCGCGCAAGACAACCCGCCCAACGTCAAAGAGAAAAACGCCTGGCTGGTCGAGCACGCGTGCTTTGCCGCCGAGTTGGTCGAGGCCCGGGGCAAGCCTTTTAAGCCCGACAACCGCGACGAGGCGCTGCGCGTCGCGCAGTCGATCGGCTTTGTGCTCGACAAGGCCGAGGAAACCGACGACCCCAAGGCCAAGGGCCCGGCGAAGAAGCTGTGCGTGTATCACGGCACGATCAAGCCCGGCGACGCCGACACCCCCGCGTTCAACATCAGCTCGATCGACACCAAGCGCACGAGCAGCCGGCCCGGTCCGCCGTTCATCACCTCCACCATGCAGCAGGCCGCGTCCAACCGCCTCGGCTTCCAACTGCAGCGCACGATGCGCGTGGCCCAGCAGCTCTACGAAGGCATCGACCTCGGCGGGGCCCGCGGGCAGACCGGCCTGATCACCTACATGCGGACCGACTCGACGCACCTGTCCAACGACGCGATCGGCATGGCCCGCGATTTCATCGGCGACAAGCACGGCAACAAGTACCTGCCCGAGAAACCCAACTACTACAAGTCGTCCAACAAGTCGGCCCAGGAAGCGCACGAAGCCATCCGCCCCACCGACGTGACCGTGACGCCGGCGTCGATCCGAGACCGGCTCTCCGAGGAGCAGTTCAAGCTCTACGACCTGATCTGGCGCCGCTTCGTCGCCTGCCAGATGGTGCCGGCGCAGTGGGACTCGACCACCGTCATCATCGATGTGCAAGGCGCGGACGCGCGCTTCAGGGCCAACGGCCGCACGCTCGTGTTCGACGGCTTCCTCAAGGTCATGGGCATCCCGACCAGTGGCTCCGGGGGCGAGGGCGACGCGATCCTCCCGCCGCTGGAAACGCACCAGCGTGTCGGCCCGGTGGATGTGACCCCGACCCAGCACTTCACCAGCCCCCCGCCCCGCTACAACGAGGCGTCGCTGCAGAAGAAGCTCGAAGCCGAGGGCATCGGCCGGCCGTCCACCTACGCGTCGATCATCCAGAACATCCAGGACCGCAAGTACGTCGAGACCCTCTCGCCGCGCGACCGACGCCTGCGTGCCACCGACCTGGGCTGCGTCGTCACCGACATGCTCAGCGCCGCGTTCCCCGACGTGATGGGCATCGGCTTCACCTCGAAGATGGAGACCGAGCTGGACGAGGTGGAGGAAGGCGGGCGTCAGTGGCGGCAGATGCTGCGCGAGTTTTACGGCCGCTTCAAGCCGCGCGTCGATGCCGCCTACGACAACCTCGCCCACGCCAAGGCCCACAGCGACCCCGCGCCGCACACCTGCCCACGCTGCGGCAGCGCGACCGAATACAAGTTCGGGCGCAACGGCCGCTTCCTCTCCTGCACCGCTTTCTACGTGCCGCCCGTGGAGGTCACGCCCGAGGGCATCGACCCGCCCGAAGCCGGCGGCAAGTGGATGCTCCACAAAGCCAAGGGCAACGCCCGGCCGAAGATCATGAGTGAGGACGGCTCGGAGAAAGTCGGCTGGACCAAGCTCACCGCCGCCGACAAGGAGAAGTTCCAGAAGCGTTCGGATCAGATGCCCGAGCCCTGCACCTACGCCGCGCCCATCGACAAAGAGGGCAACCCGATGGAGCCGGAGCTGACCGACATCCTCTGCCCGGAGGACGGGGCGCCGATGATCCGCCGCAAGGGACGCTTTGGTCCGTTCCTCGCGTCGAGCAACTACCCCGAGGTTCAGTACATCCTCAAGCTCGACCCGAAGAAGGGCCACGTCGTCCTGCCCAAGCCCCCGCCGATGCAGACGGACATCCCCTGCCCCAAGTGCGGCGAGGAGACGGACGCGAAGCTGCTGGTGCGCGACTCGAAGCGCGGCCTGTGGCTAAGCTGCTCACGCTACCCCAAGTGCCGCGGCCGCGAGAGCTTCAACAAGCTCGACGAGGCCAAGCAGAAGGAACTGGAGCAGGCCTGGGCCAAGCACCTGCGCGACAACCCCGTCCCCGAGATCCGCACCGCCTCCGGCCACGTGATCACCGAGGACGAGGAATACCACCCGATCATCGCCGGCGACAACCCCAGCGGCAGCCCCGACGACACCACCGCCGGCACCATCCACATCCCCGATACCGACGCCGCGTGAAACCGTTGAACTTGGCCCATGCTGGCAATAGACTAAAGCGATGGTCAGCCCGAACTATCTCGCCGAACTGCTCGAACTACCTCTCGCTGAGCGAATACAACTCGCCCAGGACCTGTGGGACAGTGTGTCGGATGCTCCCGAAGCATTCCCGCTGACTGACCCCCAGCAGCAAGAGCTTGACCGCCGGCTTGAAGAATATCGCGCGAATCCGACCGCGGGTAGCGACTGGGAAACCATCAAGTCCAGACTATTCGGTCAGAAATGAGTAAGCAACTTCTTATCCGGGACGATGCCGCCACGGACTTGGCCGAGGCAAAGGTCTGGTACCAAAGCCAGCGGCCCGGCCTTGAGCTTGAACTGGCGGCATCCATCGAAGCCACGTTCGCCCGGATCATGCGGCACCCCGCTGCTTACCAGCCTGTTTTCCAGGAGATCCGCCGCGCCCAGGTCCGTCGATTCCCCTACGCCATCTATTACGTGGATGCTGATGACCACATCGCTGTACTCGCCATCATGCACACAAGCCGCCATCCCCGGCGTTGGCAGGGGCGGGCGTGAGGGCAAGAAAAATGTTGAGCCACATTGCGAATGCCATGGATTAAGAAGACTTTCATGTCGATGAAACCGCGTCAAATATCAAAATACATACAGAACTCAAACGGGTGCGGCCGCTGGCGCAGGGCGTTGACCTCGTTGTCGCGTTTGTATTTGATCCAGTAGTGGATCACGTCATCGGTAAACACGCCGCCTTCGAGGAGGTAGTGGTGGTCCTTCTCCAGCGCGACCAGCGCCTCTTCGAGGATCGCCGGGGCGGTGTGGATCGACTCGAACTGCTCGGGGGCCAGCTCGTAGAGGTTTTTGTCCAGCGGCTCGCCGGGGTCGATCTTGTTGCGGATGCCGTCAATCGCCGCCATGGTCATCGCGGCAAAGGCGAGGTACGGGTTGCAGGACGAATCGGGGCAGCGGAACTCCAGCCGCTTGGTCGCGGGGTTGTCGGAGTACATCGGGATGCGGATCGCCGCCGAGCGGTTGCGTGAGCTGTAGACCAGGTTCACCGGCGCCTCGTAGCCGGGCACGAGGCGTTTGTAGCTGTTGGTGGTCGGGTTGGTGAAGGCGAGCAGCGACGGCGCGTGGCGCAGGATGCCGCCGATCGCGTGCAGCCCGGCCTGCGAGAGCCCCGCGTAGCGCCGCCCCGCCATCAGGTTCTTGCCGCCCTTCCACAGCGACATGTGCGTGTGCATGCCCGACCCGTTATCCGCGAACAGCGGCTTGGGCATGAACGTCGCCACCTTCCCGAACCGCGCCGCCACGTTCTTCACGATGTACTTGTACATCATGCAGGTGTCCGCCATCGCGACCAACGGCAGATAGCGCAGGTCGATCTCGCCCTGCCCGCCGGTCGCCACCTCGTGGTGGTGGCACTCCACGCGGATGCCCATCTCCTGCATGACCCGCACCATCTCCGAGCGCAGGTCCTGGCCGGTGTCCATCGGCGGCATGGGGAAGTAGCCCTCCTTCTGCCGCACCTGGTAGCCGAGGTTGTCCGGCGCGTCGTTGCCGCGGTTCCAGATGCCCTCGACCGAATCGACCTCGTACATCCCGCGGTTGATGTCCTGGTCGTAGCGCACGCGGTCGAACACGAAGAACTCCATCTCCGGCCCGAAGTAGGCGGTGTCCGCGATCTTGGATTGCGTGAGGTATTTCTCCGCCTTGCGCGCGACGGAGCGCGGGTCGCGGCTGTATTCCTTCTTGGTGATCGGGTCCTTGATGTCGCAGATCAGGCTCAGCGTCGGGTGCTCGAAGAACGGGTCGATCTTCGCGGTGTCGGCCACGGGGACGATGAGCATGTCGCTCTCGTTGATCGCCTGCCACCCGCGGATCGACGAGCCGTCGAACCCGAACCCGTGGATGAACGAGTCTTCGTTGAGCTCCGACACCGGGTAGGTCGTGTGCTGCCAGAGCCCGGGGAAGTCCATGAATCGGCAATCGATGAACTGGATCTTCTTCGTCTTCACCATCTGCAGCACTTGCTTGGGCGTCATCGCGATCTCCTTGGTTCACTCCCGACCCCCCGCATGCTACCCGACCCGCGGCTTCCGCGCGAAGCGCGGGCGTGAGTCAGTGCGCGGGCGGCTTCACGCCGGCGAAGGCCAGGAACCACAGCGAGCCGACAAAGGCGTAGAAGCGCAGCGTGTCGAGGCCCTCGGCGGAGGGCGAGCCCAGGTACTCCGCGATGATGGCAGCCAGCGTGATCGCCACCAGCGTCAGGAAGCCGACGCCGTAGGGGACGGCCCGCGCGGTGCCCAGGTGATTGACCACCGCGCCCAGCGGCAGCAGGAGGATGCCGAAGTTCAGGGCGAACTTCAGGGTCGTGACCCCCACGCTGCCGACGCCCGCCTGGCCCTGCGCCAGAAAAAACAGGTAGATGCTAAACAGCAGGCAAGGGATGAGCAGAAATCCACCGAAGATCCAGGCCCCCTGCTTCTGCTCGCCGGACAAGGCGCCGCGCCCGTAGCGGTTGAGCATCAGCAACAGATTGAACGCCGGTGTCGCGACCCAGGTCAGGATGACGAAGATCACGTAGAGCACCATCAGCGGTATCGTGATTGTTTTGAGTTGCGGCGCGTGGGTGCCGATCTGTCGCACGATGTGGTACGCCACCAACCCGCCGATCAAGACCCCGGCCTGGGTGGCGGGTGAGAGTCGGCTCATCCAGAGGAAGAAGCCGAGCAGCACGCGGTAGATCGGGTTGCGTGCCTTGAGCGCCTCGACCAGCCCGGCGCGCGCCCAGCTATTACCCGGTGCCAGCCGCATCGCTTCGCCGAACGCTTCCAAGGCTTCACGTGGTTGATTCTGATGCAGCAGCGACCAGCCCCGGTTCGCGTGCGCCATCGGGTCTTCGGCGTTGCGCCGGATGGTGTGCGTCATCTGCTGCCGGGCTTCGTCGTGCCGGCCGAGTTGGGTCAGCGCGATCGTGCGCTGGTGCAGGCAGCCGTCGTGCTCGGCGTCATGCTTGAGGCCTTCTTCCGCCGCCCGCAGGGCCGCGCCCCACTGACGCGCCGCGAGGAACACCGCCGCACGCAGCGCGTAATGATCGGGGTCCACCGGATCGAGGCGGATCGCTTCCTCCGCCGCCTGCCGGGCCTTGGGAAGTTTCTCCCGATCCAGCAGCACATGGCCGAGCACATAATGGGCGAACGGGGCTTCGGGTTCCGCGAGCACGGCTTTGATCGCGGTGGCCTCGGCCTGCTCCTTGCGGTTCTGATGTAGCTCGCACAAGGCCTTGAGCGACAACGCCGTGGCGTGCTCGGGCGCTTCGGCCAACACCTGGCCCAGCTCCCGCTCCGCCTCGGCATACCGGTCGCGCTCCAGCAACACACGCGCTCGCATCAGATGGGGTTCGGGCATAGGAGGCTCCTGAGGCACTAAACGGTCTCGAAGTCTTTTTCCAGCCGTTTCCAGAACAGGATGCACGCCGCCACCGTCGCAAACAGGTGAAAGGTGAGCAGTTGTTCGATCTCGGTGTTCGTCGCCAACATGAGCAGGCCGACCGTGCCCAGCCCGACGCTTACGCCAATTTGAATCCGCGCCACGCCGCTCCACGCGCGCCACGACTCGGCCAGCCGGGCCCCGGCCATCACCGCGAACGGCACGGCGAACAGGCCCGCAAGGATCAACTCGATCGCATCAAACAGCCACGTCGCCGCGATCGTCGCCCCGGCCAGCACCGAGAGCATCAGCATGGCCCAGAAGCGCGCCCGCTGGCTCGCCGTCAGCGCCAGCCGGCCGTCGGGCGTAAACAGGAGCACGATGCCCGCGAAATCCTGCGCCCAACGCGCCATGATCGGGAGCAGCATGCCCACGAACAGCGTCGGTAGCCCGGCGAAGATGGCGATCAGGCTCAGCGGCAGCAGGTCCGCGCTGCGGTCGCGCGAGGTCCAGCCTTCCGGCTTGATGATGAGAAACATCGCGAGCACCGGCACCACGCCGGCCAGCCACGCCCCCACCATGAACATCGCGTGACGACGGTTGTTCTCATCGATCGCCGCGAGCCAGGCGAGGAAACGGGCCGGGATGCCGTACGGCCGGAACCGCCGCTTGAGCGCCTCGCGCAGCCCCGCCTGCGCCCACGGCGAATGGGGGTGCAGCCGCAGCGACTCGCGCAGGTGTTCCAGCGCTTCGCGGTTGCGCCCGGCGTGCAGCAGCATCCACCCGCGGTTGGCGTGGGTGAAGTTGTCATCCGGGTTCGCCGCCAGCGCCGCGAGCGTGACCCGCTCGGCCCGCTGGGCCCCGCCCCGTTGCAGCACGATCCGCGACAGGACGTTGAGGCACATCCCGTCGTTGGGGTTGAACTTCAGGCCGTCCTCGATCACCGCCTGCGCCTTCTTTGGATAACCGGCGTTGAGCAGCGCCTCGGCGTACACCGCGTGGTAGTAAGGATCGTCCGACGCCAGCCGCAGCGCCTCGCGGTAGTGCGGCTCGGCGCGAAGGTACACGCTTCGCCGTGTCGCGTATTCTTTGATGAAGGTTCCCTGCCGAACGTACGACCGCGGGTTGTCCACGATCGTCCGCCCCAGCACGACATGCGCAAAAGCGTAGTCCGGGTTCTTCTCCAGCGCCTCGCGCACCAATTCACCCGCCCCATCGATCCGATCGGTGTGCAGGCAACACCAGGCCAGCAGCGTCAGCATCGACGCGTCGTGGGGGTTCTGCGCCAGCGCATCACGGATCAGCGGCTCGGCCCGGTCGTAACGCCCGGCACTGATGAAGTCGTCGATCGCCGGGTGCGGGCCGTTCATCACTTCTTCAGATAGTCCAGCACATCGTCATACGCCCCCGCTTCGTTGGCGTAGAGGGCGTAGTTCTTCGCGGTGGCGAACCACTCGCGCGTCGAGGGCTTGATGGTCTTCGCGGCTTTGACCAGGTCTTTGGTGGTCAGCGGCATGGGGCAGCCGGTCTTGAGCGCATCGGTGAGCTTGCCCTCGATGGCCGTGTCCACCACCGCCTTGAGATCGGCCCCCGAGAAGCGTTCGGTCTTGGCGGCGACGGTGTCGGCGTCCACCGCGTCCTGCGGCTTGCCCTTGAGCAGCACGCGCAGGATCGACGCCCGGCCGGGCGCGTCCGGCGGCGGGACGAAGATGATCCGATCAAAACGCCCCGGCCGACGAAACGCCGCGTCCAGGTGCCAGGGCGAGTTGGTCGCCGCCAGCACCAGCACGCCGTCGTTCTTCGCATCGACGCCGTCGAGCTCCGCGAGGAACTGGTTGATCACGGTCCGCCCCACGCTCTGCCGCAGGTCGGCCCGCTTGGCGCCCAGCGCATCGACCTCATCAAAGAACAGCACGCAAGGCGTGTGCTCGCGGGCGTATTGAAACAGCGCGTGCAGCTTCTGCTCACTCGCGCCCAGGAACATATCCAGCACGTCGTGGATGCCGACGCTGATGAACCCGGCCTTGACCTGCCCGGCGGTCGCGCGGGCCAGGTGCGTCTTGCCGCAGCCCGGCGGGCCGTACATCAGCACCCCCCCGCCGATCGCCTTGCCGTAAGACGCGAACAGCTCCGCGTGGTTCATCGGCTCGATGATCTTGAGCCGCACCTCCTCCTTCACCGCGTGCATCCCGCCCACGTCGTCGAAGGTCAGCTTCGGCTTCTCCATCTCCACGTCGGGCACGTCCGGCCCGGCATCGGCACGCAGGCGCACACGGCCGTGCTCATCCACCTCGTCATCCTCACGCCAGGACTCGCCCGGCTGCTCGCCTTCCTCGGTGGGCGGCGAGGCCGCGTCGGTCCCGAGCGCTTCGGCCAGGTCTTCATCGGCGAGCGACGGGTCGAGTTCGACCGCCCGGCGGTAAGCCCGGCCGGCCCGCGCCAGGTCGCCGGTGCGCAGCAGCAGGCGGGCATGAAGCAGGTGGGCGAGCGCCGCGGCGTCGGGCCGCTGCAGCAGCTCTTCCACGATGACCATCGCGGCCGAACGCTTGCCCTGCGCGTAATAACACTGCGCCAGCCCGAGCTTGAGCGCTTCGCTCTGGGGCGCGGCGTCGAGCCCCGCGCGGAAGAGCTTCTCCGCCTCATCGTGCAGCCCGCGGCGCAGCAGCAGCCGGCCGAGCTGCCGGCGCAGCACCACATTCTCCGGCGAAAGGCTCAGCGCTTCGCGCAACGCGTCGAGCGTGTCATCGGCTTCCGACATCGGCAGACTCCGCAACCCCACCCGGCCGAACCGGCCCGCCGATCACACGATCGCGAGCCGCCGGCCCCCGAAGCGAGGCAAGACCAACCAGACCGCAGCAGAATACCAGCCGGCCCGAGGCCATGCCCGTGCCGGCCGCGGTGTCAGGCGGCGGCGTCGCGTTGGCCGCGAGTCGGGATGATGCGCTGCAACCGCACCCCGCACCCTCCCCTAACCCCTCCCTCGGGGGGAGGGGGATCAGAGGGGTGCGGCGTGGGGGGTTAATCGCGTTTGATGGGGGCGATGCCGCTGCGGAGTTTTAAGGCCTCGAAGCGATCATTGGCCAGGTCCCACTTCAAAGCCTCGGCGGTCATCGATGATCCCCCCGCTTCGTCGATCAATTCGACCGGCTGCTCGGCGGACCAGAGCGTGACGACGCGGTCGGCGGCGGTGTAGCGCAGGTGGTCGCTGGAGACCTGCCGGTCGCGCTGCGACAGGCGGACGGTGTCGGTCGCTTCGACGAGGCGCAGCGTCGCGTCGGGCGTGCCCTCGCGGGACCAGGCGGTGAGGCCGCCGGTCTCGGTGAGGTCGGCATAGAGCAACTGGCAGTCGAGCTGCACGACGCCGATCTCTTCATCATCCTGGGGCCGATGGATCATCTGCACGTCGTCGCGGATCGTCATGTCGTTGGCCGCGGCGTCGAGGGTGAGCGAGCCGGTCCAGAGGAACAGCGTCGCGCCGTGGCCGGCGAAGTTGACGGGGTCAGCGGACGTTTCGTTCTCTGGATCCGGGGCGGCTTCCGGGTCTTGGTCCGGGGGCAGATCCGGGGGCTGGTTCGGGGCTTGAGCGCTTCGATTCTGAGCCCGCGGTTGGGGTTTGTTTTCGTAGTTTTCGACGAGCATGCGGCCTCGGCCGAGGACCTTGACCTGTTCCACGCCGTCGGTATTGGTAAAGGTCAGGCGCGGGCCTTCGAGCAGCAGGCGCGAACGGGGCAGGCCCCGGGGGCGGTCGGGGTCGGTGGTGGTCGCGCTGAACGCGACCTCGCCGGTGGCGTCGAGCGCGCGGATGCGCTGCGGGCCGGGCGCAGCGACGGCCGGCCTTTCATCTTCCGGCTGCTCCATCGGCTGCGGCTCGAAGCTCAGCTTCAACTGCTTGGCGGTCAGCTCGCTGGTGTCCTGACCCTCGACCGAATGCGCCCGCACCGCCCCGAAGAACGCCGCCTCCCCGGCCTGATTGTCGAACGCCATGCGATCGTTCCACACCACGGCGAGCACCGCGTCGGGGTCCTGCTCATCCAGGCGGTGCGCGAAATCGCCCGGCCCCTCGACGCTCACCTGCTGCGTCGCCTGGTTCAACAAAATGCGTCGCCCGGCCAGACGCCCCTCCGGCTGGGCCAGCACCGCGAGCGTCTCGCCGCTGCCGAACAACTCCACCGTCTGCTGCGGCGGCAGCGCGACGAGGCGCGACGCGGTGACCGTCGCGTCCTGCTCATCGAGCGTCACCTCGATCGCGCCCTCCGCGACGATGCGGGCCACCTCCAGGTCGCCGGTCAATGGGTCATCGCCCGGCGGCTCATCGGTTGCGCGGGCATCATCGGTTGCGCGGGGCGCAAGGGTCACGTCGAGCTTCTGGGCGGTGAAGGTCATGCCGGTCTGCGAAGCCGCGACATCGCCCCGGGCCAGGAGCAGGCTCGGCGAGGAGCGGCGGGGCTCATCGTCCGCGCGGGTGAAGGCGACTTCGACCTTCGCCGCGTCGAGGGTGTAGTCTTCGTGACGGGTCTGCACTTGGCCGAGGAACGTGACGTGTTCGAGCGCCGCCAGGCGCTGGCCGGAATCCGCCTGCTCATCGACGAAAAACCGCAGGTCGAGCCGGTCCGCCCATGCGATGGTGGAGGGCGTGGCCGCGGCGTGCGGATCGGCGTCACCTTCGGCCGCGTTGTCTTGCTCGGCGTCTTCCGGGGGCGTGGCGTGGGCGGTGATGCGGCCGGGGCCGAGCACGACGCCGATGCCGGTCTCCTGGCTCAATTCCAGGCGGGTGCCGGTCAGCTCGCCGAGTTCCTGCGAGCGGATGTTCAGCGGGTGCGTATCATCGCCGGCCGCGAGCAGGTTCTCGCCGATCTGTTGATAGGCGACCGACGCGCCGGTGATGTGGTCGCCCCGGGCGGTGAGGATGGTGGCGGGTTGTTGGTCTCCCGCGAGCAGGGCAAGCTGCAGGTGGGCCGGGTCGGTGGGCGAGTCCTCGCCGAGCATCGGCCGCAGCACCAGCGGGCCGGACCAGGTCACGATGACATCATCGTCGCGCTGCGGCAGGAGGGAGCGTGGGGCGGGGGTCTGGGATACCGGGTTCTGACTTTCGGTGGCGGCGGTTTCGTTCGCGGGGGCGGGGGACGGGGGCACGGAAGCGCGACTGCCCCGGCGGTCTTCGGTGGAAGTTGATGACGAGCCGGGGGCGAGCGCGAAGGTGACCTCCAGTTCATCGCCTCTGAGCTCGGCCTGGCGCTGCGGGTCTTCGCCGCCGGTCACGACGTGGACGTCATTCTGAAAACGCGCGCGATAAAACTGCGGGGCACGGTCATCGCGATCATCGCCTTCGGCTTGCGCGGGCGCGTCGTCGTCGCGGGTCGGCCCGTCGTCGGTGATCTGCGCGTCGCGGTCGCGCGGCACGCCCTCGGATTCGGACGCGAAGCGCAGCACCTCGCCCTGCTCGACGATCAGCCGCTCGATCCGCTCGCGGAGCTGGTTGTATTTCAGGCTCAGGCCCCGGCCCTTGAAGTCGGCGACGCTCGAGGTCAGGTGCAGCGGGCCGGTCGAGGTGATCTGCCCCAGTTCGAGGTCGAACGCCGCGTCGTCATCGAGAAAGACCCGCACCTGAATATCGCGCGTGCCCTGCAGGTCGGCCTCGGCGGCGTCGGTGTCGTAAAACGTGACGACAACGTCGCGCCGGAACTCGCCGCGGCGGAACGCGCCGTCGGGCGCGATGATCGTCGCTTCCTCCGCGGTGACGGTCAGCACACGGCTCGGCGAGAACTCGACCGTGACCCGCGGCGAGCCGACGTCATACACGCCCGCTTCGGACGGCTCGATGGTCTGCCAGGTGAGCATGGTCACGCGGTCGTCATCCACGCGGGTGAGCCGGCCCTCGCCCGCGGCCCCCTGCGTGGGCAGTGGGCCGCCGTTCTCGGCCAGCAGTTGAGCGGGCGAGACGCCGGTCGGCAGGTCGTCGGGGTCGATCGGTCCGGCGGCCTTCTGCTCGGCGGGACCGGCGGGGCCCATCAGCAAGGTGATCGCCAGCAGCACCCCGGCGGCGATGACGGCCAGACCCACGATGACGAAGCGCTTGCCCATCGGCATAGTGTCCGCGTTGGGAATTCATGAAGCAAGCGCGGCCGGGTCGCGAGGCCCCCGCCGCGTCGCTATCATCGAATCAGCGACCACGAAGCAACCTCCGCAACGCAACGAAGGACCGACGCGATGAGCGATCTGGCACGGCGAATCGACAAAGTTTTCAAGGCCTACGACGTCCGCGCGATCTACCCCGACCCGCTCGATGAGCAGGTCGGCTGGCGGATCGGCTGGGCGTTCGGCAAGTACATGGCCGAGCACAACGACGGCAAGGTCGGCACCATCCTGGTCAGCCGCGACCACCGCCCCGCCGCCCCGAAGATGTGCGACGCCCTGATCAACGGGCTGCTCGGCAGCGGGGTCGATGTGATCGACCTGGGCCGGGCCGACACCTCCTTCATGTACTTCGCGATCCCCTACCTCAACCGCAACGGCGTGCGGGCCCTGGGCGGCGTGCAGACCACCGCATCCCACAACCCGATCCAGTACATCGGCTACAAGATCAGCGGCGAGTCGGCCAAGCCCATCGGCCGCGACACCGGGCTGCTGGACATCCAGGCGCTCGCCGCCTCCGCCCCCGACGCCTGCCCCAAACCGACCGGCCGGCGCGAGGTGATGGACCTGTGGGGCCCGTACAAGGACCACGTGCTCGGCTTCCTCGACCCCAAGCCCAAGCGCCCAATCAAGATTTTCTCCGATGTGTGCAACGGCATGGGTGCCGACCTGGTGCCCAAGGTCTTCAACGACGTACATAACGTGCAGGTCATCACCATCAACGACACCTTCACCGACCAGTGGGCCCACGAGCCCAACCCGCTGGTCGCCGAGAACGTCGTGCCGACGCAGCAAGGCGTCAAGCAGCACGACGCGGACCTGGGCGCGGCGTTCGACGGCGACGCCGACCGCTGCATGCTCGTCGATGACCGGGGCGAAATCTGCGGCTGCGACCACCTCACCGCCTGGCTGGCCGCACACTTCCTCGAAAAGCAGCCCGGTAGCGCCATCATCTACGACCTGCGCTCCAGCAAGGTCGTCGCGGAAACCGTGCTCGCCCTCGGCGGCAAGCCCGTCATGAGCAAGGTCGGCCACGTCAACATCAAGGCCAAGCTGCGCGAGACGGACGGCATCTTCGGCGGCGAGCTCTCCGGCCACTTCTACTTCAAGCACAACGCCTTCGCCGACTCGGGCGCGATCACGCTGGCCGCGGCCCTCGCGGTGCTCGGCCAAACAGATAAAAAACTCTCCGAACTCATCGCCCCCTACCGCAAGTACCCGCAATCCGGCGAGATCAACTTCGACAACGAAGACAAGCAGGGCACGATGGACGGCCTGCGGGCCGACTACGGCAGGGGCGCGGACATGGTGCTGGACCTCGACGGGGTGAGCATCGACCGCTGGGAGAAGGACGGCTATTGGTTCAACGTCCGCGCTTCGAACACCGAGCCGCTGCTCCGCCTCAACGCCGAGGCCCGTGACCAGGCCACGCTGGCGAAGGTGCTCGAAGAACTGCGCCCGCGCATGGGCACCGTGCATCACGGGCATTGAACCGTACAATCGGCGGCATGCCGAACCACCTCTGGTTTACCGATAAAGATGTCGCCGCGCTGCGCCATCGCTTGGCGGAAGGCCACCCGCACGTCGCCGGGCTGTGGCGCGTGGTCAGGCCTTTCGCGGATCGTGATGTCGAGCAACTGCTCGCCGAGGGTTTTGACACGCAGATCAACCACGAGCCGGCCGTCATCGTCGCGCAGAGCGCCGCGGTGGGCTGCCTGCTCACCGGCGACGCGGCGTACGCGGCGCGGGCGCACGACGCGCTGCTCCGCGTCACCGAGCCTTGGAGCGGGAAGAACCTGACCGTCGGTCACTGGGGGCTGCTTTGTGCCGCGGTCCACGAGGCGTGCTACGCCGGATGGAACGATGAACAACGCCACACGATGACCCGACTCGTGCAGCGCTGCGCGGCAGAGGCGCTGCATTATCGCGGCAACAACGGCGACCCGCACGCGGTCAGCAACAACCACTGGTCGGTGAACCACGGCGGCGCGCTGGTTGCCGCGATGGCGGCGCACGCGCACCGCACCGACCCCGGCGGCGAGCCGTTGGATATGACCGAGACGATCCGCTGGGCGCGCGGGCGGGTCAAGGCTTTTGCCACGCAGGTCGGCAACGCCGGGCTGTACCACGAGGGGCTGGGCTACTCGCTCTACGCGTTCGACTTCCTGCTGCCCGCGGTGCTGGCGTGCCGCGGGTTCGATGGCGACGATATGACCGCGGCGGTGCCGGGCCTGCGGGAGATGGCGGCGTCGTTTTACCTCACCGCGGCGGATCGGCCGGCGATCAGCGACGCGGCCGAGAAACGCGACGCCTCCAGCCACGGCATGATGCTCTCGTGGAACGACGCCGGGCAGAGCTGGCACCAGGGCAACGCGCCGATCAACATGATCGCGCTGGCCCACGAGCGCCAACGCGGCGCGCTGCGCCGTCGGTGGGATCGCCTCAGCGGACATCAAGGCCCGAACCTCTACGCCCCGCAGTTCGTCGGCTATTTCTTCGCGCTGGTGAGTTATCCCTACGACGATGAACCGGCCGAGCCGAACGAGGCGCTGCCGCGGCGCGTGACCGATCACCGCCAGGGCTTGCATATCGCGCGCAACCGCTATGCGGACGGCGACGACGCGATCCTCGGCATGTACGCCAAAACCACCTTCGCCGGCGGGCACAAGCAGGACGACGCGGGCAGCGTCCGCTTCATGGCGCTGGGCCACGACTGGATCATGGGCGGCGGGCAGGCGCGCGGCAAGGTGGACTACCAATCCACCTGCTTCCCCGCCGACGGCTCGCGCGATGACAAAGCCCTCGCGCCGATCCTGCTCGACGAAGCCACCGAACACGGCAGCGTTTTCGGCATGGACCTGCGCCGCGTCTCGGTCGCCTACCACGAACGCTACGCCGCGGTGGATTACTCGGCGGCCACCGGCTGCCCGGCGGTCATCGCCCTGCTCGATCAGATCGACGACCACCGCGACCGCGCCTGGGACTGGACGCTGAGCTTCGAGAATCGCCTCGCCCCGCAGATTCACGATGATCAGCACGGCTTCACACTGCTCGCGCCCGACGCCCCGCAAGCCCCGCGCCTGACCGCCCGCTTCCTCGCGAGCCTGCCGACCGCGATCACGCTCGAGCAGATGCCCGACTCGCAACGCACGTTTCAGGGCGGGCAGACGGTGCATTACCCGGGCCGACGGTTCCTGCGTGCGCGGTTCGAAGGCGTCAAGCCGTTGGGCATCGTGGTGGCGATGGCGGTGTCGCGCGATGGGTCGCCGACGATCGAGCGCGCGGGGGAAGGAGTAGGCGTGCGGATCGGGGCGCATGTCTGGGCACGGCCGTTCGGCGCGGCGGTGCCGCCGGGGTATCGGCCGGGGGTGAGCGGGTCGTTGTGCAAGTATCCGGATGGTTTGTTGGGTTAGGCTCGGACAAATGAAACGAGGGGCACTTCGTGCCGCCCGCTAAACGGGGCGGAGTGGGGCGGGCGCATAAAAATCCCCCGACGAGTGGTGGGAGTCTCGCCGGGGGAGGAGGGAGAAGGAAGCGGGCGTTGGCCGGCCTTGGCCTGACGGGGCGGGCATCCTGCGGTGCCCCGCGTCTCCGTGGTCGGCCCCGCCGCTGGGCAGGGTGGGGCCGGGGGTGCTCGCCGCCTTCTCGAAGGAAGCTATGAGCGATGAGCTTTGAGCCGTGAGCTTTGAGCCGGCTTTGATGCCTTTAGCTCATTGCTCATCGCTCATTGCTCACCGCTATTTACGAACAGCCCATCGAGTTGCCGCAGTTGAGGCACTTGTAGCACGTGCCGTTGCGGACGGTGATGGTGCCGCAGACATCGCACGCCGGGGCGTCGGCCTGCATCTCACCCATCGCCTTGTCCAACGCGCTGCGGGTCTCGGCTCGCGTGATGGTCTCGGTCGCGAGGCCGCCTTGCGCGGTGCCGGCTTTGCCGCCCTTCACCGGCTTGATGTCGCCCGGCTCCAGGTCACGGATCTCGATGCGCGGCGAGCGCCGGGGCGCGGGGCTGAGGTCCACGCGGGGGCTGTTGCCGTTGCCGTTCGACTCGGTCGCCTCGGGTTTGGCCGCCGCGGGGGCGGGTTCTTCCACGGCCGCCGGCTTCGGCTCGGCCCGTTTCGGCGCGTTCGCCTCGCGGTAGCCCTGGACAAACTCCATGCCCATCCAGCGGAAGATGTAATCGACCAGGCTCTTGGCGAAGGGGATGTCGCGGTTGTGGGTCATGCCCGCCGGCTCGAAGCGCTGGTGGGTGAACTTGGTCACCAGCGAATCGACCGGCACGCCGTACTGCAACGCCACGCTGATCGCCGTGCCCAGCGAGTCCATCAGCCCGCCGATGGTCGAGCCTTCCTTGGCCATGGTGATGAACAGCTCGCCCGGCTGGCCGTCCTCGTAGAGCCCGACGGTGAGGTAGCCCTCGTGCCCGGCGACGTTGAACTTGTGGGTCCGGCTGTGGCGGGTGTCCGGCAGCCGGCGACGCAGCGGACGCTCCACCACGCGCTCGACGATCTTCTCGACCGTACGCACCGTCTCCGGCTCAGCCAGCGCAGCCGCCGCGGCCGCAGACGAAGCCACCTCCACCACCTGCTCCGACACCTCCCCCAGCGCGGCCTCGATCGCCTCCTCGTCCTCCACGCCGTCGTCCGCGGCATCATCGTTGGACGAGGTGTTCAGCGGCTGGCTGAGCTTGCACCCGTCGCGGTACAGCGCGTTGGCCTTGAGCCCGAGTTCCCACGAGAGCCGATAGCTCTCCTGGATATCCGACACGCTCGCCTCGTTGGGCAGGTTGATCGTCTTG
>CAZTLX010000056.1:0-1278 GCA_964614575.1 uncultured Phycisphaeraceae bacterium | reverse complement strand
CGGTGATGAACGGCTGGGCCGCGGCCATCATGCGGATGTGGCCGTGCTGATGGATGTAGCGTTTGCTGAACGGGCCGCACTTGTTCGCACAGTCGAACACCGGCAGGTGCTCGTCCTTGAGGTGCGGGGCGCCCTCGACGGTCTGCGTGCCACAGATGATCTGGCCCAGCGCCTTGATCTGCTTGCCGGACAGGCCGATCGCCGCGAGCAGGTTGAAGCCCGGGGCCTTGGCCTCCTCGGTCAGGTGCATCTTGGCGATGCACTCCTCGCCCAGCGACCACGGGCTAAACGCGTGCGGCAACTCGAAGACGGTCGGCAGCGAATCGACCACCTTGACCATGCAGTCCTCGCACATGCCCTTGACCTTGAGGAACTCGCGCAGGGTCTGGCCCGACGACGCCGAGGCCGGGGCGTCTTCATCCTCGGGGATGGCGACGTCGAGGTTCAGCGTGCCCATGACGTAGGTAAGGATGTCCTTGACCTGGTCGTCGGAGTAGCCCAGCGCGGTGAGCGACGGCCGCAGCGACTGGTTGGCGATCTTGAAGTACCCGCCGCCGGCGAGCTTCTTGAACTTGACCAGCGCGAAGTCGGGCTCGACGCCGGTGGTGTCGCAGTCCATGAGCAGGCCGATCGTGCCGGTGGGCGCGATGACGGTGGTCTGGGCGTTGCGGTAGCCGTGCTGCTCGCCGAGCTTGAGCGCATCATCCCAGCAGGCGCGGGCGCGGTGGAGGAGGTCCTCGCTATTGCCCAGCTTTCCGAAGGGCTCTTGATCCGAGATCAGCGCGTCGCCGTCGATGGGCACGGGCTTGATGGTCAGGCCCTCGTAGTCGCCGACGATATTGTCTTCCTGGCCCAGCGCCTTATCGCGCGAGACGCCGTAGGCCGCGCGGCGGTGGTTGCGGATGACGCGGAGCATGTCGTCGCGGTTCTTGAAATAGCCGGCGAACGGCCCGAGCTGCGCGGCCATCTCGGCGGACGCGGCGTAGCTGCGCCCGGTGAGCACGGAGGTGAGGCAGCCGGAGATGGCGCGGGTCCGCTCGCTGTCGTAGGGGATGCCCGCCTGCATGAGCATCGCGCCGAGGTTCGCGTAGCCCAGGCCCAGCGTGCGGTACTCGTAGCTGAGCCGGGCGATCTCCTTGCTGGGGTACTGCGCCATCATCACGCTGATCTCCAGCACGATGGTCCACAGCCGGATGCCGTGCTCGTAGCCCTCGACGTCAAACTGCTTGGTCGTCGGGTTGTAGAACTTGAGCAGGTTCAGCGAGGCGAGGTTGCACG
>CAZTLX010000055.1:0-21675 GCA_964614575.1 uncultured Phycisphaeraceae bacterium | reverse complement strand
GATCCCTGATCCCTGATCCCTGATCCCTGATCCCTGATCCCTGATCCCTGATCCCGACCATGCCCGAACGATCCGCCGCCGTCCAGGCGCAACTCGATGAACTGCCCGGCGTCCGCAAGGCCGCGGTGCTGTTGCTGGCGCTGGAGACCGAGGCCTCGTCGTCGCTGCTCAAGCAGCTTTCGCGGCGGGGCGTGGAAGAGGTGACTCGCGAGATGGCGGGCCTCGGGGATGTGAACGACGAGCTGCGCAACGCGGTGCTCGAAGAGTTCTACGCCCTGGCGGTGTCGCAGTCGTGGTCGCGCGAGGGCAACCTGGACTACGCTCGGCAACTGCTCTCGGCCGCGCTGCCGGAGGAAGACGCGCGGCGGATCGGTGAGCACATCAGCCGACAAGTCCGCCGCACACCCTTCTCCTTCCTGCAGAAGGCCGAGGCGTCCAACCTGCTGACCTTCATCCAGGATGAGCACCCGCAGACCATCGCGCTGATCGTCTCGCACCTGGCCTACAACAAAGCCTCGGAGATCCTCGCCGGCCTGCCGACGCCCAAGCAGATCGAAGTCGTCAAGCGCGTGGCCAACATGGAGCAGACCAACCCGGAGGTCATCTCCGAAGTGGAGCGCGGGCTGGAAAACCGCTTGTCTTCGATGCTCACGCAATCGTTCGAGAAGATCGGCGGCGTGCCATCAGTCGCGGAGATCCTCAACCTCGTCGATCGCACCACCGAGAAGGGCATCATGGAAGGGCTGGAGTCGGAAGACCCCGACCTGGTCGAGGAGATCCGCCGCCTGATGTTCGTCTTCGAGGACATCAACCTCGTAGACGACAAGGGCATCCAGGCCGTGCTCAAGGAGGTCGAGAACGACGAGTTGGCCCTGGCGCTCAAGACGGCTTCCGACCCGCTCAAGGACAAGATCTTCGGCAACATGTCCGAGCGTGCCGCGGCACTGATCAAGGAAGACATGGAGTTCATGGGCCCGGTCCGTGTCAGCGACGTGGAGGGCGCGCAGCAGCGCATCGTCGATATCGTCCGACGCCTCGAAGACGCCGGCGAGATCATCATCTCCGGCCGCGGTGGCGACAGCGATGTGGTGGTCTAACACGTTTAGTGGCGGGGCCTGCCCCGCGCTTGGGAGCGCAACGCTATGCCCTTAGTCAAAGGAAGCCTCGCCCGCCCGGCGATGAAGGAAGCGGTGGTGCTCGACCTGGGCGACCTGGGCGCGCAGGCCGAGAAGCTGCGTCGTGCCGCGGAGGCCAAGGCCCAGCAGATCATCCAGCAGGCGCAGGCCCACGCCGATGCGTTAGCCGAAGGCGCCGAAGAGCGAGGCCGGGCGGAGGGTGTGGCGCAGGGCTTGGCCGAAGGTCGTGAGCAAGGCCTGACCGAAGGCCGCGAACAGGCGCTGCAGGACGCGACCGAGCAGATCAACACCATGCTCGAGGCCTGGTCGTCGATCGCGACGCAGATCGATGGGTACCGGCTGCAGATCGAGCGCGAGGCGCGGCAGGCGGTGCTCGAATTCGCGTTGCGGCTTGCCGAGAAGGTCGTGCATCGTGTGGTGCAGGTGGATGACTCGGTGGTCGTCGATCAGGTGGGCCACGCGCTGTCGCACGTGCTGGGGCCGCTGGACGTGACCGTCTTTATCAACCCGGACGATGTGCCGCTGATCGAGCGGGCCATGCCGCAGCTCATCAAAGAGTTTGCGCACCTCCAGCACATCCACCTCGACACCGACGCGTCGATCGCCCGCGGCGGGTGCCGGGCGGCGTTCAACGAGGGCCAGGTCGATGCCACGATCGAGAAGCAACTCGAGCGCATCATCGCGGTGTTGCTGCCGGACGCGGAGGAGGGCGCTACACCCCAGACGGATGAGCCGCCGGCCACCTCGCCCGCTGCACCCTACACCGCGAAAGGCGATGCGCAAGACTTGACCGACCCGGACGCCGCGCAAGACACCGGCCTGCCGCCCGTACCCTGACCGCGTTACCGGACTTTGCCTCCTGGCATAGCGTTCGCTCCCGTGTACCCCGATGCCCGTTCTGGACCAGCCCATCGCGATGTTGGACGCCGCCGCCGCGCTGGAATTGCGCGGCACGGTGCGTGAGGTGCAGGGTCTTGCGCTGCGCGTGGCCGCGCTGCCGGCACCCGTCGGCGCGATGGTGCGCGTCAGCCCCCGACGCTCGCGCGGCCCGGCGCTCTACGGCCAGATCGTCGGCTGCGACAAGGACGAATCGATCGTCCTGCCGTTCGGCTCGACCGATGGCGTCAGCCGCGGGGACCCGGTCTACAACGAACAGCATGAACAACAGGCCCGCGTCGGCACCTCGCTGCTGGGCCGGGTGATCGACGGGCTGGGGCGGCCGATCGACGGGCGCGGCCCCCTGGCCGAGACCCTCCCCGTCCCGCTCTACGCCAAGCCGGTCGAGGCGCTGCGTCGCCCGCCGATCGATCATCCGCTGGCCACCGGCGTGCGTGCGATCGACGCGATCACCCCGCTGGGCCGCGGGCAGCGCATCGGCATCTTCGCCGCGCCTGGCGTCGGCAAATCGACCTTGATGGCCAGCGCCGCGCGCCACACCGCCGCGGACATCTCCGTCATCGCGATGGTCGGCGAGCGCGGGCGCGAGGTGCGCGATTTCATCGAAAAATCCCTCGGCCCCGAAGGCCTGTCACGCAGCGTCGTCGTGGTCGCGACCTCGGATGAGCCGGCGCTGATGCGGCTGCGTGCGGCGATGGTGGCGACCGCGGCCGCCGAGTATTTCCGCGATCTGGGCCTCGACGTGCTGCTGCTGATGGACTCGGTGACGCGGCTGTGTCAGGCGCAGCGGCAGGTCGGCCTGGCCGCGGGTGAGCCGCCGACCACGCGCGGCTACCCGCCGTCTGTCTTCGCGATGCTTCCGACGCTGCTCGAGCGCTCCGGCCGCACCGAGGCCGGCTCCATCACCGGGCTCTACACCGTGCTCGTCGAGGGTGACGACATGACCGAGCCGGTCGCCGACGCGTGCCAGGGCATCCTCGATGGACACCTGCACCTGTCGCGCAAGCTCGCCGAACGCGGGCATTACCCCGCGATCGACATCCTCGCGTCGATCAGCCGCTGCGCCGATGACGTGACCGACAAGACCCAGCAGGCCGCGCGGCGGGATGTGCTCAAGCTCGTCTCGGCCTACCGCGAGGTGGAAGACCTGCTCAACATCGGCGCGTACGCCCAGGGCTCAAACCCCGACTACGACCTGGCCATCGCCTGCAAGCCGGGCATCGATCGGCTGCTGCAGCAGGGGCGTGGCGAGACGAAGGGGCAGGCCGATTTCCAGCGCACCCAGGCGCAACTGCTCGCGCTGCACCAGCAGATCGTCAAGGCGAAAACCGAGCAAGCCGCGGGCAAGGGGCCTCGGCCGGTGCGCGGCCCGGGTGGCTGACGCCATAACGTATCGCCCCGGCGGAGCCGGGGTGGAAGGGAAGCATGATGCCGCGATTTAAGTTCCGCTTTACCTCGTTGCTCAAACACCGACGCCGCATCGAGCAGGACCGTCGGCGACAACTTGCGACCCACTTGCGAACCCAGATGATCCTCCGCAACCAACTACGCACGATGCAGGCATCGATCACCGCTTCCAAACGCGAGGCGGCCGAACTGCTTGTCGGCAAGGTCGATGTCGAAGCGATCAGCCGCATGGGCATGCACGCGTCACACACGCAGTTGAGCGGCCAGCGGATCGTCCAGAAGCTCGCCAACCTCGAGCGCGACATCCACCAGTCCCGCGCCAGCCTGCTCGACGCGACGCGGCAGCGCAAGGCGCTGGAGCTGCTGCGTCAGAAGCACTTTGACGCGTGGAAACTGGAGCAGCAGCGCAAAGACATGAAGGAGCTCGATGACCTGGCGACCACGGCTTACGTGCGCCGCCTGATCGGGGGAGCGGTTTAACCATGCGTGCGATCCTCACGGCCTTGACCATTCTGATTGTACTCAACCTCCTGGCGGTGGGGGCCGGGGTGGCGTGGCTGGCGGGGACGGATCGTTTGAGCCGCGAGCGCGTGGAGGCGGTGGTGGCGGTGTTCAAGCCGACGATCGCGCAGGAGGAAGCCGCGGCCCGGGAAGCCGAGGCCCTGGCGGCCGAGGCGGCGCAGACGCAGGCCGAGGCGTTGCGGCTGGCGGAGGTTGCGGACGGCCCCAAGACGCTCGAAGCGCGGCTGGCCGAGTCGCGGCGGGTCGATGAGGTGACCGCCCAGCGGGTCGAGCGGCTCAAGCGCGAGCGCGAAGACATCCTGCGGCAGATCGAGGCGGCGAAGCTGATGATCGAGCGGCAACGCGAAGAGATCGCGGTGCGCGAGCAGGCCTTCGACCAGCGGGTCGCGGCATACCAGGAACAGCGAGAGAGTGACGACTTCAAGCGGGCCGTGTCGATGCTCGAGCAGCTCAAGCCCGGGCAGGTCAAGCAGGTGTTGCAGGACTTTATGGCCACGGGCGAGACGGAGCAGGCCGTGGCTTACCTGGCGGCGATGAACCAGCGCAAGGCCGGCGCGGTGCTGCGGGAGTTCAAAGAAGAACCGGAACTGGAACAGGCGCGGACGCTCATCGAAGCGCTGCGCATGCAGGGTGTGTTCCCGTCGTAAGGCGGGTCGGAGAAGTACGATCGATGATGCAGACGGCATCGAACAACCTGTTAAACCGCATCGCGCCTTCGCCGGCGTCAACCAGCCACCTGCTGCGCCCCGGCCGCGCGGCGGAAGGGTCGTCGAACTTCGCCACGGCGCTGGGCGAAGCAGACCTGCGGCACAACCCGCGTGCGTCCACACAGCGCCCGGAAAAGCCATCGAGCGAGCCGGGGCGCGCCCGGGCCGAGACGACGGAAGATAAGCCCGCCAACGATGCGCGCGGTGCCAACGAGGCGAAGCCAACGAATCCTGACCAAGCCGCGGCGGCCGATGCGTCGCGCGATACCACTGACTCGGACCCGTCACCGCGCGCCGAAGCGCCGGACGAAGCGGCCGCAGAGGGCGAGGAGAATCCGACCGAGCCCGCGACCGATGAGAAAGACGCGGTCGCGGACCCGGTGACAACGGTCGTCGCCGAAGCGTCGCGCGATAATGCCGCGGCGTCCGCCGAGGCCACGACCCAGAAGGCCAGCGCCGCTGCCGACGCGGGTTCGTCACCGGCAGCCACGGCGAAGTCGTCATCCACCCCGACGCTTGCACAGCCGAATGAAGCACAGGCGGCCTCGCAGCAGGCCGCGGCCGCGCTGGCCGACGCGCCTCAAACGCAGGCGAAGCAGGCCACCACGAGCGACAGCAACAACGCCGCGACCGTCGATGCGAACGCCACCGCCGCGTCCCAGGCGAACGCCTCCAGCGCGGAAACATCAACCGATGCCGAGGGGCAGGAGCGTCAACCCGGCTCTTCATCGCAACCCAACGCGTCGGCGAGCGCGGCCAAGGCCGCGAACACGCAGCACGCCGCGGCTCCCCCCCCGACAACCGGCGCGCCCGCCGTGGAAGCGATCTCCGCCACACCGACGAACGGTGCTTCATCACATCAGGCCCCGCCGCCGGCCCCGGCCCTGCCGCAGGCGAGCGCCCAGCAGGCCGAGGCCGATGCGTCAACGCGTGTGAATGAGGCGAGGCTGGCGCGTGGTCTGACGAGCCTGCTCAACCAGAAGGGCGGCGCGGTGACGCTGCGTCTGACCCCGCCGGACCTGGGCACGGTACGGGTGCAACTGCAGATGGGCGGCGGTAACGTCAGCGCCAGCTTCCAGGCCGAAACCCCCGCCGCGCGCAACCTGCTCCAGCAGCAGATGTCGCACCTGCGCACCGCGCTCGAAGCGCAGGGGCTGGCGGTCGATCGGCTCAGCGTGCAGAGCGGTAACGGGTCGAGCGCCAATCAATTCAACCAGCAGAACAACGCCGACGGTTCGCCGAATGAAGGGCGCAGCCGCGGACAGTACGCCCACGACCGTCCGCCCTCCGGGCAGGGCGATCGCGAGCGGGACGCGTCGTCCCGCGGGTTTGATCAGTGGATACGAGAAACCGCCGGCGAAGAAGCTTTCGCCTTGGCTACCAAGGAGTAAACCATGTCCGCCGGAGCCATAACCGGGTCGTTCCTGCCGCCGCAGCAGCAGACGCAGGTCGACAAGAACGCGTTCGGTGACCTGGACAGCGGCCAGTTCCTCAACATCCTGTTGACGGAGCTGACCAACCAGGACCCGTTCGAGCCCAACGACTCGCAGGCGCTGCTGGAGCAGCTCTCGGCGTTGCGGAACATCGAGAGCCAGAGCGCGTTGCAGAAACAGCTCCAGGCTCTGGTGCTGCAGAACAACATCTCCCAGGCGGGTTCGCTGCTGGGCAAGGTGGTCGAAGGGCTCAATGCCAATGGTGACAAGCTGACCGGCCAGGTGATGTCGGTGCGGGTGGTTGATGGCAAAGCGGAGCTGGAGCTGGACACCGGGCGCACGCTACCTTTGGAGCGGATCACGCGGGTCACCGACCGGGCCGCGGCGTAAGCGAGAGCATGACGGATGAGCGACAGCGCCCAGCTATTGCGGATGCTCGAGCCGGCGGTGCGGCCGGTGGACCAGGGTTCGGGCCGTGCGCCCCGGCCGGTCGCCGAGCCGTTCGAGAGCCGCAGCTTTGAGAGCCTGCTGGGTGAGGCGAGAAAGCCGGACGGGTTGAGTCCACAAGAAGGGCTTGGGCAGGAAGCCCGGGCCGGTCAAGGCGTCGCGGAGGCGACCACGAAACCACCGACGCTCGGCCCGCTCGCGGGGCTGGGCACGATTGAGAACGCGACGCTGAGGCAGATCATCGCGCAACACCACGCCGATCGCCCGCGCCTAGACACAGGAGTTTGACCATGGGTCTGAGCACTTCCCTTTTTACCGCCCTCACCGGCCTCGACAGCAGCGGCACCTACCTTGACGTCATCGGCAACAACATCGCCAACGTCAACACCGCCGCGTTCAAGAAGAGCCGCATCACCTTCGAGGCCCAGTTCGCCCGCACGCTGGCCAACGGCTCGGCGCCCTCCGCAGAACTCGGCGGCACCAACCCGCTGCAGGTCGGCCTGGGCACCCGCGTCTCCGCCATCCGACGCGATTACTCCAACGGCCCCATCGAACCCACCGGCGTCAACACCGACATGGCGCTCGACGGGCCGGGCTTCTTCATCGTCAACGACGCCGGCACCCAACGCTACACCCGCAAGGGCGACTTCTCCGTCGATTCCGACTTCAACCTCGTCACCACCACCGGCGCCCGCGTGCAGGGCTACGGCATCGACGACGAATTCAATGTCGTCGAGGGCGTGCTCTCCGACGTCTTCCTGCCCATCGGCGTGCAGACCGTCGCCCAGGCGACCGAAGAAGTCCGCTTCGCCGGCAACCTCAACGCCGGCGGTGACATCGCGACGCAAGGCTCGATCACCGAGCTGGCCGCGCTGTTCTCCGACGCCGCCGCCACCGTCCCCGCCGCCGCCGGCGACGCCCTGACCAGCATCTTCGACGCCACCGGCGTCACCGCGCTGTTCAACCTCGGCGACGTCATCACCTTCACCGGCGCCACCAAGGGCGGCGCGACCATCGGCGACGCCACCTTCGAAGTCGGCGCGGCCAACACCACCGATTCCGACGCCTTCGGCACCACCCTCCAGGAACTGATGGACTTCATCGAAGACTCCCTCGGTATCGATAACAGCCTCGCCCCCGCCGGCATCAGCATCGACGGCGCCGGCGTCATCTCCATCGTCGGCAACTCCGGCACGGTCAACGACATCCGCATCGAGGCCGGCGACCTGATCGTCAATCAGGGCGGCGTGACGCCCACCACCCCCTTCGGATTCACCCAGACCCAGGCGGCCAACGGCGAATCCACCCGCACCACCTTCGTCGCCTTCAATTCCCTGGGCGACCCGATCTCCATCGACCTGTCGATGGTGCTCGAAAACACCGATAACTCCGGCACCCAGTGGCGCTACTACGCCACCAGCGTCGATGACACCGACGCAGACCGGCTGCTGAGCTCGGGCACGATCAGCTTCGATGTCAACGGCCAGATCACCTCCACCGCTCCGATCACCCTGACCATCGACCTCGCCGACACCGGTGCCGACACCCCCCAGGCCGTCACCCTCAGCTTCGCCGACCCCCAGGGCACGCTCACCGCGCTGGTCGATACCCGCAGCGAGTTTTCCGCCATCACCCAGGACGGCGCCGCCATCGGCACGCTCGAAGACTTCTCCGTCGAGGCGGATGGCACCATCAGCGGCATCTTCTCCAACGGCCTGATCCGCACCCTCGCCCGCCTGCCCCTGGCGACCTTCGCCAACACCGAAGGCCTACAGGAAATCGGCGGCAGCCTCTACCAGCAGACGCCCGGCTCGGGCGCGGCGATCGTCGTGTCGGCCGCGGGCGGCGCCGCCGGCCGCGTCGTCGGCCGCGCCCTCGAAGGCTCCAACGTCGAGCTGGCCAACGAGTTCGTCAACCTCATCAGCGCCTCGACCGGCTTCTCCGCCAACAGCCGCGTCATCTCCACCGCCGACCGGCTCATCCAGGAATTGCTGGCGTCGGTGAGGTAGCGGAGAGCTTTGAGCCGTGAGCCGTGAGCAGTTAGCCTTGAGCAATGAGCCGTGAGCCATGAGCCAAGGCAACAAACCGCATCGCTCAAAGCTCACGGCTCATAGCTCAAAGCTCAAAGCTCAAACCATGATCACCGTCACCCGACTCAACGGCAACAAGTTCGTGGTCAACGCCGATCTGATCCGCACGGTCGAGTCCAACCCCGACACGACCATCAAGCTGATCAACGGCGACACGATCATCGTCAAGGAGTCGATGCAGCAGGTCGTCGAGCTGGCCATCGACTACGGCCGCGCCCTGCGCAAACTCCTGCCGCCGAGCTGAAAAACAACCCCCCCCTCACGCCGCCAAGCGCCGCGTGGTGCATGGGGCCAGCGACCGCTTAACCGCGCAAGGAATGCGGCGGGGGCCGCGAACGTTGCTGGGGCAGGCCCCGTGTATCCCGGCTATTCGCAGATCGCAGTGCGCCACGCACCGCCGAGCGTTTTGTGGCTGCCGGGGCAAGCAACCCCAGCGCCCGCAACTGCTTTCGGTTTGCCAGGCGTCGGTGTCGGCCGCGCTTTGTCCTGGCCGTGCGATCGCTATCGCCATCGCGTTGCGTCGGTCGGTTCGCCCCGTCGGTCGCGCGCGACGCATCACCGGTGGGACAGACATGCCTGTCTGTCATTCGGCCCCCGGCCGAACCTGCCCGGTGTCGATCAAAGCCGTTCACATGGCCCGCGCCCGAAGCGGCTTGTTGATCTGATTGTCTCTGTCGCTCCGGCAGCGCATCGACCGGCGCGCCGGTCTGCCCGGCCACGGGCGATGCGGCGGCGGCGGCCTCGGCCCGCGGTGGCGTGGCGGCAGCGCCCGGGCGCGCGGGGGCAACATTTGTGCGAGGAGCTTCCGGGGCCGCGTGGATAACTTCCGGGGGCGCGGGGTTAACTTCCGGGGCCGCGTGGATAACTTCCTGGGGCGCGGGGTTAACTTCCGGGGCTGCGTGTTTAACTTCCGGGGCTGCGTGTTTAACTTCCGGGGGCGCGGTCGTCGCGCGGCGGCGGCGATCGCGGGCGCGCAGGGTGCGGGCCACTTCCTCCGCCGCCTTGCGTTGGGTCTCGGGCAGGACGCCATCGGCCAGGGCCAGCTCCGCCAGCCGCCGCGTCACCGGCCCCCGCACCCGCGCGAGCATGAAATCGAAGCGGACATCCTCCAGTTCCCGCGCCCCCTCAAGATGCATCTGCACCCACGGCTGATTGACCCAGTCCAGCACCTGCGTCAGGCTCCAGCCCACGTGCTTGCGCGCGAGTTCCAGCACATCCTCGCCCCGGACCAGTGCTTCGAGCAGATAAACCTGAGGCGATATGGCGCGGTTCGCATCGGGCATGGCGGATCACCGGGGCAAAAGAAGAAGGCTCTCTACCAGGGGCCGCGCGCCCGGCTTCGTGCGCACAAACCCGAGCGCGCCAGTCGGCGACGCGCGCAAACCCCGACGGGCGCGGGACTCACCGCGGCAAGAAAACTTCGGGCAGGGCCCCGGCCTCGGGAACGATTTGTGCGCACAACCGATGCGCGACGAGGCGATATAGGCGTGGGGCATTCCAAGGCATTTCCGGGCGGCGCGACCGGCAATACAATGCCTATGCTTCAGGCAACCGTCCCGCCGAACTACGGCGGAAATATACGTATCCCCTGCAATTTCTGGTTCAGAGGTATCCGTGATAGATCAATCCAAAAGGTTGAAGATTATGGGGGAAGCGGTGCCATATTCATCTGCGGCCGATTCCGAAATATTCGGCTCCTCCCGTATCGGTCCATTTCATGGCAACCGCTACTTCGCTGCTGCCTGCCAGCCTCCGTCGGCAAAGATTTGGTCGGCCAAGTCACCGGGTGGCGATATCCATAGTGTTGTCACCGGTTGGGGGCGTTGCTACGCGACATACGGTAAAGGTCGGGGCGTCGTCTGCTATGACATAGCCAATGGTGAAATGATATGGGACCAGCCCAATTCGCCGCGACACGACGGCCCCGATGATGGGAGTCTTTACCTAGTCTCGCCGACACAGCTCTGGGTCTACGACGATCTGGATGGCAGTCATCGCTTGCGCCTCATGGACGCGCAGACCGGCGAGGTGACCGAGGCGATTTGCCATCGGAGTCTTGTCGCCACGATTGCGGACAACGAGGCGGTCATGATCGAGCTCGCCGGGGGCAAACCAGTGCTGATCAACGTCAACTCGCCATCGCAGGTGCGCCAGGGGTTTTGGACGATGGTCGGCGACGAGGCCGCAGCTGAGGATGGTCGGCTGTATACCGGCATCACCGACGCCGAATCGCCGCACGAGGGGATCGAGAGCCGCCGCTTCGCATGCATCGACGTCGCCACAGGTGCGACCGATTGGACGATCAGCGGACGATACTACGTTCGGGCGATGTCGCAACAGTACCTGTTGATTTACTCGTCTTCCAGCACATCCGCGCCGCCGCATACGGTCCTGTTCGTCGACCGATCGACAGGGGAGATACTTTGGCGCCGCGATGACGAAATCCCGGCATGGGCGGGCATCGCCGAAACCGAGGGGCTGGTGGTCGCTGGCGTCTCGACGGCATACGAGCACGAGCGACACGGCCGGTGCTGGCGGAAGAAAGTCGTCTGCTGTGAATTGAGATCGGGCGAGACCGTCTGGGAGTTCGAGCCCGACTACCACGTCAACGGCAGCGTCGTCACCGGCAATGTGCTCTGGCACGCGGCGGTCAAGACTGAACGCAAGCTGATCAGCCCGGGGATCCGCCCCCTGTACGGCCCCGCGGTCTCGACGTCATACCTGATCGCTTACGACCTGCGCACCCACGAAGAACTGTGGCGGAAGAAGGTCCCCGGTGCCCACAACCACCTCGCCGCATACGCCGACGGCAAGCTGATCACACAGACCACCCGGTCCATCATCTGCTACGAAACCTCGCACGCTTTGTAGTATTGGGGGCAGATCGGGGGCGGAGATCGAACCGAAGGTTTGCCCGTTGGTGTACCAGACGCCACCCCCCTCGTGGGCGAACGACCCGCGAGCCTGACCCACTGATAGCCGGTGGCTGCCGCTATGTCTTGGTGGGGCGTCTGGGTTGAGCTGCGGCCCTGAACCGTGTTCGCCGTGGCGTGTGGTGGTCGGGATCACGTGGGCCACCCTTTTCAACTGCTTCCGGGGGCCAGACCGATAAGCACTGATACGGCCGTTCCGCGGCCCTGTTTTGAGGTGCGCCGGTTATGGATATAGGCATCATCATCGGGTTTCTCGGCACCTGGGCGCTGATCCTGGGCGCTGTCCTGCTGGGCGGCAACCCGATCATCTACGTCGATATCCCCTCGGTCGTGCTCATCTTCGGCGCGTCGATCACCATCATCCTCTTCTGCTTCCCCGTCCGGAACGTCAAGGGCCTGATCGGCGTGGTCAAGAAGGCGGTGTTCCACAAGGCCCCCTCGATCGATCAGCTCATCGAGGACATGGTCAGCTATGCCGAGATCGCCCGGCGCGACGGCATCCTGTCGCTGGAGAACACCGTCAAGGACATCGACGACCCGTTTATCGTTCAGGGCATCCAGATGGCGGTCGATGGCACCGACCCGGAGCTGATCGAGCAGATCATGGTCAACGACCTGGACAACCTCGTCGAGCGCCACGCCACGGGCAAGGGCATGTTCGATGCGCTGGGCAAGTACGCCCCGGCGATGGGGATGATCGGCACGCTGGTGGGCCTGGTGGCGATGCTCGCGGACCTGTCGGACCCCTCGAAGATCGGTGCCGGCCTGGCGGTCGCGCTGCTGACCACGCTCTACGGCGCGCTGGTCGCCAACGCGGTGGCCCTGCCGTTGTCCGATCGGCTCAGCAAACGCTCCGGCGAGGAGGTGCTCTACAAGACGATCATCATCAAGGGCGTGATGGCGATCCAGAGCGGCGACAACCCGCGGATCGTGGAGCAGAAGCTGCGCACGTTCCTGCCCCCGAGTCAACGGCCGGTGGAAGATAAGGATGCGGCGTAGCCGCGAAGCGGGTAGCGGGTAGCGGTTAGCGGTTAGCAATTAGCGGTTAGCAGTTAGCAGTTAGCAGTTCGCGGTTTAGGTGTTTGGAGCGATATATGGTGACGCGAAAACCACGGGATTTTCGGCGGATCGACGTGTGGCACAAGTCGCATGGGGTCGTGCTGGATATCTACCGAATCACGCGTGGGTATCCACGCGAAGAGATGTTTGGCTTGACCAGCCAATCGCGGCGTGCAGCGATGTCGGTGCCGGCGAATATCGCCGAGGGTTGCGGCCGTGGGACGGAACCGGAACTGGCACGCTTCATGGGCAACAGCATGGGCTCGGCAAGCGAACTGCAATATCACCTGATCCTCGCGCGCGACCTGGGATACCTTGCCCAAGATGTGTCCGATCCACTGATCGACCGCACGCAGGAGGTCGGTCGCATGCTCAACGGCTACATCGGAACCCTGCAAAGCTAACGGCTAACCGCTAACCGCTAATTGCTAATCGCTAACCGCTAACCGCTAACCGCTAACCGCTAACCGCTAAAAGCTAACCGCTCATGGCCAAGAAGAAATGCAAATGCGAACCGGGTGCCCCGGGGTGGATGACCACCTTTGCGGACATGATGACGCTGTTGCTTTGCTTCTTTGTGCTGATCGTCTCGTTCTCCGAGATCAAGAAGGATGACAAGTACCAGGCGGTGGTGGAGGAGATCCAGGAGGCGTTCGGGATGAAGGGCGGCGGGGGGAAGCTGCCGACGGATGATGATCCGGCCCTGTCGCTGCTGCAGATTCTTGAGACCACGCAACTGCAGCGGGAGCGGATCGAGGAGCAGTCGCGGGCCGAGGACCCCGGGGTGGACGGCAAGACGCGGGATGTGACCACGGTCCGAGAAGGCGATCTCTATGTTGTGGGAGGTCGAATAACCTTCGAGCCCGGATCGGCCGATCTAAGTCCAGAGGCCCGTCGTCAATTGATGGGCATCGTGCCGCAGATCAGCGGCCTGCGGAACCTGGTTCAGGTGCGTGGGCACGCGGCGGCACGGGAGGTCGCGACGGACGGCACGCCGGTGCTTGATCTGGTGGGCCTCAGCTACGCCCGCGCCAAGGCGGTCGGGGACTTCCTGACCAGCGAGGCGGTGGGCATCGACGCGGCCCGGGTGCGGCTGATGGCGGTGGGGCCGGCCGAGCCTTTGAATAATCGGTCGTTTACCACGGCCGAGCAGGAGCCCAACCGCCGAGTCGAGGTGATGCTCGCCGACGCGCTGGTGAGAGACTTTACGCAGGACCATTAACCCCCGGGGAGGCAGAACCATGGCCGATAAAAACGAACCGCAAGCCGAGAAGAAGAAGCTGCCCATCAAGACGATCCTCGTCGTGCTCGCGGCGTTGCTGATCGAGGCGGGGGCGATCATCGGCGTGTTCATGTTTGCCGCGGGCCCCAGCCCGGTGCAGGCCGATGGCATGTCGAGTCAGGCCGCTCTGACCGGCGAGCAGCCGATCGAGGTGCTGGTGGTCTCGGGCAAGTTCCAGAACACGCGCTCGGGTCGGGCGTATCTGTACGACACCGAGGTGTGGATCGTGGTCAAGTCCAAGTACGAGCAAGAGGTGGTGGCGAGCCAGGAATCGATCCAGGCGGCGATCAAGTCGGATGTGACGACGATCTTCCGCCGCGCCGAGCCGGCGCACCTGCGTGAAAGCGAATTATCGACGCTGACGCGTCAGATCAAGGCCGCGCTCGACAAGCGTTTCGGTTACGATCCGGACGGCAACTCGTACGTGCAGGACTGCTTCCTGGCCGAGTTCAAGGAATTCCCCGCCGGCTGACCGATGCTAACGGTTGGCCGCGCGACCTTATTTGCCGCTTGATCGCCACGGACGGACCCGTGGCCGCGGCCCGACAACCCAAGCCCGCGGATTCGCATCATGGCTGGAGCCGAATCGCCGGACCCCAAAACGACGCCCCGCGAAAGCGCGGCCGACCCCGTCGCCGACGCCCTGTCCGATGCGCAGGCGGATGTCGATCAGCTCAACCAGGAGATGGCTGGGCTGAAGCTGCCGGATTTCACCCCCGGCGACGCCCGCATCGAATTGCTCGGCGATGTTGACCTCGACGTCGCGATCGAGCTCGGCCGCACCGAGATGCTCGTCGAAGATGTGCTCAAACTCGGCCCCGGCGCGGTGGTCGAGCTTGACAAGCTCGCCGGCGACCCGGTCGATGTGTTCGTCAACGGCCGGCTGGTGGCCCGCGGCGAGGTGCTGGTGCTTAACGACAACTTCTGCATCCGCATCAGCGAGATCGTGGCGAACCTCGAAGAGCAGGCCGAGGCCATCGAAGCCGAGCAGGCCCAGGAGCAGACCGCGTGACGGGGTCTATCCCCACCAAGCTCCGCGGAGCATGAGCGGGCTTGAAATGAGGATGATGTTGAGCGGGTGACACGAAGTGTCCCCTGAAAAGACCGGGGGCACTTTCGGGGACGAACTTCCGGGACAACTCCCGGGGAAAAATTTCCGGGGGCGGGGGCGAGCGGCGGAGCCGTTCGACACAACCCAGCGGCCATGGAGGGCCGACCCTTTGCAGCGTGGATGGCACATCCCGCGGACCTTGCTTCTGACCCTGGCGCTGAGCCTGGCACCGGGTGTTGTTTCGCGCGCGCAGGCACCGGTGGCCGAAGACGCGGGGGCCAACGCGACGCTGGATACGGCCGCCGCGCTCGACCGTGCCCGGCGTCTGGCCGAGAAATTCACCACCGAGCCAACCCCCGCCGTGCAGACCGCGCCGGAAGAAGCCAAGCCGTTGGCAACCTCGGATGAAGCCGCCGCGGCCTCGCCGCTGATCGAGCAGAGGCCGCTGGGCAGTTCCCCGGATGCCGTGCCGGGCGAGGTCCCCGGCCGCGACAGCGGGTGGGTGCTCAACACGCTGACCGCGTTGGGGTTGGTGATCGGGCTGGTGCTGCTGCTGCGGTATGGGGTGACGAAATTTGGCGGGCGTGTTGCGACGCGGCCCAACCGGTCGGTGGAGGTGCTTAGCCGTACCTCGGTCGCGCCCAAGAACCATGTGCTGCTGCTGCGGGTCGGTGGGCGGGTTCTGGTCGTGGGCGATTCGAGCGCGGGGCTGCGGACGTTGGCCGAGATCGAAGACCCCGACGAGGTCGCGTCGCTGCTTGCTTCGGTCGAGGCCGACCGCGACAACAGCATGACCAACGGTTTTAACCGCATGCTCTCGCGCCACAGCGGGGCGTATTCGCAACGCGCGAGCCTGATGGATGAGGGCATCGACACCAGCGAAGCCGGCATCGATCGGGCACGCGATTCGGTGTCGAGCCTGCTGGGCCGGGTGCGGACCATGACCGGCAGGGGGGTGGAGAAATGACGAAGGCCGAATGCCGAATGACGAATGGAAAGTCAGGGCTGGCGAACGCGCGGACAAGCTCCGCCTTGTTTCGTCATTCTGGTTTCGTCATTCGTCATTGCCTGCTCGTGATGCTCCTGCTCTTTGCGCCCGCGGCGTTCGCGCAGCCCGGCGAGCCGACGGACCTGAGCAACCCCGTCTCGGTGCTCGATGCGGCGGGCAGCGTGATCCCCGGGGTCAACGGCAGCGGCGAGGGCAACGCGGTCTCGGGCGGTTTGTCCGCGTCGCTATCGATCCTGCTGCTGTTAAGCGTGTTGTCGCTGGCCCCGGCGATCCTGGTGATGTGTACCAGCTTCACGCGCATCGTGGTGGTCTTCGCGTTGCTCAAGCAGGCGATCGGCACACAGTCGCTGCCGCCGTCGCAGGTCATCGTCGGGCTGGCGCTGTTCATGACGTTCATGGTCATGGCCCCGACGTTCGGGCAGATCAACGAGCAGGCGCTGCAGCCGCTGCAGCGCGGCGAGATCGACCAGCTCGAGGCGTGGAACCGCGCCAAGCAGCCGATCCGCAACTTCATGTTTGATCAGATCGAGTACGCCGACAACTGGGACGCGGTGTACATGATGCTCGAGTACCGCGGCGTGGATACGTCGGACCCCTCGGCGCTGCAGCGGTCGGATGTGGACATGATCAGCCTGATCCCCGCGTTCATGCTCAGCGAGCTGAAGGTGGCGTTTTTGATGGGGTTTCGGCTGTATTTGCCGTTCCTGGTGATCGACATGGTGATCAGCTCGGTGCTGATCTCGATGGGCATGCTGATGCTGCCGCCGGTGCTGATCTCGCTGCCGTTCAAGCTGCTGCTGTTCGTGCTGGTGGACGGCTGGACGCTCGTGGCGGGCAGCCTCCTCCGCAGCTTCGCGGTGCCGGGGGTGACGACGTAGATCAAGGCAGGTGGAATTAATTCCACCTGCCTCTCAAGAGAGACCCATGAACATCGACCAATCCATCGACATGGTCCGCGAGACGCTGACGCTGATGCTGATGCTCTCGGCCCCGGTGCTGGGCGCGGCGCTGGTCGTCGGCCTGACCATCAGCATCCTGCAGGCGGTGACGCAGGTGCAGGAGCAGACGCTGTCATTCGTGCCAAAGATCCTGGGCATGGGCGCCGCCGCGATCGTGGTCATGCCCTGGCTGGTGATGAAGATCATGGACTTCGCCGAGCGGATGTTCAGCGGGCTGGGGTGAAAGGTGACTAAAAGACGGGGCACTTCGTGCCGCCCGCTAAACGCTTGAAGGTGACGATCGAACGTTGATTGACTTAACGCCCATCCTGAACCACGTGCCGGCCTGGCTGATGGTGCTCTTTCGCCTCACGGGCATCTTTATCCTCGCGCCGGTGTTCGGCTCCACCGCGATCCCGCGGCAGGTGAAGTTGTACTTCGCCGTCGGCCTCGCCTTCCTGATCTACCCGATGCTCCTGACCCCCGGCCGGCCTTCGGCGCTATTGATCGGCAACGTGATCCACAACGGCCTGTTCCTCTGGGAACTGATCGGCCGCATCGCCGTGGAATTGCTGCTCGGCTTCGCCATCGGCTACGCCGCGTCGCTGCCGCTGATCGCCATGCAGATGGGCGGGCAGATGATCGACCAGCAGATGGGCCTGGCCTTCGCCGGCGTGATCAACCCCGACCTCGACGAAGAGGCCGGCATCATCGGACGCACCCTCTTCCTCGCATCGCTGGCGATCTTCGTCATCGTCGGCGGGCACCGGCAGATGCTCGCCACGCTCATCGGCAGCTTCGACCACGTGCCGCTCGGCTCGTTCGTCGGCTTCGAGGGCTTGGTCACCCTCGCCGTCGGCCTGATGCAGGTCATGTTCGAGCTGACCCTGCGCGTCGCCGCCCCCGTGCTCTGCGTCATGTTTCTGCTCATGGTCGCGATGGGCTTCGTCGCCCGCACCGTGCCGCAGATGAACATCCTCAGCGTCGGGTTCATCATCCGCATCCTTGTCGGGGCGGTCTTCCTGCTGCTGGGCGTGTCCATCGCCCTGGACCTCTTCGCGCCCACCGCATGGCGCATGATCGGCGAAGTCCACCGCTTCTTCGCCCCCGGCTAACGGTTAACCGCTCACCCCCCAACACCCACACTAACCACAAACCATGGCTGAAACCGGACAGGAAAAAACCGAAGCCCCGACGTCACGCCGTCTCCAGGAAGCGCGCAACGACGGCAACGTCGCCCGCAGCACCGACCTCACCGCCGCGGTCATCCTCCTGGGCGCGATTATCCTGCTCTACTTCCTGGGCATGCGCGTCATGACCGGCATGCGTATGTCGCTGGAAATCTTCATGTCCGGCGCACACACCCGCAACCTCACCCGGCCCGACGACCTGGGCGGCCTCGTCTCCTGGGCCACCCGCGATATCCTCGGTTCGCTCTCGCCGCTGCTGCTGGCGCTGTTCGGCCTGGCGCTGCTCGCCAGCGTCTCGCAGGTCGGCTTCCTGATCACCGGCAAGCCGCTGGTGCCCAAGTTCTCCAAGCTCGACCCGATCAAGGGCACCGCGAACCTGTTCTCCAAGCGGGCGCTGATGCGGCTGGTGATGAGCCTGGGCAAGGTGATCCTGATCGGCGCGGTCTCGGGCTGGATCATCTACGCCGACACCGCGCCGCTGCTGGCGCTGGGCGAGTTGGAGCTGGGGCAGGCGTTTGCCGCGGCATCAAGCCTGGTGTTTCTCATGTCGCTCAAGCTCGCGGTGCTGCTGATCGTCCTCGCGCTGCTGGACCTGGTGTACCAGCGCTGGCAGCACACCGAAGACCTGAAGATGACCAAGCAGCAGGTCAAGGAAGAGATGCGCTCGATGGAGGGCGACCCGCTGGTCAAGCAGCGTCGGGCGCGGGTCGCCCGGCAGCTCGCGATGCAGCGGATGTCCGCGGCGGTGCCCAAGGCCGACGTCATCGTGACCAACCCGACCCACTTTGCCGTGGCCTTGAAGTACGACCCGGCGAAGATGCGTGCCCCGAAGGTGGTGGCGAAGGGCGCGGACTTCATGGCCCTGCGCATCCGCCAGATCGCCGCGCTCAACGGCGTTCCGATCGTCGAACGCAAGCCCCTGGCCCGCGCGTTGTTCGCCGCGGTGGATGTCGGCCGCGAGGTCCCCACCGAGCACTACGCCGCCGTCGCCGAGATCCTCGCCTACGTGTACCGCCTGGGCGAGCGCAAGTCGGCTTAAGCAAGGAGTTAGCCGCGAATGAACGCTGATGAACGCGGATATATGAACGGACTGGCGGAGGGCGCGATTGGGGCTGCCTTTGAGGTCAGCAATGTTTTGGGTTGCGGATTTTTAGAGAAGGTCTATCGCAATGCGCTGCTACACGAGTTGACCCTGCGTGGTGTTGCCGCTCTTGCGGAACGGCGTGTACCGGTGTCGTATAAAACAGTTTTGGTCGGTGACTACATCGTGGACATCATGGTAGAGAAGCAACTCGTGCTTGAATTGAAGTGCGTTTCGACCATCACGGATGAGCACATGGCCCAGACGCTCAACTACCTCAAAGCAACGGGGCTGAACCTTGCCCTGATCCTCAATTTCCAGAAACCACGTGTCGAAATCAAACGCGTCGTCCGCGATTTTTGATCTGCGTTTATCCGCGTTCATCCGCGGCTAAAAACCATGGCCCAAGCGACCGCACAACCCGTGATGACGAGCTGGCTGGATAAGCTGGGGCGGCATCGTGCGCTGTTTGTGCCGATCGGGATCATCGTCCTGCTTTCGGTGGTCATCGTCCCGGTGCCGCCGGCGGTGATGGACATGCTGCTGTCGATCAACATCGCGATCGCGGCGATGGTGCTGCTGACCACGATCTTCGTCACCAAGCCGCTGGAGTTCTCGGTCTTCCCGTCGCTGCTGCTGGCGATGACGCTGTTCCGGCTGGTGCTCAACATCGCCACCACGCGGCTGATCCTCTCCGCCGAAGCGGCGTCCGCCGACGAAGCGATGTATGTCGCCGGGCGCGTGGTGATGACCTTCGCGAATATCGTCACCTCCGGGTCGCTCGCGGTCGGCATCATCCTCTTCCTGATCCTCATCATCGTGCAGTTCGTGGTCATCACCAAGGGTGCCACGCGCATCTCGGAAGTCGCGGCCCGGTTTACGCTCGACGGCATGCCCGGCAAGCAGATGGCGATCGACGCCGACCTCAACGCGGGCCTCATCGACGAGAACAGCGCCCGCACCCGCCGCGAGGAGATCTCCCAGGAGGCCGACTTCTACGGCGCGATGGACGGTGCGGCCAAGTTCGTGCGCGGTGACGCGATCGCGGGCATCATCATCACCATCGTCAACATCCTCGGCGGGATCGGCATCGGCATGCTCGGCAAGGGCTGGGGCTTTGCCGAAACGGTCGAGGTCTTCACCCGGCTGACCATCGGCGACGGGCTGGTCTCGCAGGTGCCGGCGTTCATCGTCTCGGTGGCCGCGGCGTTGATCGTCACCCGCTCCTCCAGCCGCAAGGACCTGGGCCTGGAGCTGACCGATCAGTTGACCAGCAAGCTGACGGTGTTGTGGATCACCGCGGGCTTCCTGCTGGTGATGAGCCTGGTGGGTCTGCCGTTTGTCCCGATGATGACCCTGGCGTTATGCGTGGCCGCGATCGCGCTGGTGATCACCCGCACCAACCGCCGCACCGAGGCCGCCGCCAAGGCCAAGCAGGAGGCGGACGCGAAGAAGCCCGAGCCGGTGAAGGTCGAGCAGGCGATGCACGTGGACACGCTGGAGCTGGAGGTGGGTTACGCGCTGGTGCGTCTGGTGGATGCATCCTCCGGCGGCGACCTGCTGGACCGCATCACGATGATCCGCCGCCAGCTCGCCGCGGACCTGGGCCTGGTCATGCCTCCGGTGCGCATCCGCGACAACATGCAGCTTGCGCCCAACGATTATCACCTCAAGATCCGTGGCAACTCCGTCGCGCAGGGGCAGGTCTACCCGGGGCAGTACCTCGCGATGGACGGCGGTTTAGCCTCCGAGCCGCTTCCGGGGGTCAAGACGCGCGAGCCGGCGTTCGGGCTCGAAGCGGTGTGGGTCGAGGAAGGGCAGAAGCAGCGGGCGGAGGCGTTGGGCTACACGGTCGTCGATGCGGCGTCGGTGCTGGCGACACACCTGACGGAGGTGGTCAAGAGCCACGCCGCGGAACTGCTTACGCGTGAGGAGACCAACAACCTCATCACGCAGCTCAAGGAGAAGGCGGCCAAGCTGTGCGAGGAAGTGCTCGGCGGCGAGACCGCGCTGATCAAGCCCGGCGAACTGCAGCGGGTGTTGCAGAACCTGCTGCGCGAGCGCGTGCCGATCCGCGATCTGGAATCGATCGTCGAGACGCTCGGCGACTGGGCCCCGCGCACCAAGGATATGGATGTGCTCACCGAGTACGTCCGCAACGGGCTTCGGCGCACCGTCTGCTCGCAGTACACCGTGCGCGAGCCGACCGGCGACCCGACCGACGCCACCGCGGCGATGCAGGAAGTGAATCGGCTGTATTGCGTGAGCCTGGACCCGATGCTGGAGGATCAGATCAACGGGTATATCGAACGGTCGGCGGAGGGATCGAGTCTGTCGATGCCGCCGGGCGTCGCGAACAAGATCACCGCGGCGATCCTCGGGGAGCTGAATCGGCTGGTGCAGGCGGGGCGTCATCCGGTGGTGCTCGCTTCGCCGCAGGTCAGGGCGCAGGTCCGCCGATTGATCGAGCCGCACCTGCCGACCGCGGCGGTG
>CAZTLX010000054.1:0-21744 GCA_964614575.1 uncultured Phycisphaeraceae bacterium | reverse complement strand
CCGTGTCGGTCGGGTTGATGATGTACTCGGGGGTGAAAGCGTTGGCGTTAAGCAGGATGGCGAACGAGGTGGAGAGATCACCGGTACCAGCCGAGTCGTAGCCGTTGGTGGGGATAGCGGCGATGGTGTTATCCGCGTTGATGCCGGCGTAGTAGCCTTCGGTGGAGCCGGTCTTGTTGGACTGGGCGAAGATGACCTGGCCCTGCTGGATGCCGCGGAGCTGGGTCGAGTTCTGGATCTGCCGGGCGGTTCTGCGGGCGGCGCCCAGGGCCGGGAGCAGGATGCCGATCAGCAGGGCGATGATCGAGATCACCACCAGCAGTTCGATGAGGGTAAAGCCGAAGGCGCTTTTTCCGGGGGTGAAACCTTTACGAGTCGTCATAACAATATCTCCAATGAGTGCGTGGTTGGGTCCTACACCGGACGCAACCGAGGGGGGTGATTAAAGAAACATACGTACACCAAACAAAACGTTCGATCGCGGACACGCGTCCTTTAACAAGATCGAAGCAGACGGTCGGGTCGGTCGAGGCAGGCGGCGGATGATGGAAACAGAATCGGCCGAGTGCCTGAGACAAATATTCGGGCCATCGCCGGGCAACACACCCTGCGACCCCCCGGCCCCCGGAAGTTTTTCCCCCCGGCCCCCGGAAGTTTTCGCCCCCGGAAGTTTTTCCCCCGCAAGTTTTTCCCCGCAAGTTTTTTCCCGGAAGCCAAGCCCTCGGAAGTCAATGCCCCGAAAGCATCGCCCGGCAAGCCGATACCCGCGGAAGTTGTGGGGGTCCGAGTCTGCGGTCCGGATCACCGGCGATTGACCCGTGGTGACGGGGCAAGCCGCGGCAAGGTTGCTGCGCCATTACAACTTCATGGTCGCAACACGGGCCGGCATTTCGGGCCGGGGGGATCGAGGCTGGCAGCGCCTCGTGACCAATCGGGCTGACGCCCACGGTGGGCCGGTCAGTTGCAGACGGTAGAGTCCTGACCGTGTGTTCGCCTGAACACCTATATTTAACCGACTCCGAAGCAGACTGTCAAGAGCGCGGTTCAGTTCGGCGCACATTCTTTCCTTAATTATCTCTTTCCAAGACAACAACTTAACGATGGCCCGCCGAATAGGGCGAAAAACCTAACCCTCATGTTAAGGTTTTCCCCCAACCGCGGGGGCGGGGGGACGCCGTCTCGGCTTCGCACGAGCTCGGCGTTGCCGGGGACGTAAAGGGTGCGCGATGCCGTGAACGACGAAGACGGGTGCGTTCCGGTGATTACTTCCGGAGTGATTACTTCCGGGGACTACTTCCGGGGACTACTTCCGGGGACTACTTCCGGGGACTACTTCCGGGGGCGGGGGCGGGGGCGGGGGCGGCTGATGACCAGGATGGCGATGTCGGCATCCAGGTTGGCCGCGGCCGGCTCGACCGTGACGCCACGCGTCGTATCCAGATAGTCCTGATGGTGGATCGCCGCGCCCTTGCGCGCGAGCAGCTCCTGCACATCCGCGATCGAGGGGAAGCGGCGGTTGGGCGTGTTGTACCACTCGTAGCGGTATTCGCCCGCGGCCTTGGGGGAGCGGCCCTGCTGGGCGTACATCTGCCGCAGGTCGCGGAACGCGAAGTTCGCGAAGCTGAGCACGCACCGCCGCCCCACGCGGAGCATCTCATCGAACAGCAGGTCGATGCGCTCGATGACCTGGAGCGTGGCGGAGAGGACGACGACATCGAAGGACTGGTCGGCGAACTCGGGCAGGCCGTGGTTCAGGTCGTAGTCGAGGATGGGCAGTCCCTTGGCGGCGGCGGCGAGGATGGCGTCCTGCTTGACCTCGATGCCGCAGAGCCGGGCGTGCCCGCGGGCGCGCAGGGCGGCGAGCAGTGCGCCGTCGCCGCAGCCCAGGTCGAGGACCGATTCGCCGGGGCGGATCAGTTGGAGGATGCGGCGGTCGTCGAGCCGGGCGGGCGGGTCGGCGGCGGGGTCGGGCGGGGGCGGGTCGATCGTCGCGTTGAGAAGCGGGCCGAACTTCGCGACGTCTTGATCGATGAGGAAGGCGTCGTGCCCGGCGTCGGTGGTGATCTCGGCGTAGGTCACCGTTCGATCGAGCGCGGTGAGCGCCTCGACGAGCTGTCGGCTCTGCCGGGGGTGGAAGAGCCAGTCGCTGGAGAAGCTGACGACGAGGAAGCGGCAGCTCGCGGGGCGCAGGGCCTCGACGCGCTGGGCGTGGGTCGCGCCCAGGTCGAACAGGTCCATCGCCATGGTGAGGGTGAGGTAGCTGTTGGCGTCGAAGCGTGCGGTGAAGCGCTGGCCCTGGTGGGCGAGGTAGGTGCCGACGGAGAATTTTTTCTCGAAGCGGGTGTCCAGGTCGCGCGGGCGGTGGCGGTCGATGTCGAATTTCTCGGCCATGGCCTGGGAGGAGAGGTAGGTGATGTGGCCGAGCATGCGGGCGATGGCGAGGCCGACGTCCGGCTGATCGGGTTGGCCGTAGTACCGGCCGGCGGCGAAGTGGGGATCGGTGGCGATGGCGTTGCGGCCGATGACATCGAACGCCAGCGCCTGGGAGGTGAGGCGGGGCGAGGTGGCGATGGCGCAGCAGGCGGCGACGCGGTCGGGGTAGCGGGTGGCCCATGTGAGCGCCTGGTGCCCGCCGAGCGACCCCCCCACCACCGCGGCGAGGCGGTCGATGCGCAGGTGATCGAGCAGTCGGGCCTGGAGATCAACCATGTCGGCGACGGTGATCTGGGGGAAGTCGCGGCCGTAGCGTTCGCCGGTCTGGGGGTTGAGGGAGGAAGGGCCGGTGGTGCCGCGGCAGCCGCCGAGGATGTTGGGGCAGACGACGAAGAAGCGGTCGGTGTCGATGGCATTGTGCGGGCCGGGGCCGATCAGCGCGTCCCACCAGCCGGGGGCCTCGTCGGGGTCTGCGGGGTTGTGTCGGGCGACGTGGGAGTCGCCGCTGATGGCGTGGCAGATGAGCACGGCGTTGTCGCGCGCGGCGTTTAAGGAGCCGTAGGTCTCGTAAGCGCACACCACGCCGGGCAGCTCGCCGCCGAGCGCGAGGGGCAGCGGCTCATCGAACGTCACCGATTGCAGGTACGGCAGCGGCGCGTCGGAGCGGCGGTCATCGGTGCTGGTGAAGGCGTCGGTCATGGGGCACGACGGGAGGCCGGGGCACTTCGTGCCGCCCGCTAAACCCGGGAAGTGGCGGCTTGGAGCGCCTGGTCGAGGTCGGCGATGATGTCGTCGGCGTCTTCGAGGCCGACGGAGAGGCGGACGTAATCGGGCGTGACGCCGGTGGCCTGCTGCTCTTTTTCATTGAGCTGCTGATGGGTGGTGGTGTTGGGGTGGATCACAAGGGTCTTGGCGTCGCCGATGTTCGCGAGGTGGGAGCAGAGCTTCACCGAGTCGATGAACTTGCGGCCGCGCTGGCGGGCCTGGTCGGCGTGGTCGGCCTTGATGCCGAAGCCGACGATCGCGCTGGTGCCGTCGGGCAGGTAGCGCTTCGCGTGGGCGTGGTCCTTGTGCGAGGGCAGGCCGGGGTAGTTGACCCACGCGACGGCGGGGTGCGCTTCAAGCCACTGCGCGATCCTCAGCGCGTTATCGCTGTGGGCCTTCATGCGCAGATGAAGGGTTTCGAGGCCTTGCAGGAAGGTGAACGCGGCATAAGGGCTCATCGCCGCGCCGGTGTCGCGCAGCCAGTGCGTGCGCATGTGGAGGATGTAGGCGACGTTGCCCAGCGGGCGCAGGGCCTCTTCGAAGACGATGCCGTGGTACGACGGCGAGGGCGCGCAGAACTCGGGCCACCTGGCGGGGTGGTCGGCCCACTTGAAGTTGCCGCGATCAACGACCGCGCCGCCGACGTGCGTGCCGTGGCCACCGATGAACTTGGTGCAGGAGTAGATGCTGATGTCGATGCCGTGCTCGAACGGGCGCAGGAGGATGGGCGTGGGGATGGTGTTGTCGCAGAGCAGGGGCAGGCCCTGGGCGTGGGCGGCGTCGGCGATGGCGCGGTAATCGGGCACGTCGATCTTCGGGTTGCCGATCGAGTCCATGTAGACGCAGCGGGTGTTTTCATCGACCAGCTCGGCGATTTTTTCGGGCTGATCGGGCGGGAAGAAGCGGACCTCGATGCCGAGCCTGGGCAGGGTCTGGGTGAAGAGCGTCCACGTCCCGCCGTAGAGGCTGGTGGAGGAGACGAAGTTCTGCCCGGCGTGGGTGATGGTGCAGATGGCGGCCATGATCGCGGCCTGGCCGGAGGCGAAGCCCAGCGCGCCGACGCCGCCGTCGAGCGCGGCGAGGCGCTTCTCGAGGACATCGACGGTCGGGTTCATGATGCGGCTGTAGATGTTGCCGAACTGTTCGAGGCCGAACAACGCCGCGGCGTGGTCGGTGTTGTCGAAGGTGTAGCTGGTGGTGGCGTAGATGGGCACGGCCCGCGACTTGGTGGTCTGGTCGGGGACCTGGCCGGCGTGGAGGCAGCGCGTCGCGAGGCCGCGGATAAAGTCTTGCGCGTCGGTCATGAGAGGGCTCCGGGTACGGGGGTTGACGCTGCTTATTAGCCGGCGAGCTACGCCTCGCCCGGTCCCAGGCCAGGCGTAGCTCGCCGGCGATGAGATGGCGCTAAGCGGGGGCGGTCGCGGCGAGGCGGGCGCGGATGTGCGCCTGCACCGCTTCAAGATCGTTGGGCAGCACGTCGTAGCGTTCTTCACGCTGGTAGAGGTCGTGCAGGTGCGGCGGCAGCGGCGGGCGGAAGCCGGTGGCTTTTTCCACGGCGTCGGGGAACTTCGCCGGGTGCGCGGTGCCCAGCACGACCATCGGCACCTCGCGGTGGCCGTGGGCTTGGTGATCGTAACGCGCCGCGGCGACGCCGACCGCGGTGTGCGGGTCGATCTGGAAGCCGGTCTCGCGGAAGACCTGCCCCACCGTCGCCAGCGTCTGCTCCTCATCGACGCGGTGCGCGCCGAACAGTTGCTTGATGCCCGACAGCTTCGCCGGGTCCACGCTGAACCGGCCGGTGTCGGCCAGCTCCTGCATCAGCGCGGTGATCGCGGCACCGTCGCGCTCGAACACATCAAACAGCAGCCGCTCAAAGTTACTGCTGATCTGGATATCCATCGACGGCGACATGGTGGGCGTCACGCCTTCCAGCGCGTGCTCGCCCGTCGCGAGGAACCGCGCGAGGATGTCGTTGGTATTGGTCGCGATCACCAGCCGCGAGATCGGCAGGCCCATCTGATGAGCCGCGTAGCCGGCGTAGATGTCGCCGAAGTTCCCCGTCGGCACGGTGAAACTCACCGGCACGTCCGGCGCGCCCAGCGATGCGGCGGCGGTGACGTAGTACACGATCTGCGGCATCACCCGCGCCCAGTTGATCGAGTTCACGCCCGACAGGCTCACCTCGTCGCGGAAGACCGGATCGTTGAACATCGCCTTGAGCAGGTTCTGGCAATCGTCGAACGTGCCCTCGATCGCGATGTTGTGGACGTTGGGTGCCTCGACGGTGGTCATCTGCCGGCGCTGCACTTCGGAGGTGCGGCCGTGCGGGTGCATGATGAAGATGGTCGCGCGGTCGCGGCCGGCGATGGCTTCGATCGCCGCGGAGCCGGTGTCGCCCGACGTTGCGCCGACGACGGTGATCCGCCCGCCGCGCTTGGCCAGGAAGTGGTCGTAGAGCCGGCCGAGCACCTGCATCGCGACGTCTTTGAACGCGAGCGTCGGGCCGTGGTACAGCTCGAGCAGCCACTCGTCGGAGCCGATCTGGAACAGCGGCGCAACGCTGTGGTGGACGAAGCTGTCGTACGCGTCTTCGAGCAGCGTGCGCAGCTCGTCGTCGGTCATGCACTGGCCGACGAACGGCCGCATGACGTGGTACGCCGCGTCGGGATAGGGCAAGGTGCGCACGCGGCGGATGAGGCCGGGCGTGATCGTCGGCCAGGACTCGGGGACGTAAAGCCCGCCGTCCCGCGCCAGGCCGGTCATCAACACGCCCTCAAAATCGAGCGGCTCGGCTTGTCCTCGGGTGCTGATATATCGCAACGCTCGGCTCCCACCACGCGGAGCGCGGCATTGTAATGCGAATCGCTCAGCCGCGGAGCAGGCGGTCGTAATCGGCGTGCGGGCCGATCCAGAACCAGACGACATCGGCTTCGCGGCGCACGGCGACGGCGCGATAATCGAGGGTGACACGTGCAGACCAGTACCTTGGCCCAACACGTTTGAATTGCAAGGAAGGATGACTCGGGTCTCGACGCAGTTGCATAAAACTTCGGTCTGCGGCGCGACGGATGTGAGTTGGAAGCGCGTGATATGCCCGCCAGAATGTCGGTGAGGCGTGGTGCCTCATAGCTCCGTGCATCGTCCGGCATCCAGATCACGAAGGGCTTGCTCGGCCAGCTTATCCAACCGCCCAGACTCAGCGTCATCTTTCATCTGTCGGTCCCACGCGTCGTCGTAAAACTCATTGAACCACGCCCCGAACTTATCGAGGTCCTCGCGCGACAGCCTCGCCACCGCGTCCTGCAGCTCGTCCACTTTGTTCGGTGCGGTCTTGCCCATACCTCTATTATATCGGCCAGGACCGCCGCCATGCCCCACCCCGTCATCGGCATCACGCTCGACAACCGCGACAACACCGCCGACAGCGGGCGCTATGAGGTCGGCATCGGATACAGCCGGGCCGTGGCCGCGGCCGGGGGCGTGCCCATCCTGCTGCCGCATGAGCGTGACGCGATCGCCGACTACCTCGCGATGTGCGATGGCTTCATCCTCACCGGAGGGGTTGATCCGGACACCACCGCCTTCGGCCAGCCGACTCACCCCAAGGCCCGCGTCATGGACCCCGCACGCCAGGCCTTCGAGCTCGCCCTGCTCGACGCGCTCGATGAGGCACCGCACCCCGTTCTCGGCATCTGCCTGGGCATGCAGCTCATGGCCTTGCGGGCCGGCGGGCACCTCAACCAATACCTGCCCGACACCCACCCCCCGCGGGTCGTTAAGCGGCATCAGAAGGCCGAGCACGAAGTGAGCATCGACGTGGACGATGCCGCCCTCCCCCGCGCGACCGCCTCGGTCCACTCCAACCATCAACAAGCGATCAGCGACCCTGGCCGCATGCGTGTCATCGCCCGCTGCGACGGCGACATCATCGAAGCGATCGATGACCCCGAACGCGGCCGCCGCTTCTACCTCGGGGTGCAATGGCACCCCGAACGCGCCCCCTCCCGGGGAATTTCCCCCGGAATTGCCCCGGGAAACGATCAAAGCCCGCTGAACCTCGGCCTGTTCAAGCGTCTCGTGAACGCGTGCGCTTCGCCCGGTGCTCGGCGATAAAGGTCAGCACCAGCACCAGCCCCACCCCCGCCATGAGCGCCGCGTCCGCGAGGTTGAAGATCCACGGCCACAAGTTCGTCTGCGGCAGCAGGTGAAGCATGTCGCGCACCGCGCCGTACACCACCCGGTCGTAGAGGTTGCCCAGCGCCCCGGCGAGGATCAGCGCGAGCGCCAGGTGCATCACGATCGCGTTGGCCCGGCTGCGGGCGAACATGAAGCTGATGATCAGCGTCGCGATCAGGCTCACCGCGATAAAGAACACCCGCCCGCCCTTGCCCAGACCGAACACCGCGCCGGTGTTGGTGGTCAGACGCAGGCTCAAGACCTTTGGCAGCACCACGATCGGCTCGTGCGGATACTGCCGCCAGAACGCCTCGTGATGGACCTGCGCCAGCTCGGTGACCACCACCGGCTCGTCGGCCACGTTCTCAAACGACCAGTACTTGAGGTAAAGGTCGGCCCAGAGGACCAGCGCAAGCACCCCGAAAAACCAGGCCAGCGCCGGCGGGCTGCGCCAGGCGGTGCGCGGAGGCGGCGCGGGCGCAGAATCCGCCGCGACGCCGACGGCATCCGCCGAAGGAGCACTGGCCGGGGCGGGGTCGGTGGCGTTCATGATGCTTGGACAGGGGGAGCTCAAACCGGCAGGCCGTGACGCTCACGCTCGCGGACCACTTCAATGGTGTAGCGGGCCCAGGGCTTGATCTCCAGGCGCGCCCGCGGGATCGGCTCACCCGATTCGATACACACGCCGTAGGTCTTGTCCTGGATGCGGGCGATGGCATCGTCGATGTCGTGGACGAGCTTGCGCTCCGACTCCATGAGGCCGAGCGTGAATTCCTGTTCGTAATTATCCGAGCCGACGTCCGCCATGTGCAGCGGGACGTGGGAGATGTCGCCGTCCTGCGCACGGCGGGCGGCTTCGAGGCCGGCCACATCGCCGACGATCTCCGCGCGTTTTTCCAGCAGCAGCGCGAGGAAGTAATTGAAGTCCTTGCGTGTCAGGCCGGTCTTGACCTTGCGCAGCTTCGCGGGCGTCCACTCCACCGCCTCGCCGTTGCGGGGTTTGGGCGGCGGGCCGTTTAGGCTACTCGGCTTGATCGACCCGGTCTTGATCGGGACAACGGCGGGGTTGCTCGGCTCGGACTTGGGCACTGAGGGGCTTGACGCCTTCGCGGCCGTCACCTTCTTCTTGCCGGGAGCACTCGTTTTCGCCGCCGACTTCGTGGTGGTCGCCGCGGCGGTGGACCGGGTCGTCTTCTTGGTCGTCTTTTTCTTCTTGGTCGGTTTCTTCGACGCAGCAGACGACCGGCCGCCGGAGCCCGAGGAAGTTGCCTTCTTCTTGCCGGTGCGGGACTTAGAAGCCTTATTCACGCTCTTGGACTTCTTCTTTTTGGCCAACGTGGGCCTCCGGGCGGGGGGAACGGAAGGTGCCGGGCCTAAACGGCAAGCCGGGCAGTTTACCCAGCCTCGTACGGCCTTTCAAGGCAAGCGGTTCGCTCGCCAGGATGAGGCGAATGCCAAATCGCCGGGGGAGCGACCGCACTAAGGCACGTTCACCTCTATTCCCGGTCCGCCACGAGCGAAGTTTGAACAGGATCGACATCCCCCGGAAATTTTGGCAGCCCCCCTGCCCCGCGCCCGGCGCGTCGCTTGAAACCCACCCCTGCCTCGCCTACGCTACGCGACTCGCCGCCCCCTTCGTCTAGTGGCCCAGGACGCCAGGTTCTCATCCTGGAAACAGGGGTTCGACTCCCCTAGGGGGCGCTTTGGGTCTGGCGGGGGGCTGATTCGGGGTCGGGGGTTGAGGCCTCGATCGAGGCGGCGAATTGCTCGGCTTCCTGTGCCACCTGGTCATCACCCGTCTCCTGAGCCAGGGCGATCGCCTGTTTTGCGGTCGCCAGGGCGGCTTCGGGCTCGTTGAATGCGGACTGAGCCTCGGCCAGATGCAGGAGGATGATCGGCTTACGCTCGATCTCCAGAGCGACCCGCAGGGTTCGGATCGCGTACGCAGAGCGCCCCAGCTTCAATTGCACGACACCCAGCGTGTCGAGCACATCGGCGTTGCCCCGACGGGTGAGCTGCACCGCGCGCTCGATCAGCGGCAACGCTTCGGCGGGCTGATCGAGTTCGGTCGCGAGCAGGTACGCGTAATTGTTCAGGACGCTGGGAGATTCCGGCGCGGCGTCGAGCACGGCCTGATACGCACGGGCGGCTTCTTCATACCGTTGTCGCTGATACAGCGCGGTGCCCAGCCCCGTCATCGCTAGCGGGTGCCCGCCGCCGCCCGCCAGCCACGGCTCACCGAAGGCGATGACGCGATCCAGCTCATTGATTTTGAAGGCCAGCAGGATGGCCTTGTCCCGGGCCTCGGTGTCGGTAGGAACGACCTCGAGTCGCGCGGCGTAATCATCCAGCGCCCGGCGCAGGTCGAGTTGATCGCGACTGGAGGCCAGCGCCTCGGCCCGGACCCGCCGCAGCAGCGAGGCATCCGGATATCGCTCGATCTGCTCGTCGGCATACGCGACCGCGTCGGCCCAACGCCCGAGCTGCACCAGGGCCGAGACACGCAAAGCCGCGGTGTCCGCTCTCGGTCCCAGCGCAGCGCCGGCCGCCTCGATCTGTTTGAGCGCCTCCTCGGGCCGCCCGGCCCGCAGATACGCCTCGGCTAAGCGAAGCCCGACTTTCGCGTCCCGGGTCTCGGCGTATATCGATTCGTAGATCGTGATCGCTTCATCGGCCCGGTTGAGCTGGAAGTACCAGTCCCCGGCCAGCCGCCGTGCGTCCTGCGTCTGCGGGTCTTCCGCTTTGATCGCGGCCTGCACCGCCGCGTCCACGGACGCATGCATATGCATACGGTGCAGCATCTTCGCCAACGCCATCGCCTGCTTCACGCGCCGCCCGTCCGGTCCCACGGGCCCGTCAGGCTCGGTAAACACCACCTCGATCAGCGCCGCGATCGCGTCGGCGGCCTGATCGCCCTGGGCCTGAGCCAGCTCGCGAGTTTGCGCGGCGGATGCCACCGCCGCCTCGTGGTGGCCTTGGCCCAACCACAAAGCGGAAACCATCAACGCGTTTCGCGGGCTGGCATCCAACTCCAGCAACCGTTCCCAAAACCCGAGCGCGGCAAACTCGTCGCCCAGCTTCAAGTGCGTGGCGGCCGCGGTATGCAGGGCGTGCGGGTTCTGCGGCGCTAATTCGATCAGCCGCCGGGCGGCCTCGGCCGCCTTCTCCGGTTGGCGCAGATGTTCAGTGTAGAGCGTGGCCCGGGCTTGATGCAGGTACAGCGTATCTGGATCGATCTTCTCCAGCGCGTCGAGGGTCAACGCCGCCTGACGAACACGCTTGAGCTCGATGAGCGAATGCGCGAGGTGCTCATAGATCGCGGTCACCAGCTCCTGATTCTCCGGCCGGCTACCCACGAAGGAAAGCACGAACATCAGCCGCGGCGCGATGCGGACGATCCCCTCATCGTCACCGCTCTTGCGGTAATACTGGATCAGCCGCAGCATGTTGCGCGGGTTCAGGTAATCAGGCTGCTGCTCAAACACCGCGGCCGCCTCGGCCTCTTTACCGCCGGCCCACAAGACCTCGCCGCGCAACGTCGCGACCCCCGCCTCGTCCGGTGCATCGCGGAAAAGCGCGGCGGATAAGCGGTCCGCGTGCTCGAGCGCGGCCCGGTAGGCTTCGGCGTCGTCGCCTTCACTCAGCGAATGGGCGGCGAGCCACGCATCACGCGCCTCCACATAGCGCCGCTTCATGGGACCATCGGCCGCCACCGGGGGAGGCGACGCGGCATCAGCCGGCTCCGTGACGGGGCCGGGCTGGTCCAACGGCGCATCCGCGCCGCCGACGGCCCATGCCGCCCACGTCAGCCCGAAAGAACCGAGCGTCACCGCAAAAATCCCGAGCTTATGCCGGATCACTGACGCATCGTCGGCCGCGGCAGATGGGCTGTCAAGCCTTGACCGGCTTCTCGGGATGAAGAGGAAGACCGGCGGTTCGCCGACGAAGCGGCGCTGCCCTTCACGGAAAATCAATACACTGCCCGGATGCCGTCAAGCAGGCGCATCTGGTCGAGGTTCAACCGGGCCTTGGGCGCGATGGGGTTCGATCGCGATTGGTTCATGATCCCGCTGGCGGCGATCGTGGGGACGCTGGGGGGCGTGGTCGCGACGGGGTTCGAGCTGCTGGTCGAGGCGTCGGGGCACTTTTTCTTTTTCACCCTGGGCGAGCGTGAGTTCCCCGGCTCCGATTGGTTTGTGATCGCGCTGCTGCCCGCGGCCGGCGGGCTGGCGGTCGGGCTGATCACCTGGCTCTCGGGCCGACGCCGGCCCGAGAGCGGCATCCCCGAAGTCATGGAGGCCATGGCCCGGCGTGACCGGGAGCTGCCCGCCACATCGGGGGTCAACAAGGCGGTCACCGCGTCATTGACGATGGGCAGCGGCGGCTCGGCGGGGATCGAGGGGCCGATCATCCTCATCGGCTCGGTGCTCGGTTCGGTTTGCGGCGGGGTGCTCAAGGTCGGCCGGGAACGCAAGCACGCGCTGATCGGCTGCGGCGCGGCCGCGGGCACCGCCGCGATCTTCAACGCCCCGATTGCCGGGGTGCTCTTCGTGCTCGAAGTGATCCTCCGCGACTTTTCCATCAAGACGTTTATCCCGATTGTGGTGGCCAGCGTGTTCGGCACCTCGGTCGCGCAGGCGCTGCTCGATGACGGCGTGGTCTTCCGCGTGCCCGAGGCGATGCGGCATTACGAGTTCGCGTTGGCGGAGATCGTGCCTTATGCGGCGTTGGGGTTGTTGTGCGGCGGGGTGGGCGCGTTGTTTGCCGCGAGCATGCGGCGCAGCGAGGCGCTGTGGGAGCGGACGCCGCTGCCGAACTGGGCGCGGCCGGCGGTGGGCGGGCTGACGCTGGGGCTGCTGGGCATCGCCGCGCTGCTGCTGCTGGACCCGCTGTTTGCCGCGTACGATCGGCCGGCGTTCTACGGCAACGGTTACCCGGTGATCGAGGCGCTGCTCAATCCGCTCTCGTATCCCGGTGCCGTGGAGGCGGGGTTTGTGACCGAGCCGGGCGTGCCGGCGGCGACGGCGACGATCGGCCTGCTGCTGGCGGCGCTGGCGCTGAAGATGCTCGGCACGTGCCTGACGCTGGGCTCGGGCGGCAGCGGCGGCATCATCGCGCCCAGCCTGTTCATCGGCGCGGCGCTGGGCGGGGCGCTGGCCATGGCCTTCAACGCCCTGGGCTTTTTCCCGGGCGAGTCCGGCACCCCCGCGACCTACGCGCTGGCCGGGATGGCGGGCATGATCGCCGCCGTCGTCCACTGCCCCCTCACCGCGTTCATCCTCGTCTTCGAGATCACCCAGGACTACCGCGTCGTGCTGCCGATGATGCTCGTGGCCATCCTCGCGACGACCGGCTCGCAGTTCTTCAGCCGCGATTCGATCTACCAGGCCTGGCTGCGCAAGCGCGGCATCCGCATGGGCACCTACGCCGACATGGTGCTGCTGCGTCGGCTCACGGTGCAGGACGTCCCGCTGATCCCCGCCGTCATCGTCCACCCCGAAGAACCGGCCCAGCGCCTGCTGGAACTGGCGGAGGACTATGCCGCGGTCGATTACGTCGTCTGCGACGACCGCGACATCTACCAGGGCATGATCATCGGCGAGGACGTGCGCACCACGCTGCTGCAGCGCGAGGCGATCCCGCTGATGATCGTCGGCGAGCTGACCCGCAAGGGCCTGCCCACCTGCGAGGTGGACGAGACGCTGGACCTGGTGCTCGACAAATTCTCCAAGCACGACGTCTCGAGCCTGGCGGTGATCGACCTCAACGGCCGGGTCAAGGGCATGATCACCCGCTCGCGGCTGATGCGGCGGTATCAACGGCTGCTGGAGCAGCGATAGGTTTCCCGGCCGGGCGTGCATATCATCCACGCATGCAATGCAACATCGATGCGCGTGGCAAGGCGGTGCGGCTGATCATCGGGCTTCTCACCCTCGGCGTCGCCGCGGTGCTCGCGGCGCTGATCCTGCTGGGGGTACTGCCCGGCGGGTGGCTGTGGGCGGCGGTGGCGGGCACGGCGGTGGGCGGGGCGTTCGGCCTCTTCGAGGCCCGCAACGGCTGGTGCGCCATGCGGGCGATGGGCTTCCGGACCCCGTTCTAAAATGACGTGATGCGCGAGCAACCCTTCCATCTGGTCAGCGAGTATCAACCGACCGGCGATCAGCCCAGCGCGATCGCCGCGCTGACCCGCGGCATCATGCTCGGGGAGAAATATCAGGTGCTGCTGGGCGCGACCGGCACGGGCAAGACCTTCACCATGGCCCACACCATCGCGCAGGTCAACAAGCCCACGCTCATCATCAGCCACAACAAGACCCTCGCCGCCCAGCTCTACGAGGAGATGAAGGAGCTGTTCCCCGACAACGCGGTCAGCTACTTCGTCAGCTACTACGACTACTACCAGCCCGAGGCGTATATCCCGCAGCGGGACATCTACATCGAGAAAGACTCCTCGCGCAACGACGACCTCGACCGCCTGCGCATGGCCGCGACGACCAACCTCGTCACCCGCAGCGATGTCATCATCGTCGCGTCGGTCTCGTGCATCTTCGGCTTAGGCTCCCCCGAGGCGTTCAAGAACTCGGTCATCTCGATCAGCGTCGGGCAGACGATCGACCGCCGGGAGCTGCTCCGCGGCCTGGCCGACCTGCAATACACCCGCGGCGAATACGAACTCAAACGCGGCAGCTTCCGCGTGCGCGGCGACGTGATCGAGGTCCACCCCGCGTCGGAAGAGTACGCCTGCCGGATCGAGCTGTTCGGCGACGAGGTCGAGACGCTCGCGCTGATCAACCCGACCACCGGCGAACTGCTGGCCGAGGAACGCAACCTCTTCATCCACCCCGCGGTGCAGTACGTCATGCCCGAGCACCAGATCGAGCAGGCGCTGGGCAACATCCGCGAGGAGCTCGATGCGCAGGTGATGAAGCTGCGCTCGGCGGGCAAGCTGCTCGAAGCGCAGCGGCTGCTGGCCCGCACGAAATACGACCTGGAGATGATCGAAGAAGTCGGCTACTGCTCGGGCGTGGAGAACTACAGCCGCCACCTCGACGGTCGGCCCGCCGGGTCGCGCCCGTTCACGCTGCTCGACTACTTCCCCGTCGATGGACACGGCGACCCGGATTACCTGCTGATCATCGACGAGAGCCACGTCACGATCCCGCAGATGCGCGCGATGTTCAACGGCGACCAGCAGCGCAAGGCGGTGCTGGTCGAGCACGGGTTCCGCCTGCCCTCGGCGATGGACAATCGGCCGCTGCGTTTCGAGGAGATCGAGCAGCTCTGGCCGCAGGTCATGTTTGTCTCGGCGACGCCCGGGCCTTACGAGCTGGAGCGCACCGGGGGCGACGTGGTGGAGCAGGTGATCCGCCCGACGGGGCTGGTCGATCCGGTGATCGAGGTGCGCCCGGCCGCGGGGCAGGTGCCCGATCTGCTGCAGCGCATTCATCAGCGCACCGCCTCGGGCGAGCGCACGCTCGTGACGACGCTGACCAAGCGGCTGGCCGAGGATTTGTCGGGCTACCTCGCCGATCAGGGCGTGAGTTGCCGCTACCTGCACAGCGAGATCGACACGCTGGACCGCGTGCAGATCCTGCGCGAGCTGCGCGAGGGTCAGTTCGATGTGCTGGTCGGGGTGAACCTGCTGCGCGAGGGGCTGGACCTGCCGGAGGTCTCGTTCGTGGCGATCATGGATGCGGACAAGACGGGGTTTTTGCGCAGCGGCACGTCGCTGATCCAGCAGATCGGCCGGGCGGCGCGCAACGTGAACGCCCGCGTCGTGCTCTACGCCGACCAGATCACGCCAGCGATGCAGGAGGCGATGGACGAGACGGAGCGTCGGCGGGAGAAGCAGCTCGCGTATAACGACGAGCACCACGTCACGCCGCAGACCATCAAGAAGGCGATCCGCCAGGGGCTGGAGCTGGAGCTGCGGGCGCGCAAGACGGCGCTGCGGGCGCTGTCGGAGGACGAGAAGGAATGGGACCGCGCCGAGCTGCTGGCCGAGCTGGAGAAGCGGATGCTCGAAGCGGCGCAGCAGTTGCAGTTTGAGAAGGCGGCGGCGTTGCGTGATCAGATCAAGCAGGTGAAGGGGACACCGATGATGAGCAAGGTGGTGCTCAGCGATGCGGACCCGGCCAAGCCGAAGCCCGGCGCACCGGGGACCAAGGTGAAGAAGCCGCGGAAGAAGAAACGCCCCGTCACCCATGACTGAGGGGTCAATGCCGCATGCCCCGATCGCCGATGAAAGACCTGATGACGGATCCGGGCATGCTGCCGATCGACGTGGACGCCGGGCTGGCCACCGAACTGGTCCGCGCGCTGGTCCACCCCGGCCTGACGGTGACGGGCCTGCGGCCGATGCACGGCGGGTCGATCAACCACGTGCTTGAGCTGACGACCGACGGCGAGCCGGGCGCGGTCGTCGCGAAGCTCAACGACATCGACCACGGCGAGGGCTTCGCGCTGGAACTCGCCTCCTTGGAATACTTCGAGCGGCACACCGCGTTGCCCGTGCCCAAGCCGTTGGGCCTGGTGCGTAGCCCGCGCTGGCCGATCAGCGGCATCCTGCTCGAGCGTAAACCCGGGGTCACGCTCTCCGACGCCCGGCTCTCGGCCGCGGGCAAGCAGCGGATGCAGTACCAACTGGCCGAGCACATCAGCGAGTTGCACACGCACACGCGGCACAGCTTCGGGGCCGCGATGTCCGAGCCGGGCCACGACAACTGGCTCGCGGGGTTTGGTCCGCGGTTGCAGGCGGAGTTTGAGCAGGTGCGCGAGCAGTTGCCCTCGGTGACGCGGCGGGTGGTGGACCACGTCATCGCCGACCTGTCGCGTTACCTGCCCGCCCGGCCGCGGCCGACGCTGGTCCACGGCGACCTGTGGGCCAACAACATCCTTGTGGATGACGCCAACCCCGATCAGCCCGTCATCACCGCGTTTATCGACGGCTTCGCCAGCTACGCGCACCACGAATACGAGCTGGCCTATCTCGAAGTGTTTCACACCGCCGGCCGCGCGTTCTTCGAGGCTTATGAACGCCGACACCCGCCGGAGGCCGGTTACGAACGACGACGCCTGATCTACTGGCTGCACACGATGCTGCTGCACGTGCGCATCTTCGGCGAGAAGTACGTCGGGCCGTGCGCCGACGTCGCCGCGAAGATCGCCCGGTGACACCGCTTGCGGCTTCGCGAACCGGCCACGTCAACGATCCGCAGCCAGGCAAAACAAAACGCTCAGCGCCGCCGTTCGCTCGACTTCCCGCCCGAGGTCTGCACCCAGAAGAAGACCGCCCCGGCGATCATGCACAGGCTCATCGGCCAGGTGATGAGCATGGCCAGCGCCATCTGACCGGCCTTGGGGTCTTCGTGTCGTGGCACCGCGAAGCCAAGCATCTGCCCCACCGCCCAGAGACCGGGCACCATCAGCAGCACCCCGACGGTGATGAGGATCGGGATGGCGGTGCGTTTGAGGTCGTGGTTGGGGGCTTTTTTTGCGCCGCGCGGAGAGGACGAGCGGCGGGTGGCCGTCGTCGGGGATGAGGCGCTGCCGGCGGCGGCGAGGCTCGACATGGTCGGGGCGTTGGCGCGAGGCTCACTGCTGCGGCGCGGCCGGCTGCTGCTGCTGAGGGTCTTGGGTTTGGCCTCGCCTTCTTGGATGATCTGGTCTACCGAAAGCATGGTGGTCTCGTCGGCACGCAACGCCTTGGCCGAGCGGATCTCGACTTCCGGTTCACGTGCCTGGCGCGGCTTACGGTCTTCCTCGGAAGCCAGGCGTCCCAGGGCATCAGACAAACCTCCGGCTGCGGGCATAAAAGACTCCTGGAGCGGGTTTCGAGCGTTGGCCGGAATCACCTGTCAGGCGGGAACGGGACATCACCCGTCATAGCGGACCTTTAAGTTAACCACCGGCGAGCCAAATGCCAAGCATTTTTTCTATTTTCAGCCTTCACAAGCATCAGACACTCGACCCGCTTCTGAGGTTTTCTCAAGGCGATCCGAATATCCTTGTCCGAGACAGAACGCGTGTTACACATTTTTATCTCCCCGATCCCCCGAATCCACGAAACCCTTCCCGCGCATGCCTGTCCTACCACCTTGGGGCCTTGGGCGTAAATGTCTTCACCCCGGCGATGACCTGCTGATCCTTGACTCCAACGGGCAGCAGGCCCCGTTCGGATGCTCCGGAGGGAACTTTGACGATCACGGACGGGTCGATGCAATCGACCTGGCGATGCGGGCGACAAATTGGGGATCGGGGCTCGATGCCTCAGCCGTGGTCCGTTTTGAGCAAGCGCTCGCCTCGGTCACGATCGCGGTGCCCGAGCCCGGCAGCGCCGCGGCGTTAGCGCTCGGCGGATGGGTCCTGATTATCCGGCGTCGGCGGCGGGTCGGTTGACCGTGCGGCCGGCTGACGCCCCACGACAAAACCCTCATGCACCGCAAACCCCAGCAGCCCCCCCAGCGTCGCCCCGCCCCACCACGAACCGGTCAACGCGCAACGGCCATCGGGGCAAAACCATTGCGCATAGCCCACCACCGCCCCGGCGACGGCCAGACCTCCGACTATCAATACAAACTTCATCGTCACATCCTCGCCGAGAGAGCATCCCCCGGTACCGGGAGTTTACCGCCCGGGCAGCGCGTTTATTCCCGCCCGGTATCGAGCCAGCGGCGATGGCTCGAGATGTGCCCGCAGCGGCTTGCCGCGTTTCGGGCTTTCTCGGCCCGGGCCTGATCGCCGGCGACCCCCGCCTCACCCGCTAAGGCGTCACAAGCCGCGATCACCGGCGCAATCCGCTGCGCTTCACGGCCAACGCTCACGCCTCATCCGTGCGCGGTGGCTTGCGCCGCCGTTTGATCTGCCCGCGCTGCTTCTTCTCTTCAATCCGCCGACGCACCGCCGCCTTGCTTGGCCGGGTCTTACGCCGCGGCTTGGGCCGATCCAGCGCCTCGACCACCAGCCCCCGCAGCTTCAGCAGACACCCGCGACGATTGGCGAGTTGGCTGCGCGACGACGAGGCGCTGAGCACCAGCGCTTCATCCGTCGCCTTCGATCCCGCCAGATCGATCAGCCGCGTCAACGCCCAACCCGGCAGCACCCCGGCCAGGTCGTCGAAGCGCACGCTCAGCACCGCCTTGGTCGCCACCTTGTTCACGTTCTGCCCGCCGGGTCCGCCGCTGCGCACGAACGACCAGTCCAGCGCCGCCGCGGGCAGATACCTGCCCGGCGCGATCTCCACCTGCCCCGCAAACTCGGAAGACGACTCGGCCATCGCGGTACTGTAGAGCACCCGACGCCGCCCGTCATGACGCAACGCTCACGCCTTCTCGTGCGCGACCCGGCGCTTGCGGCGGTGCAGCTCCACGTGGTCGCGGTACACGCCCGCGTCACGATCGCCGCCCGTCTCACGATCGAGGAACAGCGGGAACTGATCGGCCTTGGGCTTGCACCAGTCGTAGGCCTGCGCGTAGCTGCGCATGAGGATTTGCTGCTCGCGGCTCAGCGTCGCCAGCCAGTCGGGGTCGCTGTGCCAACGGTCCTGGTTGGCGATCCACGACGGGCAGTAGGTGATAAAGACGTTCTTGCGGGTGACGTCCGATTCGTTGGGCTCGACGCGGTGCCAGGTGTTGGCGTGCAGCAGCGTCATCGTCCCGGCCTTGACGCAGACGATGTGCTCGTCCCCGACGCTGTCGTGCGTGTCGTAGTGGTCGAAGTACTGCTCGCGGTGGCTGCCGGGTCGGACCACGAGGTTGCCCATCTTCGGGGTGGGCAGGTCGGTGAGCCAGTAGCCGAACTTGAGCTGCATGCACGCGTCGCCGCAGTACGCGCCGTAGGGCAGAGCCCGCGGGCCATCGGGGTGCCAGAGGTTGTGCCACCCGCCGCGCGGCCGACACATGAACTGCGACTGCTGGAGCTTGGTCAGCTCGCCGTAGAGGTCGTACGCGTAGCCGACGTGCCGCTCGTGGTCGATCAGCTCGGCGAAGACCGGGTCGAGCTCGACGATGTTCTGCGGGCTGTAGAACGTGTCGGGGCGGTACTTCGGGTCGGCGGCACATTGCCGATCGATCGCGTCGATCAGGCGCTGGACGTCGTCCGGCGCGATCGCGTTCTCGATCGTCAGGAACCCGTCGCGGTCGAAGGCCGCGCGTTGCTCGGCGGTGAACCCGGGCGGCGCGAGACGATACGTCGAGGTGGCAGAGGGGGCTTGAGTCATGGCCGTAGTTTAACCTCCGGCCCTCAGATGTTGCCCCCGAATGTTTACCGGCGTGGCCTTGGCTCGGTCGGGAAGAAACGAATCAGCCCTCCGGCGGGTAAGCCGGAGGGCTGGGTGCCGAAGCATTCGGGGCGACAGGATTTGAACCTGCGACCTCTTGACCCCCAGGGGGTCGAAGGCGTGCCGAGCTAACCGTAACTACTGAGATTGCAAGATACTACGAAATGTGCCATTTAGCAAGTATTGCATATCAAGTGCCTGTTTTCACCCCATTTCGTATCACTGATACGCTTGGGCTCACTGCAACACGATGTGCCTCCCCCGCAAGACAAGGTGATCGAGAACTCTGGAGCTAGCAGCAGCTCGAACACACCATCCGCATGCTGTTCACCAAGCAACTGGTGGGCGGCTTCACTGCATGTCAGATGATTTCACCAGCGACCCGTCGGGCATCACCGTAAAGGACAGCGGCACGGACACCATGTCGTCCTGCCCCTCGCCCAGCGGCAATTACTCGACGCATCGCTCGCACTGGTAAGCCGGACATACCGCAGACTCGCCATCGTCGTACATCGTCAGTTCGCCGCACTTGACCAGCATGGTGCCGCACTGGGGACATGAGGTCGACCTTGTTAAGCAGGACGGCGACGGGGTTGAGATCGCTGGCGAAGGCGTCGGCCCCGACGCGGAGGGCTTCGAGCGGGATGGCCCCACCGCCGGCGAAGGGATCGACGACGAGCGGCCTGCCCCCGGAAGTGCCGGTGAGGCCATCGTGGGCGGATTGGGTGGGAGCGCGGGCGGTTTCGAGGAAGACGGGATTGGTGGAGGATTCCCACGCAGCGAAGTCGGCGATGAAGTCGAGCAGGAGATGGCGCAGGCGCTCGAGGTCGGCGGGCTTGGCGAGGTTCAGCGGCTTGCCGTCGAGGAGCTGCCGGTATCGCTTCCACGCGTCGTTGTCCCCCAAGCGTTGGAGTGAGCTGCGTTGGCGAAGGCGGTGATCTGCTTGAGGGCCTCGTCGCGGAATGAGGGCGGGCAAAGCGTGTCGGCCGGATCGGGCCAGAGCGAGGCGCAGATGACGGCCCGGCACGCCGCGAGCTGCCGGCGCGCCCACCAGATGACGGCCCTGCCAAGGAGGCCGCGTAGGTCGTGCCACTCGCCGATGGAACGGGCTGTCGCGGCGGCGGAACACAGCCGCGTGTCGACGATCTGCACGCGATATCGCTCTTCGATCTCTCGCGGTCGTGACTGCACGCGTAATCGTCTTGTCGCTCCTGCATTTGATTGCACCCGGGCACCGAGTGTTGTTGACCTGCTCCCCAAAATCTGATCCATCGGGTATGAGAGTCTCAACGGCCCCGCTGGGGCAGGAGATTCTCGATGTCGGACAGCACGAAGAAGGGCCGCAAGCACCACACCCCTGAGCAGGTGATTGCGAAGCTGCGAGAGGCGACGGCGATGCTGGCGTCGGGCCAGTCGCTGGCGCAGGTGATTCAGAGTCTGGGAGTGAGCGAGGCGACGTACCACCGCTGGAAGGATCAGTACGGGGGGATGCGTAGCGGGGAGGCCAGGCGGCTCAAGGATTTGGAGCAGGAGAACGCGCGGCTCAAGTCGCTGGTGGCGGACCTGTCGCTGGACAAGGCGATTCTGAAGGAGGCGCTAGACCACCTGGGAAAACAGTAAGCCCGACGCGTCTGCGTGAGACGGTGCGTCAGGTGCAGCGGAAGCTACCGGGGGCGACGCAGCGTCGGGCGTGTCGGGTGCTGGGCCAGGCCAGGAGCACGCAGCGTTACGCGGCGAAGCGCAAGCCTGACGAGGCGGCGATCGTGAAGCGGATGCACGAGTTGGTACGACGTTGGCCACGCTACGGCTACCGGCGGATTCACGCGCTGTTGAGGCGGGACGGCTGGAAGATCAACCGCAAGCGGGTGCATCGTTTGTGGCGGAAGGAAGGGTTCAAAGTGCCGCGGAAAACACGTAAGAAGCGCAGGCTGGGCATCAGCGACAACGGCATCATGCGTCATCGTGCGACGGGCATCAACGATGTGTGGTGCTGGGACTTCATTCACGACCGCGATGAGCGCGGCCGCGTGCTGCGGTGTGACCTGCCCCCGATTGTTGTGCCACCTGTTAGTTCCGTAGCCAATCCGTGTGGA
>CAZTLX010000053.1:0-22133 GCA_964614575.1 uncultured Phycisphaeraceae bacterium | reverse complement strand
GCCAACGTCCGATCATATGTGGGTAATCTGGGGAAAAGTCGTGGACAGGGTATTTCCTGCTTGCGGTGGGGGGAGAAGTGGGGTATATTCCCACGACATGTACGCAGGGGCCCATCACCATTGGTCTTTACTGGCACCTACGAGCACACGATCGATGCCAAGCAGCGACTGGCCATCCCCGCGGAGATCCGTTCGCAGATCAAGCGGGAGCACATGGCCGGGGGCGGTGCGGGCGAGCCTCCGCTGTATGTGACGCTCGGTGAACAGGGGGCCTTGTGCCTCTACACCGAAGCAGGATTTGAGAAGAGGGCCGAGGCGTTGGACGACTCGGCGATGGATTCGGACAACCTGCTGACCTACGAGCGGCTGTTTTTCTCGCTGTCGCGACGGGTCGAGTTGGATGGGCAGGGCCGGGTGAGGCTGCCCGAGCAGTTGCTGGGTCGTACGCGACTGCAAAGCGACGTGGTGCTGATCGGCGTGAAGGATCACGTCGAGGTCCGCGACCGCGACGAGTGGAACCAGCAGGTCGAACGGATTTTGAGCGAACAGCCCGGCCTGCTGATGAACCCCCGCCGAGCGATGAAAAAGACCGACTGACTCGGCCGGCAGATGCAGACGAAAACCCCGAACGTCAAGGAGACGACACCAGGGAAACGCAAAACTTGAGCCTCTGGGCCACCAAGGACGGTGCCCCGCCCTTCAGTGGAGGCAGAACGGATTCGCCGCCGGCGTAGCCAACGATTCGTCACCGGACGTTGGCCTACACGGACGGACAGCCTCGCTTCGGTCCCGGCATTGCATCAGTGATCGGATGCTCCGCACCCATTCACTCACCGCCGACCGAATCGCGCCGCGTCGGCGCCTCCACTGATTTTACCCGATCCCCCGCGCTAATCCCAGTGCGGCGAAGTGAATAAAAGACCGAACCGCCGCCGGGCCCCGGCGTAACAACTGGTGGTCGGGCAGAGCCTCGATCGGCCGAGGCGGCAAAACGACGACCCGGTGCCGCGAGTCGCCCGCCCATCCGCTTGCTTCGGCCCGACAAACCCTGCTTTCTCCTCCGCCCTACGCCCCGGCTTCGATGGCCGCGGCGTAGGGTTTTTCGTTGCCGCGCCGCCCACCCCCCGAGCCGCCTGACGGGCGCGGCAGAAGGACACGTGATCCGGCGGATCAGCCGTGAAACCCGTGCCGCAGCACCTCGGCATAGAAGCGCGGATTCAGCCAGCGGTTGGGGACGTTCGCGTACGGCGGGTGCGCGGCGATGCGCTCGGCCATGTATTTGGGGTGGGTCTTCCCCCGGCCGCGGTACTTCTTGAGGATCGGATAGCGATCCATGAAGCGGCCGAACTTGTTGTTCTTGCGGCGTTCCTTTTCCTCGGGCGACAGCGTGCCCCACCAGAGCTGGTCCACCATCTCGAACTTGGTGTCGAGCTGGTCGCGGGTCTTGACCCAGCCGTAGTGGAACACGCGGGCCGGCTTGCCGCCGCGGATTTTCCCGGCCGGGTCTTTGGCCCATCGGACGTGCTTGCCCAGCAGGCGCTTGTCGAAGTAGCCGTCGTTGATCGCCAGCACGTCGGCGGGGGGGTCTTTGAACCCCGGGCCGCAGGCGTCGCCGAAGATGCGCGACCGCCCGTCGAGCCGGACGATCCGCGAGGCCTTGTGGTACATCCACGGGTCGGTCGTTTCGTAGTCGAGCACGAAGTGGTGGTACCAGAACAGCAGGGCCTTGGTCTGCTCGTCCTCGGCCCAGTAGCGCATCGCGGCGTCGATGATGGGCAGGTCGTCCTCGTGGATCACCTCATCGGCCTGGATGTAGAAGCCCCAGGCGGGTCGGCCGTCCACTTCGCGGGTGGCGATCTGTTCCGCGGCCGCCATCGCCTTGTTCGCCTCGATCGACAGCACGGTGCCATCGACCTGCACATCCGGCCAGTCGGTGTCGAGGATGTCGATGCGGCCGCCTTGGCCGCGGTTCATCGCGGCGGTGTCGATCCGCTCGATGCGCCGGCGGGTGTCGTCTTCGCTGCGGCCGACGGCAAAGACAAAGCGGTCGCACAGCGGCAACACCGACATCACCGCCGCCTCGACGGGGTAGGCGAGCTTGGTGAGGTTGCGGCCGAAGCCGAAGCCGCAGACGTAGGGGCGGTCGGGTGGCATGGCAATCACTATAATGCGTGGCTCAAGCCCGCGGCCCGATGCCGTGGGCTTCTTACCATCTAACCCCGCTCCCCGCCCGACCGCCCCTGATGAGCATCCAGCCGCACATCCGAAACTTCTGCATCATCGCCCACATCGACCACGGCAAATCGACCCTGGCCGACCGCATGCTCATGGGCACCGGCGCGATGGACGAACGCACCCGCCGCGAGCAGACCCTCGACGACATGGACCTCGAACGCGAGCGCGGCATCACGATCAAGGCCAGTGCCGTGTCCGTGGACCACATGTACAAGGGCGAGCTGTACGAGCTGAACTTCATCGACACACCGGGCCACGTCGATTTTCACTACGAGGTCAGCCGGGCGCTGGCGGCATGCGAGGGGGCGATCCTCGTGGTCGATGCGGCGCAGGGGGTCGAGGCCCAGACGGTGGCGAATCTTTACAAGGCCGTCGATGCGGACCTGGAGATCATCCCGGTCTTGAACAAGATCGACCTCCCGGGGGCCCGGCCGGAGGAGATCGCGCATCAGGTGGAGGACGTGCTGGGCCTGTCCGCGGAAGAGTGCGTGATGACCTCGGCCAAGACGGGCCAGGGCGTGCCCGAGCTGCTCGACGCGATCTGCGAGCGTTTCCCTGCGCCCAAGGGGAACATCAACGCCAAGACCGCCGCGCTGATCTTCGACGCGATCTACGACGACTACCGCGGCGTCATCGTCTATTTCCGGATGGTCCACGGCAAGATGAAGGTCGGCGAACGCATCCGCATGATGGGCACCGGCCGCACCTTCACCATTACCGAGCTGGGCAAGTTCCGCCCGAAGATGACCCCGAACGACGACGAGTTCGAGGCGGGGGACGTCGGCTACATGGTCGCGGCGATCAAGACGCTCGAAGATGTGAACATCGGCGACACCATCACCCGCGACCTGGACCCGGCCGACGAGCCGTTGCCCGGCTACCAGGAGCCCATGCCGATGGTCTTCTGCGATTTTTATCCCTCGGGCGACACGCAGTTCGACGAGCTGCGCGACGCGATCGCCCGGCTGCACGTCAACGACGCGAGCTTCACCTTCGAGCCGACCAGCTCCGAGGCGCTGGGCTCGGGCTTCCGCTGCGGGTTCCTGGGCATGCTGCACATGGACATCATCCAGGAGCGGCTGGAGCGTGAGGGCGCGGTGTCGCTGGTGCAGACCGCGCCGACCGTGACCTACGAGATCGAGGAGCGCGACGGCAGCGTGTACCACATCACCAACCCCGCCGACCTGCCCGACCCGTCAAAGGTCAAAAGCATCCGCGAGCCGATCGTCACCGCCGAAATCATCACCCCCACGCGCAGCATCGGCGACATCATGAAGCTCTGCGAGCAGCGCCGGGGCATCTACAAGACCCAGAAGTTCATCGCCGCGGATCGGCAGATCCTCGAATACGACCTGCCCCTGGCCGAGATCATTTACGACTTCTTCGACAAGCTCAAGTCCATCACCTCCGGCTACGGGACGATGGATTACCACGTCACCGGCTTCAAGGCCGACGAACTGGTCAAGATGGATATCCTCGTCAACGGCAGCAAGGTCGATGCGCTGTCGGTCATCGTCCACCGAACGAAGGCGGAATTCCGCGGCCGCGTGCTGCTCAAGAAACTCAAGGAACAGATCGACCGCCACCTCTTCGAGATCCCGCTGCAGGCGGCGATCGGCGGCAAGATCATCGCCCGCGAGACGATCAAGTCCGTCGGCAAGAACGTCACCGCCAAGTGCTACGGCGGCGACGTGACGCGCAAACGCAAGCTGCTCGAAAAGCAGAAAAAAGGCAAAGACCGCATGAAACGCATCGGCACGGTCGACATCCCCCAGGAAGCGTTCATGGCGGTGCTGGATACGGGGGAATAACGTACCCGCCGGCACCGTCTGGCCGGCGTTGGTCCTCGGTGCCGCTTGCGGCTTCGCGAAACCGTCGCGCATCCGTTTACCTCCGGGCGCACCAAGGCCGCGCGAAGCCGCAAACGGCTGCTCCGCATGCCCACCGCCGATATCGGGTGCGACCATATAATGAGCCGATGCTCCAACCCGGCACCCCCGAATATGAACAGGCCAAGGGCTTTGTCGAGCAGTGGAAGCTTGCGGGACCGGTGCTTGAGGCGGAGCGTGAGCGAAGCATCCGGGAAACGGACACCGTGCGTGCGATGCGGAATCTGGGTGGCTTGATGACACGGGCGGCGCGTGAGCATCCACCGAAGCCCGATTCGGGGTTGATAGAGGCCCAGCGCTGGTTCATGCTGGCGCGGTCGCGGCAGGTTCGGGGCGTGGCGCATGGCGAGTGAGATCCCACTGATCGCTGCCGCAAGAAAACTGCAGGCGGTGCTTGATGAACTGGGGCGGCCGTACTGCATCATCGGCGGGCTGGCGGTCCAGCGGTGGGGTCAGCCGCGGGTCACGGAGGATGTGGACGCGATGGTCTTCACCGACCTGGAGCAGGAGCGGGAAACCATCCAGAGTTTGTTGTCGGTCTTTCAGGCCCGCCGGAATGACGCGGAGCAATTCGCGAAGGTGCGTCGTGTGCTCTTGATGTTCGAGCCGGAGTCGGAGATCGGCCTCGTTGTTTCTTTGGGGGCATTCGAGTACGAACGTCATGCCGCGGAACGCGCGACCGAAGCCGAGTATGAGCCGGGCGTTTACCTTCGCACTTGTTCGGCAGAAGACCTGATTGTTTACAAGGCCTTCGCCGCTCGTGAGCTTGATTGGCTCGATATTCAGGGCATCCTCATCCGCCAGCAGGGCAAGCTCGACTTCGATCTGATCGAGCGGGAGCTTCTTCCGCTCGTCGAACTCAAGGAAGAACCCGAAATCCTCACCCGCTGGCATGCGCTGCGGGAGCGATATCGCTAAGCTTTGCCGCGAATGTCGCCTAAACTCACTATCGATCGATCGTTCGGCATCCTTCCCATCCACGAGCGGGAGGGGCGGCGGCGGTTCCTGCTCGTCCAGCACAAGGCCGGGCACTGGGGCTTCCCCAAGGGGCATCCCGACGCCGACGAATCGCCGATCGACACCGCCCTCCGCGAATTGCGCGAGGAGACGGGCCTGGAGCTACACCGCCTGATCGAGCGGCCGAGCTTCACCGAGACTTACGAGTTCACCAAGCGCAAGAGCGGCAAGCGGGTGCTCAAGCACGTGACTTACTTTGTCGGTTTCGTGGAAGACCCGGCGGTGACACCTTGCGAGAAGGAAGTGGCGGCGACCGCGTGGTCCGAAGCCGCGGCCACGCGCACGCTGATCAGTTTTCCCGAAGGCCAGGCGCTGTTCGACGAGGTGCTGGCGTATCTCGACCGCCGCGACCTTTAAGGATGGGATTCGGGTTTAGCGGGTGTCACGAAGTGCCCCTTGTTTTCTCGCGGGGTGGGTCGGCCCGATGAGATTATCCTGCCGCGCGCGGCGGCGCTTGAAGCTGTAGCGTTTGTGCGGGGCGGGTAAACGCTCGTGGCGGTGAGCGTGGTGGAAATCTACGGGCGGGGTTGTCGCGGGGGGTGGTAAATCGTCTGATGTGGGTGTGCCGTTGCTGCGGGTGAATCCGGGCGGCGGGGTTTTTCGGCGTCGCGCTTAAGTCGGGTGCGATGGCCGACGATGATGAAGTCAGCCGTGTCGCGTGGCACGGCGTGAAAACTAAAGTTGACGGGTCGGCGTTCGACCCATTCGCGTGTTGGGTCGCGTTGACCCGTCCGGCCGAGTAGTGACCGGTTTGCAAACCACGGTAGAGGAGATCTTCCCATGGCCAGTCGTTCGTTGAAGAAGGGTTTCACACTTGTCGAAATCCTGATCGTCGTCGTGATCCTCGGCATTCTTGCCGCGATCGTCATCCCCCAGTTCACCAGCGCGTCGGAGACGGCCAAGGCGTCGAGCCTCGTGTCGCAGCTCCAGACCATCCGTAGCCAGCTTGAGCTGTACCAGGTGCAGCACAACGGCGACTACCCGGACCTGAGTGCCGTGCCGACCGGCGGCAGCACCGTCTGGGATCAGCTCACCGAGACCACCGACATCGACGGTGCGCTGGCGAGCACGGGCACGACCTACGGGCCGTACCTGCAGAAGCCCCCGGTGAACCCGTTCGAGGATAGCTCGGCGGTCATCCAGGCCGGCTCGGGCACCGCGCTGCCCGCCGCCGCCGCCGACAGTGGCTGGGTATACAACCAGACCACCGGCGAGATCGAAGCGATCGTGGAGCTGAGCAAGGCCCGTCAGGTCGGCCTGATCGCCGACGACGAAGACGGCACCGACAGCGACGACATCTCGACCTACTCCGGCAGCTAATCGCTGACCGCAGGCAACCAACCCACGACGGCCTGGGCCTCACCGCCCGGGCCGTTTTTCTTTTTCAGTCTCATCAAATCACGTCGGTCAAGCCGGCAGCCGCTCACGGCTTCGCGAGGTTTGAAACAACGCTCAGCGTTAAACCGAGGCGTCAACGTGTGATAGTCAATATTCCGTGGTCGCCCTGCGCCTCATTTATCTGGTGCGGTGCGGTGCGGTGCGTTCGCGGAAGAACGCGGCCAGCGTCGGCTTGTCCGCTTCGCCCCGCGCGACGGTGAGGGTGATCGCTTCGAGCTCATCGTTGGTTGCGGTGCAGTCGTAGCCGTTGGCGTGGAGGAAGACCAAGGCCGCGGCCAGCGCGGTGCGCTTCTTGCCATCTCGGTAGGGATGGTTCTGACAAAGGTGGAACAGGTAAGCCGCGGCCATCTCGAAGAGGTCTTCGTGGAGGAAGGCGCCGCCGAACTGGGCCATGGGCATATTGATTGCGGCATCCAGCAGCCCGGCATCTCGCAGACCATCAGCGCCGCCGTACCTTTCCAGGCTCTGGCGATGTAAAGCGTGGACCTGCTCGAGGGTGAGGAAGCGGGGCCTATCCATCGGTTACGCCAGCCGCCGCAGCGCTTCCCCATGGCGATCGAAGACTTCTCGGGCGGCCGCGTCGATCTGCTCATCCGAAACGACGGACCCTGTCGGGCATACGGTCATCATGCGGTCGCGCAGCACCACCTGAACCTTATCCCCCTCGCGCAGGCCCATCATCTCCATCGTGGTGCGGTCGAAGATCAGCGCGTGGCTGTTGCCGACTTTGACGAGCTTCTTGATCATGGCGGGGTCACGGGGGGTGCTTGCCGTTATAACATCATTATAACCGATCGGCTTGAGAAGGTCGTAGGGTTAGGGCGTAGGGCGTAGGGCGTAGGGCGTAGTAAGGCAGGAGCTTGCGCCCTACGACCTACGACCAACGACCTACCACCTACGACCAACGACCTTCCTCCCCCTCCGATAACCGCTACAGCCCGACCCGCTGGACCGCGCATCCGTCGGTCCGCTGCGGTTTATCCCCAACCCGACTTACCCCGCCCCCCTAAACCGCCGAAGAACACTCCTAGCCCTCATTCCGCCCTCACGGGAAGGAGCATCGTTATGCGTTCACTGCGTTACCTCAACACCATCCTCACCCTCATCGCCGTGCTGCTGACGCTCAACCTTTGGACGGCGTGGACGGCCAGCCCCGGGGCCCCGTCGATCGACGGTGCCCGCACCGCGTCCGCGGCCGAGAGGCCCGGCGGCGTCGGCTCGGCCGGTGAACGACAGGTCGAGATGGTCAACCAGCTCAAGGCCCTCAACACCGCCGTGGGCAACCTCGACGCGACCCTCACCAGCGGCAAGGTGCGCGTGAAGGTCGATGCGATGCCCAAGGCCGAGTGAACCATGCACAAGACTTGATGACCCGTTTAGCGGGCGGCACGAAGTGCCCCCTTCCGCATCCACACACGGGGCGACCACATCGCACCCGCTAAACAAGAACGACCCATGCGTACGCCCCGCACAACCCGGCCGACGACCCGCGCCTACACGCTCGTGGAGGTGCTGATCGTGATCGGCATCGTCGGGTTAGCGGGTGCGTTCGTCGTGCCGCACATGCTCGCGCCGGGCACGCTGGGCGTGCAATCGGCGACGCGGGCGATCGTCGCCGACCTCATCTTCGCCCAGAACGACGCGATGGCGCGGCAGACCGTGCGACAGATGGTGGTTGATCCGGCGACCAACAGCTATCGGCTGACCGACCGCGACGGCGTGATGATCGACGCGCGCTGGAAGGGCGGCCAGGCCAACAACTACTACGTCAGTTTCAGCGAAGACAGCCGGTTTGCCGGCGTGGAGATCACCGCCGCGAACTTCGGCGGCGACGCCACGATCGCGTTTGACGATGTCGGTGCGCCGGATACCGGCGGCACCATCGACGTGCGCTACCGGGAACACCGTTATCGCATCACCGTGGCCGAGTTTACCGGCCGCGTCACCGTGGAAAAGCTCTAGGGAGGAGGTCCAGGCAAGTGTTCGGAGGCACCCTCAACAAACGGCAATGCCCCATCGGGATCGATGTGGGCTCTCAGCACGTCAAGCTCATGCAGCTGGAGCGGACGGCCGGGGGCTATCGCGCCCTCGCCGCCGCGTCCGTCGATCTGCCGACCGATCTGACCTTGGGCACGGACGACTACCACCGGGCCGTGTCCGCCGCGATCGCCGCGGCGCGCCAGGCGGGTAAGTTCGTGGGCAAGGCGGCGGTCAGCACCCTGCCGGCCGACGCGGTCCAGTACAAGAACCTGCGTCTGCCCAAGATGCCCGCCAAGGACCTGGCCGCGGCCGTCCGCTGGGAAGCGTCGGATCGGCTGCAACTGTCCAGCGAGCCGCACGCGGTTCAATTCTTCGACGCCGGTGAGGTGCGTCAGGGCGATGAAGATCGTCAAGAAGTGATCCTGCTGGCCGCGCGACAATCATTTGTGGAGAAGCACGTCGCATCGATCGTCGAGGCCGGGCTTTTCCCCGAGGCGATCGATGTGGTGCCCGGCGCGATCGCGCGGTGCATGGAACGACCCGCCCTCGGCCACGCAACGGATCAGGCCCAGGTCATGATCGACATCGGCTTCGGCGGCTCGAAGGTCATCGTGTTCCGCGGCGGTCGCATCCTGTTCTTCAAACTGATCGACATCGGCGGCAAGCACCTCGACGATGCGGCCGCGAAGCACCTCAACGTCCCACGCTCCGAGCTGGCCGCCTTGCGTCAGCGCATGCGCTGCGACGAGTCGGCGGTGCAGGAGCACATCCGCCGCGCCATCCACGAGGCGGTGCGTCCGGCGGTCGCCGAGCTGGGCCGGGAGATCGGCCTGTGCCTGCGCTACTACAGCGTGACGTTCCGTGGCCGGCGGCCGGAGCAGGCCGGGCTCGTCGGCGGTGAATCAAGCCAGCCCTGGCTGGAGAAGATGCTCACCGATCAGGCGGGCGTCACGGTGGCGACGGTCGATCCCCTCAAGGGTATCGATTGCACCGCCGTGCAGCAGGCGTTGGGAGAGACGACCCCGGCGTGGACGGTCGCGGCGGGCCTGTCGCTGCGCAGCGCCCCGGTCAAGGCACTGAAGGAGGCGGCATGAACCACGTGAACTTCCTACCCGAAACGTTTATCCGCAAACGCACCCAGCGCGTGCGTGTGATGCGGCAGGCCCTGCTGGTCGCGGTGGTGGCCGGTGGCCTGCTCGCCTGGGGCGTCGCCCTGCGGGGTCAGGTGGCCAGTAAGTCGTACCACGCCAAGTCGCTGGAGGAGCAGGTGGTCTCCGCGCGCAACATGAAGACCGCGATGAACCGGCTGCGTGACGAGCAGAAGCAGCTCAATCATCAGGTGAAGGTGCAGCGGCAGCTCAGCCAGCCGGTGAATCACACCCAGATCATCGCCACGATCAGTCAACTGATCCCCGCCCAGATCGCGGTGACCGAGCTGATGATGACGACGACGCGTCCCGCGCCCCAGCAGGCCGTGCCGCAGGACAGCATTAAATCCCGCAAGCGTCAGCAACGCGAGACGGTGATCCAGCGTACCGCCGAGAACGTGATCGCCATCGAGTTGCAGGCCCTGGCACCCGATGGTGAATCGGTGGCGAACCTGGTGCAGACGTTCAGCGAGCACCCGTTGTTTACCGACGTGCAGATCCGCCACACCCGATCGGTGGTCGTCCGCCGGGTGGTGGCCCGCGAGTTCCGACTGGAACTGAAGGTCGATCTGGATCGGCGGTTCCTGGACCCCGAAGAAGGCAGGGAGGTGGCCGGTGCATTTTGAGAAAGATCAATGGGTGACGGTGGCGGTGGTCCTGTCGCTGGGGGCGTTGTTCGCCTTCGCGGTCTGGATGCCGTCGCGGGCACAGAGCGCCGAGTTCGATCAGCGGATCAAGGCCGCGGAGAACGAGCTGGGCATGACCGCGGTCGCGAAGAACGAGTTCGTACGCCTCAACGACGAGGTGTCCGAGCTGCGGTCGGTGGTGCGTGGCGCGCAGCGTTATGTGCCGGCCAACGACGAGATCGCCGAGGTCGTGCGTGGCATCAACGAGGCCTTGCGTAATCACAACGTGACCGAGCAGGAGATGATTGCCCGGCAGGCGAAGCGTTACGCAGACTTCAGCGAGATCCCGCTGAGCGTGGAGTTCGATTCGTCGTTCCCCGTGGTCTACGGGGCGCTGCAGCAGATCGAGGCGATGCCGCGGCTGATCCGGGTGGATCGGCTGAGCCTGATGAGTTTCCCGCAGGACCCGGCGCTGCCGCTCGAAGTCCAGATGCAGATGAGCACGTTCTACACCCAGGGCGGGGGGGGGCGATAACCATGAGCCAGTTCACCAACAAATACCTCCGTCAGCTCACGGCCGACAAGAAGAAACTGTGCCTGATGTTGGGCCTGCTGGCGGTGGGCCTGCTGCTGTGGGGCCGCCTGCTGATCAAGGATGTGCCTCGGACGGCCACGGCCAAGCCGGCGGTGCAGGCGGCGGCGACCGGCCCGGCCTCGGAGCCGTTCACGGCGCAGGCGATGGGCGCCGACACGGGTCCGGCTGTAACGGTCGTGGTGGACCTGCCGCGGTCCTTGACGCGTGACATGTTTGCGCTGGATACGTCGGGCTACCCACAGGCAAAAAAGGGTGAAGATTCCTCGGTTCCAGCAAAGGCACCGGTCGAGACACCCGATAAGGCTTATCGCGTGGCCAAGGCAACCCAAGCCGCGCGGGGTTTGACGCTCGAAGGCGTCATCCTCAGCGATGATCCGAGCGTGATCATCAACGGGCAGTTGTTGCAGGAAGGTCAGCAGATCGACGGGCTGACCGTATACCGGATTGAGAATCGGAAAGTCGTGCTTGAGATGGATGGCGTGTACATCCGTCTGGGCATGTAAACGAAGACTGCCGCGAGCGCGGCGAAGGAGCCGAGGTCATGTTCACGACCGATACCAAACGTCTGTTGGCCGCTTTTTTATTGGCCGGTTCGTCCGTTTATGCCGGTCCGGCGCTCGGGGCAGAAGGGGATGAGCCGGTCGAGGCGGTCGATCTTTTCGACGCCGAAGCCGCGCCCGGCGAGGCGCCGCAGGTCGAAGTCGGCAACCTCGGGCAGGTGACCATCACCGCCAAGGAAACCGACATCACCATGGTGCTGCGCATCCTCTCCATGCAGTCGAAGCGCAACATCATCGCGTCCCGAAACGTCTCGGGCACCGTCTCGGCCAACCTCTACCAGGTTGACTTCTACGAGGCCCTCGACGCCATCCTCCAGCCCAACGGCTTCGGCTATCAGGAAAAAGGCAACTTCATCTACGTCAAGACGCTCGACGAGATCAAGGCCGAGGAAGACGCCAACCGCAAGAAGGTCCACAAGCTCGTCCGCCTCAATTACCTTAACGCCGCCGACGCCGCGGCCTACGTCTCGCCGCTGCTGTCGTCCGACGGCACGATCTCCGTCTCCGCCGAAGTCCAGGCCGGCTTCCAGCCCTCGCTCGGCGACGGCGGGGCCAACTCCAACGCCCACGCCGAGACGCTGATCATCCGCGATTACGAAGAGAACGTGGATCAGATTAATAGCCTGCTCGCCGAGTTGGACATCCAGCCCGAACAGGTCCTCATCGAGAGCACCATCCTCTCGGTGCGCCTGACCGAGAGCAACGCCCTGGGCGTGGACTTTGCCGTCTACGGCGACATCGGCATCGATGACATCACCACCCCGCTGGGCGTGGTCGATAACCTGATCTCCAAGACCGGGGCCGGCGGTGCCGCGCTCGATTCGGGCGTCGGTGCTTCCACCTCCGCGGGCAACACGCTCGGGGGGCAGTCCGGCATCAAGCTCGGGTTCCTCGGCTCCGACGCCTCGGTGTTCATCCGCGCCCTGGACTCGGTCAACGACACCAACGTCCTGGCCTCGCCCAAGATGCTGGTGCTCAACCGCCAGAAGGCCGAGCTGCTGGTCGGTGAGCGTTTAGGCTACCTGTCCACCACCGTGACCGACACGTCCGAGACGCAGACCGTGGAGTTCCTCGACGTCGGTGTGCAACTCACCGCCCGCCCGTTCATCTCCAGCGATGGACGCGTCCGGATGGAGCTGCGGGCTTCGCTGTCTGACGGCGATACCACCCGCGTGGTGGACGGCAACGTCATCCCGCAGGAAACCGCGCAGGAAGTGGTCACCAACGTCATCATGCGGAACGGCCAGACCATCGTGCTCGGCGGCCTGTTCAAGGAAGACACCGGCAGCAACGTCAACCAACTGCCCGGCATCGGGCACGTCCCGGGCCTGGGCCTGCTGGGCAAGGGCAAGGACGACACCATCGAACGCTCCGAGGTCGTCTTCCTCATCAAGCCCACCATCATGAAGGATGAGGCGCTGGGCGCGATGGGCGACGAGCTGTATGGCCGTGCGATCGACTCGGTCGTCGGGGCCCGCGATAATCTGCTGCCCTGGTCGCGCACCAAGATGACCGCCAGCCACATGGCTAAGGCTCGTGAGCACCTCGAGGCGGGCAACAAGGACAAGGCGCTGTGGCACGTGAATCTGGCCCTGCACCTGGACCCGACGATGGTCGATGCCATGCGGCTCAAGCAGGAGCTGACCGGCGAGCCGATCTTCTACTACAACCGCTCGATGCTCAATGAAGTGATTGATTCGGTGATCGACGCCGAGGCCGGCACCGTCACCCCCCAGGACGCCGAGGTGTTGGACGCGGCGATGAGCGATGCCGACGTCTCCGCTGAAGCCGAAGCGGAGATGGCCGAAGCGGAAGCCGAGGCGCACACCGCCGAATCGTTGGCCGAAGCCGAAGCGATCGAAGCCGCGCTCGCCGAGTCGCTCGACGCGACCGGGTCTGAGTCCGACACGGTCGTGATGCAAGAGGCCGACACGGAAGCCGAGGCGTTTGATTTTGAAGCCGAGGGGCAGGCCGCGCAGGTCGAGGTTCTCGACGCGATGGAAGCGATCCGCCCGGCCCAGGCCGCGGAATACGCCCAGCCCGCCGAGCCGGTGTGGGGTGAGTCGGCGTCTACCGAGGACGCCACCGCCGACGCGTTTGCCCCGGCCGAGTTCGACGTGGAGATCGTCGAGGGCGACGTGTTCACCGAAGCCGAAGCTCAGGTTTCCGAAGTACAGGTCGAAGCGGTTGAGGCCAAGTAAACCGCAAGACCAGAAGTTTTGCATCGACCCAGGGAAAGGACAACGCAAATGCCGAACCGAATGATTCGGTACGGACTACACCTGACCGCGACGATGCTCCTGGCATCGTCGCTGTCCGGTTGTGGCCAGACGCAGACCCACGAAGAGAACGTCGTCGCCGCGGAGAATCGCTGGAAGCTCGTGCGAGCCAAGGTGATGCTGGACACGGCCGAGACGCAGTTCCAGACCGGCCAGTTGGAGATGTGCCAGCGCACGCTCGATGATGCGCTGAGCTTTGATCCGACCAACAGCAAGCTCCTGACGCTTTACGGCCGGGTGAAGCTGGAGCAGGGTCAGCTCGAACGCGGGTTCCACATTTTCCAGGCCGCGATCGAGAGTGATGAAGCGAACCCCTCGCCGCGCTACTTCCAGGGGCTGGTGCTCCAACGTTGGCAGCAGTACGACAAGGCTTACGACCGCTACAAGGAAGCGTTCGACCTTGAGGCGGACAACGGCGCGTACCTGACCGCGATGGCGGAGATGCTGGTTGCGATGGATCGCACGGCCGAGGCGCTCGACCTGCTGGAAGGCCGGCTGGTGTACTTTGATCAGAACGCGGGCCTGCGCTCGTCCATCGGCCACATCTACATTATGAACGGCGAGCCGATCCGGGCCGCGGAGATGTTCCGTCAAGCCAACCAGCTTGATCCGGATAATCTCAAGATACGCGAAGACCTCGCTTTGGCGCAGGTCCGCAGCGACCGCGACCACGATGCGATCTTGACGCTCAAGTCCCTGCTCGGTGATCCGAGCATGGCCGCACGCGATGACCTGCGCCGAACCCTGGCGGGCGCGTATCAGCGCACCAGGCAGATCGGTGAGGCGCGGAAGATTTATTTCGATCTGACCCGCAAGCCTGACGCCGAGGTCGGCGACTGGGTGCGGCTGGGCGAGCTGGCCTGGATGCAGGATGATGACGGCGCGGCGCTGCACGCGGCCAACCGCATCACGCGCCTGGCCCCCGATCGCCATGAGGGCTACGTCATGGCGGGGCTGGTCTGGCAGAAGCGAGGCCGGCTCGATGACGCGCTGTCGATGTATGACCGCGCCGCGGCGCTGGCCCCCGATAACGCCGCCCCGCTGATCCTCCGGGGCATCGCCTTGCAGAAGGCCAACCGCCTCGAAGCCGCGGCCGACGCCTACACCGAAGCGCTCAAGCGACAGCCGAACGACGCCAGGGCGCTGCGCTTGCTCAGCGGCGTCGCCGACGCCATGAACTGATGGCATCTCGCGTATCCATGTGACGCATACGCCTCGGTTTCGGAACAGGGTCCGTGACCGAGGCGATGAACGGAGGCAGGGGTGACGTTCCTCAAATGGAGCACGATCGGCGTGACACTGCTGGGCACGAGCCTGGCGGCGTTGGCCGTGGCCGCCGGGGCCACGCTGGGGTTTGCCACGGGCCTGAGCCTGCTCGCGCTGGTGGCGCTGGGCATCGCGGTGCCGATGTATTGCCTCTGTGGGGCGCTGGACCGTGAGTTGTTCCGGCTGATGACATGGTTGGAGGGCCTGACCCGCGAGGGGCACCGCACGGCTGCGTTTGCCTCACGCTTCGGGCTGGGTGCGATTGCCGCGGCGGCGGAGCGGGTTGTTGCGGGGCTGCGGCAGCGCACCGTCGAATTGGTGGCGCGGCGGCGGGAGCTGGAGATCCAGGCCCGCATCGCCGAAGCCGAACGCAAGCACCTCACCGCGATCCTCAACTCGATCTCCGATGCGGTGATCGTCACCGACGCGTTTAATGAGATCGCGCTGGCCAACGGCGCGGCGGGGCGGATCCTCGGCTTCGAGGCCCGCGACGTGCTCCGCCGACCCATTGATCAGGTCGTCCGCGACCCGTTCCTGCTCAAGCTCATCAAGGATGCCCGCGAGAGTCACGCGGCGCTGCGGCGGCACGTCGAACACACCATCGACTCAGACCACCACGGCCGATCGATCTACGACGTCCGCCTCTCGAGCGTTAACCGCAGCCACGAAGACGAGCCGCTCGGGTCGGAGACGGCGACCGCCGGCGTGGTGACCGTGCTGCACGATGTCACCCGCGAGAAGGAGATCGCCGAGGCCAAGAGCGAGTTCGTCGCCAACGTTTCGCACGAGCTGCGCACGCCGCTGTCCTCGATCAAGGCCTACATGGAGATGCTGATCGACGGCGAGGCCGACACCGACGAGGCCCGCGCCGAGTTCTACAACGTCATCCAGGGCGAAACCAACCGCCTGTCGCGGCTGATCGACAGCATCCTCAACATCAGCCGGATCGAGTCGGGCGTGGTCAAGGTGCAGCGGGAGCAGCTCGCCCTGCCGAAGGTCGCCAAGGAGGTGGTGGACATCCTGATGCCGCAGGCCAACGGCAAGCGTCTGGAGCTGGTGCTTGAGCCCTGCCCGCTTTACTTCCAGGTCTTCGCCGACCGCGACATGATCCATCAGACGATGCTGAACCTGGTGGGCAACGCCATCAAGTACACCCCGGAGGGCGGGCGGGTCGTGGTGTCGCTGGAGGTCGATGAGTATGCGCGGGAGGTGACCTTCAAGGTGGCGGACACGGGGCTGGGGGTCCCGGAGGCCGACCTGCCGCACATCTTCGAGAAGTTTTATCGGGTCGCGGATCACAAGGCCGCGGCCAAGGGGACGGGGCTGGGCCTGAACCTGGTCAAACACGTGATCGAAACCGTTCACGCCGGCCGAGTTGACGTGATCAGCACGGTCGGCAAGGGCAGCACATTCACGTTCACCCTCCCGATCGCCGAAAACGCTTAGGGGGGACAGGCGGTTTCGTGGCGTAAGGCCGATAACCGTTTGCATGCAGGAGGACCGAATGACTCGTATGCCCCGAATCCTGGTCGTCGATGATGAAGCCCACATCCTGCATGTGGTGAGTCTGAAGCTGCGCAACGCCGGGTACGAGGTGCTCACCGCGGCCGACGGCGAGGAAGGCCTCGCCCTGGCGATCGAGCAGTCCCCCGACCTGGTCATCACCGATTTTCAGATGCCTTACATGAACGGCATCGAGTTGTGTGTGCGGCTCAAGGCGGACGAGCGCACCGCGTCCCTGCCGGCGATCATGCTCACCGCGCACGGCTTCTCGCTCTCGCCGCAGCAGACCGAGAACACCAACATCACCACCATCATCAGCAAGCCGTTCAGCCCGCGCGAGATTTTGTTGCAGGTCCAGAGCCTGCTCGGCCAACGTGGTCGCATCGATGAAGCCGCCTAACCAACCATTGCCATGGCCCCCATCGTCGCCCAACATGAATCGGTGATCCTCTCCCCGCGTTTCCGTCAGCGCTTGCGGGAGCTGTCGGTGCCGGTCGTGCGCCTCACCGCCGAGGGCGGGGTGGCGACGGAGGACGACCTGGACTGGATCGAGCGGGTCATCGTCAGCAGCCGTGCTTTTGCCGCCGCGGTGAAAACCAAGTGGCCGGAGATCGGCGACGCGCTCTCGCGTGTCACCGAGCTGTGGCCCGGCGTGTCGGTGGTCGCCCTGCCCGATGCCGGACGCCGCCGCCTCGACACCATGCGTTGCCCGTTATCGCTGCACGCGGCCCTGATGGTCGGGCCGTGCCTGGTCTCCAGCGAGCAACTGCATCGCATTTGTGACGAGGCCCAACTCGACTACCGCGCCACCGTCGCCCGCATCAATCCCGATCGCCTGATGGACACCGACGAGGCCCGCCGACTCGCGCTGGCGCTGTCGTGGATGCACGAGGACGCCGGGGAGATCGATCGCCAGGCCCACGAGTTGCAGACCCTGAGCACCGAGCTGGCGGATTCGTACGAAGAGCTCTCCCTGCTCTACAAGCTCTCGACGAGCATGGTCGTGAACCAGGCGCCCGCGCAGTTCCTCGCCGATGTATGCGGCGAACTGCAGCAGGTGGTGGGCCTGCGGTGGCTGGCGGTGCGGCTGATCGACAACGAACCCAGGCTCCAAGGCCTGGCGGGGCAGTTGATCGTGGCCGGCCACACCGGCGCGGCCCCGGACCGCTTCCAGGCCGTCGCCGCCGAACTTCTCAAACGCTTCGCCAACGCGACCGCGCCGGTCATCATCGATGACACGACCACGCTCGGTATCCCCGAACTGCTCGGCTCGGCCGGAAGCCTGCTGGTCGTGCCCCTGCGGCGGGAAGACGGCACGCTGGGCCTGATGATCGGCGGGGATAAACTCGACGCGGCCAACATCACCTCCGTCGATTCCAAGCTCTGCGATTCGCTGGCCAACACCCTGACCATCTTCCTCGAAAACCTCATGCTTTATGAGGACGCGCAGGCCATGTTCATGGGCACCCTCCATGCCCTGACCCGCGCGATCGACGCCAAAGACAGCTACACCCACGGCCACTCCGAGCGCGTCGCGCTGCTCTCACGCATGCTCGCCGAGGCCGTGGGACTCGACGCCGAGACCGTCGAACGCGTCTATATCGCCGGGCTTATCCACGATGTGGGCAAGATCGGCGTGCCCGAAGCCGTGCTCACCAAACCCGGCCGACTCACCGACGATGAATTCGACCTGATCAAGATGCACCCGGAGATCGGCGGCAAAATCCTCCGCGATATCCGGCAGATGCAGGACCTGATCCCCGGCGTGATGTACCACCACGAGCGCTACGACGGGCGCGGCTACCCGCACGGCCGGGCGGGCGACGATATCCCGCTCTTCGGGCGGCTCATCTGCCTGGCCGACTCCTTCGACGCGATGAGCTCGAACCGGACCTATCGCGCGGCGATGGATCGGCAGCGGGTGCTGGATGAGATCCGCAAGTGCGCGGGCACGCAGTTTGACCCCACGCTGGCCGAGGCGTTTGTCAATCTCGATTTTGTGCCGTTCGACATGATGATCCAGAAGCATCAGGCCACGATGGTCGGGACGGCGGACAAGCTAACCCCCGGGGTGTGAGAGGCGGGAACGATGAAGCTGAGCCATGAAGATTACGACCAGTTGACCGTCCTCGCCGTGCGCGGCGAGCTGGAGGGCGACGAGGCCGACCGCTTCCGCAAGGCGGCGCTGGAACGCATGGAAGCAAAGGTGCGCGACTTCGTGCTTGATCTGTCCGAGATGGAGCACATCGACTCGCGCGGGCTCGAGGCGCTGCTCTGGCTGCAGGACCAGTGCGCGGAGAACCTCGGGCAGGTGCGCTTGGCCTGCGCGCAGGAGCACGTGAAGACGATCCTGAACATGACGCGGCTGGCCGGCCGCTTCGATGCCCACAGCGATGTCGATGCCGCCATCCAGAGCCTGCGCTAAGCCAGCCCCCGCGCTGCGGCACCCGCCCGATCCGGCCGTGACCCGTTGACCAGAGAGGCTAACGATGCAAACGCTTAACCCAACCTCATCCTCGGCAGCCGCGCCGCGTGCGCTGCGCGTCGGCGACCTGCTGGTCGAGAAGGGCATCATCTCGCAGGAGCAGGTCGAACACGCGCTGGCCTATCAACGCGACCGCGGGCACAAGAAGCTGCTCGGCGAGGTGCTCGTCGAGCTGGAGTTCGTCACCCGCGAGCAGGTGCTTCAGGTGCTGGCGGATGCGTATGGCGTGCCTTTCGCCCGGCTCAGCCCGAAGGTCGCCGACCCCAAGGTCATCGAGCTGCTGCCGCGCGAGTTCCTCGAACACAACGCGGTGCTGCCCCTGTTCCTGGTCCGCGATAAGCTGACCGTGGCGGTCGCGGAGCCGGCCAACGTGTTCCTCGTCGAAGAGATCGAGCGGCTCTGCGGCAAGAGCGCGCAGGTGGTCGCCGCGTCCGAATCGGACATCCGCTCGACGCTCGACGCCTACATGCCCAACGCCAACGTCTTTGTCATCGACGACATGATCGATGACCTGGACGATGAAGACCTCTCGGTCGTCGAGAAGCAGATCACCGATCTGACCAACCTCGAAGACGCCTCGGGGGAGTCGCCGGTCATCAAGCTGGCGAACTACCTGATCTACGCCGCGGTGCAGGAAGGCGCATCGGACATCCACATCGAGCCGGACGACGGCAAGCTGCGCGTGCGCTACCGGGTGGACGGCGGTTTGTTTGAGAAGATGCAGCCGCCCATGCAGATGCACGCGGCGCTCGTCTCGCGCATCAAGATCATGGCCGGCCTCGACATCTCCGAACGCCGCGTGCCGCAGGACGGCGGGATCACCATCCGCGTCGATAAACGCCAGGTCGATCTGCGCGTCTCCACCTGCCCGGGCAAGTTCGGCGAGAAGGTGGTCATGCGCGTCATCGACAAGTCCGGCGCGATGCTCAGCCTCGAAAAGCTCGGCTTCTCCTTCGAGATGCTCGAAGACTTCCGCCAGCTCGTCCACCAGCCCAACGGCGTGGTGCTGGTGACCGGGCCGACCGGCTCGGGCAAATCGACCACGCTTTATGCCGCGCTCTCCGAGATCAACGAAGACTCGGTCAATATCAGCACCGTCGAAGACCCGGTCGAATTCAACCTGCCCGGCATCAACCAGTTCCAGACCAACGACAAGGCCGGCTTCACCTTCGCCGGGGCGCTGCGGTCGCTGCTGCGTCAGGACCCGGACATCGTGATGCTCGGCGAGATCCGCGACCAGGACACCGCCCGCATCGCGACCCAGGCCGCGCTCACCGGCCACCTCGTGCTCTCCACGCTGCACACCAACGACGCGGTCTCCGCCGTCACGCGATTGATCAACGTCGGGGTCGAGTCGTACCTCATCGCCGCGTCGATCCGCGGCGTGCTCGCCCAGCGCCTGTTGCGAAAAGTCTGCACCAACTGCAAGGAACCCCTGGAGCAGACCGCGCCGATCAAGCGCACCCTCGAGCGCATGTTCCCCGATCGGCCGGCCCCGCAGACGCTGTACCACGGCGTGGGCTGCGCCAAGTGCCGCAACACCGGCTACGCGGGGCGCATCGGCATCTACGAGCTGTACATCCCCGATGATGAGGCGCTCGACGCGATCAGCCGCAACGCCCCGCTGCAGGAGCTGCGCCGCATCGCCCTGACCTCCCAACGCTACACCACCCTCAAGCAGGACGGCTACGACAAGATGACCGGCGGCCTGACCACCCTCGAGGAACTGATCAAGGCCACCGCGGTGTAACCCCCGGCGTGGTCGCTTTAGCGACCCACGCCCACCCCCAAGACCGCCCCAAAACCCAAGAGCCCACCATGCCCCACTTCCGATACAAAGCACGCGACAACGCCGGTGCCCTTGCGACCGGCACCATCGAGGCGGATTCGCTCGACATGGCCGGTGCCTTGCTCCGCCAGCAGGGTCGTTTCGTGCTCAACCTCGACGCCGCGCGCGGTGCCGAACGCGAGGACGATGCCGCGCCCGTGGGCAAGGGCGGCAAGATTAAACGCGACCAGGTGATCACCTTTTCGCACCAGCTCTCGGTCATGCTCGACACCGGCGTCCCGATCAGCGAGGCGCTCGAGTGCATCCGCGAGCAGTGCGATCACGCCGCGTTCAAGGCCGTGCTCGATGAGGTCACGGAAGAGGTGCAGGCCGGCGGGGAGCTGTCGGCCGCGCTGCGCGCGCACCCCAAGGTGTTCCCCTCGGTGATGACCAGCCTGGTCCGCGCGGCGGAAGCCTCGGGCAAGCTCGGCACGATGCTCACGGTGGTCTCCAAGTATCTGTCCAAAGAGCAGGCCACCGCCCGCAAGATCCGCGGGGCCATCACCTATCCGGCGGTGATGCTGCTGATGGTGATCGCGGTGACGATCTTCCTGCTGGTGTTCGTCATGCCGCGGTTCGCGAAGATCTACGACGCCAAGGACGCGGCGCTTCCCCTGCCCACGCGCCTGCTGATGACCGTCTCCAACGCCTTGATCTATCACTGGCCGCTCTGCATCGCCGCGGTCGTGGCGCTGATCGTGGCCGGGTTTATCCTGCCCCGCACCCACGCGGGCCGGCGGGCCATCGACTGGCTCAAGCTCAACGCCCCCGTGCTCGGTAAGCTGTTTACCAAGCTGTACCTGACCCGCGCCTGCCGCACGATGGGCACCATGATCATGGCCGGCGTGCCGATCCTCGACATGATCGCGATCGTCAAGACCGTCACCCGCAACGCGTATTACGAGACGCTCTGGGATGACGTGGACGACCGCCTGCGCAAGGGCGGCCAGCTCTCCGATGCGCTGTTTGATGCGCCGATGATCCCGCGCTCGGTCGCGCAGATGATCTTCGCCGGCGAGAAGTCCGGTAGGTTGGGCGAGGTGGTCGATAAGATCGCCGCATACACCGAGGAAGACTTCGACGATCAGGTCAAGGCCACCACGCAGTACATCGAGCCGCTGCTGGTCAGCGTGATGGGCGCGATCATCGGCTTCGTCGCGATCGCGCTGCTGCTGCCGATCTTCAAGATCGGCACGGTGATGGGTAGCTGACGCGGAGCCGTGGACATGAACCCGAAGCCGCGGGTGTCAACCCGTCGGCTCCTTTCCCCGCGCCGCCTGAGCAGCCGACGGATTGACATCCGCGGCTTCGGCGCGACTAGCCG
>CAZTLX010000052.1:10169-22181 GCA_964614575.1 uncultured Phycisphaeraceae bacterium | reverse complement strand
GAAGATCAAGGTCATCAAGGTCGTCCGCGAGGCGACGGGCCTGGGCCTCAAGGAAGCCAAGGACCTGGTGGACAGCGCACCGAGCACCGTCAAGGAAGCCATGCCCAAGGAAGACGCCGAGAAGCTGGCCGCGGCCATCAAGGAAGTCGGCGGCGACGTCGAGCTCAAGTAAGCCCGGCCGACGCATCTTCCACGATGCTCGAACCAAACAAGAACCCCGCGCCTCGGCGCGGGGTTTTTCATGGGGACAAACAACCAAACCCAATAGCCGGCGAGCTACGCCTCGCCGGGCCTCGCGCCGCGATGAGCACGGGGGAATCCGGCGAGGCGTAGCTCGCCGGCTATTTGAAATCGCTTTACGTTACATCACCCGTGACCCGATATCCCGCCGGAACTGCGCGCCCGCGAAGTGGATCTTTTCGCACGCCGCGTTGGCCTTGGCCTGGGCTTCTTTGAGCGTGGCGGCCAGGGCGCAGACGTTGAGGACGCGGCCACCGGCGGTGACGAGTTTGCCGTCCTTGGTTTTCTTTGTGCCCGCGTGGAAGACTTTCACATCGCCGTCCGCTTCGGCCTCGGCGATGCCGGTGATCTCCAGGCCCTTCTCGTAATCACCCGGGTACCCGCCGCTGGCCATGACGACACAGCAGCAGACGCGCGGGTCCCAGTCCAGCTCGACCTCATCGAGCTTGCCTTCACAGGTCGCGATCATGATCTCCAGCAGGTCGCCCTTGAGCCGCATCATCAACGGCTGACACTCCGGATCACCAAAACGCACGTTGTATTCCAGCACCTTCGGCCCGCCGGCGGTCAGAAACAACCCCGCGTAGAGCACGCCCTTGTATTCGATGTCGTCACGCCGCAGCGCATCGACCGTCGGCACCAGCACCTCCGCCTCGATGGTGTGCATCAGCTTGTCATCGACCAGCGGCGTCGGGCAGTAGGCGCCCATCCCGCCGGTGTTCGGGCCGGTGTCGCCCTCGTTCACCTGCTTGTGGTCCTGCGACGGGTCGAGCACATAAATATTGCGGCCATCGACCAGCGCGAGGATCGACACCTCCTGCCCGACCAGCCGCTCCTCGATCAGCACGGTGTCGCCCGCCTCGCCGAAGGCGCGCTGCTCCATGCACAGCTTCACCGCGGCGACCGATTCTTCGACGGTGTCGCAGACGATCGCGCCTTTGCCCTTGGCCAGGCCGGTGGCCTTGACGACCACGGGCGTCTCGCGGGCCTCGCAGTAGGCGATCGCGGCGGACATGTCGGAGAACACGCGGGCGTCGGCGGTCGGCACGGACGCGGCCTTCATGAGCTGCTTGGACCAGGCCTTGTCGGCTTCGAGGTGCGCCCCGGCCTTGGTGGGGCCGAAGACAAGCCGGCCGGGCTTGGTCAGGCGATCGACCATGCCGCCACAGAGCGGGTCCTCGGGCCCGATGACGATGAGCCCGATGTCGTGGTGGCGGCAGAAGTAATCGATGGCGTCGGCGTTTTTGGTGTTGACCGGCTCGGCGGGCAGATCGACGCTCTGGCCCAGGCCGGCCGTGCCCCCGTTGCCGGGGGCGAAGTAGAGCGTGCCGCAGCGTTTGGACTGCTTGAGCTTCCAGCCCAGCGCGTGCTCGCGGCCGCCGGAGCCGATGATCAGGACGTTGATTTTTCCGTTGCTTTTCGTGGCCATGCGGGAAGATTAGCGGATGCGGGCCGGGGCTGCGCGGGGCGCTGAAATGTGGTGCGCGCAGAGTTCGCGGAGAGCGCGGAGGGGGATATTTGTCACGCCAAGCCCGCCAAGGATAAGAATTGGATTAATGATTCATGGGTCTTTCCCGTTTTGATACCTGGCGTCCCTTGGCGGGCTTGGCGTGACACTCTGTCTTGTCTTACCTCCGCGCTCTCCGCGAACTCTGCGCGCACCCATCATTTCCCCACGCGATAGGTCAGCGTGATCGGGCCGGCGTGCTGGCGGTCGTGGGTGAAGCGCAGGGCGGTGCGGTAACCATTGTCGCGCAGGATCATCGCTTCGTAGCTGCCAAAGAACCCGCGGAAGGTCGCGACGCCCTCGCGATCGGTGGTCACCGCCTCGCGGGTGCGCCATTCCTCGTGGAGCAGTTGCTTGACGCGTTTGTAGGTCGGCCGCAGGTCGTGCCCGCCGTCGGGTTGCCACTTGATGGCCTCGCCCATCAGCCCCCAGAAGAAGAACGACGCGACGCCGGGGTGCCCGAACGCGACGGTCAGGAAGTTGGCGACGTACTCGGCGTGCCGCGCATCGATCTCGTGCTCGGGCATCGTGCCGGCCTTGCGCAGCTCGTCGGTCTTGGCCCAGAACTCGGTGATATGGACGGGCAGGCCGGCGCCTTCGTGCATCTGCGAGAGCACGTGCCATTGCAGGTCGTGCGGCACCCAGCCGGTGTGCCCCTGCAGGCCCACGCCGTCCGGCGGCGTGCCGCGCGACGCCAGTTCCTGGAACAACGCCACGTAGCGCCGGCGCTGCGAGGACGCGGTCACCTTCGAGCCGTCGTGGCCTTTCAGTTCCTTGTCGTCGGTGGCGATCATGCCGTAGTCGTTGACCAGGAACGTCGCGCCGGGGTCTTCCTCCTTGCACCAGCGCAGCACCGCTTCGATGTCATCCGCGACATCCTTGATCGGCTCGATGTGCGGCCATTGCCGCTGATCCAGATTCTTCAACGCCGCCTCCCACATCGGCTCGTTCACCGCGTCCCAGATCGTGACCTTGCCCTTGAACCGCGCGACGATGTTCCGCACGCGCACCTCGGCGAACTTCATCCGCGTTTCGTGGTCGTAACGCTTGACCCAGTCCGGCACACACTTGGGGATCGACCAGAACAGCGGGTGGCCCTTGGCGAGCATGCCCGCGTCGCGGGTCCACTCGACGGTGCGGGCGAAGTTGTCCAGCCGCCAGTCGCCCTGCTGGGCTTCGGTCTTCGAGCCGTCGTTGCGCGGGCGCTCGGTCCAGTAGCAGAGGTTGTTCGCGGCATTAAACAGCTCGCTGAACCGCCAGCGGAACGCGCGGGCCCATTCGCCTTCCCACTGCCCGTTGCGCGCGGTGCGGTCCAGCGCCCAGAGCTGATCACCCACGGGGAAGGCGCTGCCCGTCTGCTCGATCTGCAGCTTCACCCCCGCATGGGGCCGGCCTTGAGCATCGACCATGCGCAGCGTGACCTGGCCCATGCGGTGCTCACGGATCCCGGCCCGGGCCTGGCGGAGCACCTGATCGTGGTCGGCGGGGTGGTAGTGACTGGGCGCGATATCGATGTCGCGCCATTCCTCGCCGCCGAGATGGCTGGGCGGCGGGGCCGGGGTGTTTTGTGGGGGCATGCGGCATCCTGACGGTTCGTGGCGAAGAATCCGGTCGGGCGGAAACTATACCACGATCATCATGATCGCTAGCGTGGCAAAGCCTCGGGCTGGGCGGGCGTTTGGTCGGGGCTCTCGATAGCCGGGGTGGGCAATTCGCGTGGCTGATCCAACCCGCAGGCGATGCGGATCTGGGTGAGCCTTTCGCGCCAGGCCGGGGTGTTGGGGTCCAGCTTGACCGCTTTCTCGATGACCGCGAGCGCTTCGGGGCAACGGCCGGCCTGCAGGAGCGTGAACGCCAGCGTGTCGAGGCTGTTGGGGTCCCTCGGCTGGCTTTCGACGATCTGTTGCGCCAGCTCGACCGCCTCCTCGGTCTGCGAACCCTGCTCGGCCAGCACCATCGCGAGATTGTTCTTCGCCGGCAGGGCCTCGGGGTTCAGGGCCAGCGTCTGGCGGTAGGCCTTTTCGGCGGCGGTGAAGTCGCCGGCGCGCTCGGCGATCATGCCGCGAAAATACCAAGCGCCCGAATCCGCTTCGGGGTGGGCCACGATCTGATCCATCAGCGCCACCGCGCGGTCGAGCAGGGCCTGGCTGCGGGTGCTCAGCGAAGCGGCCCACAGCGCCTGGGCCTGGGCGAGCCGGGCCCCGATGGCGTCGTCGGGCACTTCGAGCACCGGGTCGGTCAGCCAGCGGAGGGTCGCCGTTTCACCGCGCATGTCCTGCGCGCCGATGCTGAGGTAGACCCGCCGCCAGTTCTCGGACTGCGTGACCAGCGGGGCGAGCAGGTCGCGTGCCGGCTCGATCTTGCCGGTCGCGATCAGCGCCCGCGCGTACGCCACGAGCGCGGCCTGATTGGCCTCGGGGTCCTGGGTCATGGCCGGCACAAAAGGGGATAACCCGTTGACCGCGCCTGCCGCATCCCCCATGCCCAGCTTCGCCCGCGCCAGGGCGATCTCCGCCGCCGCGGGTCGGCTCGCGTCACGGCTGCGCCAGTCCATCGCCGCGACCAGCGCCTGGTCGAATTGCCTGGCCCGGAGCAGCGCTTCGGTGGCCACCGCCGCGGCCTCGGGCAGGTTGGGGTACCGACGCATGATCGCATAGGCCATCTCCGCCGCTTCATTCGCGCGGCCGGCCTCCACGAGCACCCCGGCGGTGAACAGGTGCAGCCGAACGAACTGGGGGTTCTGCTTCGCCAGCGCCTGCAACCGATCCGCGACCGTCGCCGTGGCGGTGCCTTCGGCCTGGGCCCGGATCATCAGGTCCATCGCCTCTTCGGCCGCGGCGCGGTGCCTGTCGTCGTAGATCAGCGACTCGAACAGGGGCGTAAAGCCCGGATTCGTGCCCGCGCCCATCACGATGCCTTCGCGCTGGATCAGCGCGAGCATGCTCGGCTCGTTGGGGATCGCCCGCAGGGCGGAGCGCGCCGCGGCCAACGCCTCGGCCGGCCGCCCCCGGTCGATCAGGTACGCCACCAGTCGGCGTCGGGCCTGCACGTTGTTCGGCTCGACCTCGGTCGCCTTCTGGAAATAGGCGATCGCGCTTTGCACATCGCCGGTCGCGGCGAAGTGCTCGCCCATCAGGGCATGACGCCGCGCGGTCGGCAGGTCCATCGCCCCCAGCCGCTGCAGCGCCGATTCCGCCGCCTGCGCCTGGCCGGTTCGGGCGTAGTAGCCCGCGACAAACAGCAGCGACTCGGGCGTGGGCTGATCGGTCATCGATTCAACCACGGGCGCCAACGCCTCGCCCTGACCTCGGCGTTCGAGGAGTTGCGCGAGCATCAGCGTGGCCTGGGGGGAAAGTTCCTGCGCATCCCGCAAGCTCGTCAGCAGCGTGATCGCGTCTTGATCGGCCCCGGCGGTGGCGAGCAGCATCGCCGCCGCCGCGCGTTGGTCATGCGACAAGCCGGGCAACGCCAACGCCTGACGCACCGCGCCGACGGCGTTATCGGCGAAGCCCGCCGCCTGATACAACCGCCCCAACTGCAGCAGCAGACGCGGGTCGCGCGGGGCGTAGGTCCGCGCCTCGGTCACCTGGCGGATCGCCGATTCCAGATCGCCGGCGCGTTCATCGCTCAGGGCCATCAGCAGCCGCACTTCGAGATCGTTCGGGTCGGCCGCGAGCACCGGGGACAGCAGCGTCGCCGCGTCGGCGGCATCGGCTTGCGCGTCTTGCGGATCGGGCCGGGTCAGCAGGTAACGCGCCTGATGCACGCGCCACTCGTGGCTCGAATCGCCGCGGACCTGCCGCAGCCGATCGATCGCCTGCGCCTGCAGATCGCGACGCGGCCGCAGTGAGCCGGCACGCAACGCCGTCGAAAGCACCTCGGCGTTCTGAGGATACGCGTCGAGCAGTTGCGCCCAGGCCTCGATGGCCTGGTCGGGGCGATACCCCTCGATCAGCCGCGCCTGCGCTAAGGCCCACGCCGCCTGCTGATCCGCAGGGGCCTGGGCCAGGCCGGCCTCCATCATCGCCAGCGCGTCGTCCACCTGGCCTTGCTCGGCCAGGCGGGTCGCGTCCATCAGCGCCAGATCGGGGCTGGCCCCGTAGTGTTGAGTGACGACCTGCCGGACCCGCGGCCCGAGGCCGAGGTTGAACTGGTTGCTGGTCTGCGCTAATTGCAGCAGGAGTTGCCGCGTCAGCGGGGGGTCTTGCTCAAGCAGGCCCGTCGCGACCGATCGGGCCTGCTCGGGGTCCTGCGCAATCGCGTGAAGCTTGACCGAGAGCACGGCGGTGTTTGGCTCGCCGGCCACCGCGTTCTGGATCGCCGCGATGTAGTTGAGCAGTTGCCGGGCCTCGCCGAGGTCCGCCGCTTCGATCTGTGCGCCGCGGCCGAGCACCAGGAGGATGGCGGCGTCGGCATTGCCGGGTTGCCGCAGCAGCGCCTCGCCGGCCAGCCGGGTCGCCGCCATCGCGTCGCCCTCGGCCAGTCCGATCTGCGCGAGGCGGACGCGCGGCAGGGCCCACGCTTCGCGCAGGCTCGCGGCTTCCCGCAGCGCGATCTGCGCGGGGTCCACATCGCCGGCGCTGAACAACGCGTCGCCGAGCACCAGACGCAGATAGCCGCTGTTGCGGTCCAGCTCGATGGCGTCGCGCGCTTTTTGGGCCAACGCGCCCATGTCGGCGACCTGGCCGTCGCCCAAGGCGCGCAGCACCGCCGCCCACGCGGCCCCCGCGCCGCCGTCCGGCCGCGCCGCCAACGCGTCGATCGCCGCGGCGGCGTCCTGATCACGCCCGGCCATCCGCAGCGCCAGGGCGCGCAGGGCTTCCTGGGTCACCGAGTGGGACTCGGCCGGGGCTTGGGCCATCCGCTCGATCAATTCCTCCGCCTCGCCCGCCTCGAAGAGACGGTAGGTCAGTTCCTGGTAGAGCTTGGGCTGCGTCTGAGGGTCGGCGAAGCGTCGCAGCAGGTCCAGCGACCGCGGGAAAAGGCCCAGCGCATCGTGGAAGCGCAGCAGCGACGGCGGGTAGTCCGGATCGTCGGGAGGCGGGGCGGCGGCGGCGGCTTCGACGTAATCGAGTGCCGCGGCCCGATTGCCGTTGAGGTCGGTGGCCAGCGCGATCACCAGGATGGCGCGGGGGTCCTGAGGGAATTGCCGGCGCAGGCCATCGGCCTCGGCCAGGAGCAACTGCGGGTTCTGCCCGGTCTCACGCCGCAGCTGGAACTGCACCACCCGCATCTCCAGGTCGAGCGGGTGCTCGGCGACCACCAACTCGGCCGCCGCCAAGGCCTCGCCCGGCCGGTTCATCGCCCGCAGCAAGTGGGCCTGCATGCGGCGGGCGATCATGTCGTCGGGGTGACGCGACGCGATGCTGCGGGCCAGCTCCAGCGCCTCGGTCTGCCGCCAATGGGCCAGCAGCCCCAGCAGCTCGTGCGAGGCTTCGAGGTTCTCGGGCATCAACCGCACCGCCTCGCGCAGCGCGTGCAGACCGGCACGGACGCGCTGGGGGGTCTGGTCGGGGGCCTGGAGGCAGGCGCGGGCGTAGGCGAACTGCGCCTCGCCGTCCGCGGGCTTGACCTCCAGATAACGGCTCAGCAGGTTGACCGCATCGAGGTAGCGTTCGGATTCGTAGGCCGCCAGGCCCTCGTTGCGGGCGTTCTCGGCGGCGGCCTGCCGGGTGGCTTGCCGCTGCGTGTACCGCACCCCCACCAGGGCCGTCACCCCCAGCGCCACCGCCACGAGGATCACCAGCCGACGATTGCGTTTCGAGCTTTCTGACATGTGGTATCCCATCTGGCACACGAACCTGGATGCGTCGACCGCGATCGCGAGGGCAACGCGGAGCCGAGCTCCGATGATCTGATTATCGGAGATTACCCCGCCCGCGATCCGCGAAAGCCTTTGCCTGCTCTATCGGACATGAGCACGCGGGGGTTCAGCCCGTTGGCGGGGCTTGGAAGCAAGGGCCGGATCTGGCCGATAGTACTCCGGGGCGACCCACGCCCCGGGAGAACTGCATGGGCTTTTTCGGACTCGGTCATCGTGATCGGCGTCAGCACCCGCGGGTCCGTACGCCCGGCGCGACGACGATGTTCGGAGACGTGATGGACCTCTCTGAGTCCGGCGCCTGCGTGTTCCGCAAGGGCACGCCCGGCTGCGCGGTCGGCGACGAGGTCACGCTGGATATCCGGCAGGGCGTCACCGAGCTGCACATCCGCGGCCAAGTGGTGCGCGTGGGCGAACTGGGCTTTAAGCGTTTCGAGGTCGGGGTGGCGTTCACGCAGATCAGCCCGGCCGAGGCCATCGTCATCCGCATGCTCCAGAAACCCGGCCTCAGCGAGCAGGTCGGCCCGCGGGCGTATCTGGCCGCCTAAATCCACTCACGCCACGCCCGCGCCCGTCTCGATCAGGTGATACGCGAACGCGTCGGCGATCGCTTCCCAGGAGGCATCGACGATGTTCTCGTTGACGCCCACCGTGGCGAAGTACCGCGTGCGTCCTTCCTCTTCCGGATGCCGCACCGCGAATTCGGCGATGACCCGCACCTTCGCCGCCGACTCCGCCGTCGGGTTCACCACCCGCACCTTGTAGTCGATCAGGTGGACATCCTTGATCTGCGGGTAGTGGTCTTTGAGGCACTTGCGCAGCGCCGCGTCGAGCGCGTTGACCGGGCCGTCACCCTCCGCGACGCGGTGCTCGGTCTGGCCGTTGGCTTCGAGCTTGACCGTCGCCTCGGTGTTCGACGGCTCGCCGTCGCGCTTGAGGATGACGCAGCGGTAGTGGTCGAGCTGCCAGAGCTTCGGCCGTTTGCCCAGCAGGTCGTAGAGCAGCAACTCGAAGCTGGCGCCCGCGGCCTCGTATTGATAGCCCTGGTGCTCGCGGTCCTGAACCAACTCCAGGACCTTGCGTTGCATGGCCTTATCTTCGGTGATGTCGAACTTGCGCCCGAGCGTCGCGGCGATGTTGCTGGCCCCCGACAGCTCGGAGACGAGGATGCGGCGCTCGTTGCCGACCGCTTCGGGCGTGACGTGTTCGTAGGAATGGGCGATGCGTTGCACGGCGTGGACGTGCATGCCGCCCTTGTGCGCAAAGGCGGAGGAGCCGACGAACGGCTGCCCCGACCAGAGGCTGAGGTTGGCGATTTCGTAGACGGCGCGGCTGACTTCGGTGAGTTTGGCGACCGAGCCGTCGGTCAGGCAGGCGTGGTGGAGCTTGAGCAGCAGGTTGCCGACGACGGTGGTCAGATCGACGTTGCCGCAGCGTTCGCCGATGCCGTTGATCGTGCCCTGAACCTGCACGGCCCCGGCTTCGACGGCGGCCAGGGCGTTGGCGACCGCGACCCCCGAGTCGTTGTGCGTGTGGATGGCCAGCGAGGGCGTCGGCGTCGGGTCGTTCGCCGTCGGCTCGGGGAGGTTTAACGCCTCGGCCACGGCCCGTGTGGCCTGCGCGACCCAGCCGGGCAGCGACCCGCCGTTGGTATCACAGAGCACCAGCCGCGTCGCGCCGCCGTCGAGCGCCGCCTGCAGCGTCGCCAGCGCGTAGTCGGGGTTGGCCCTGAATCCGTCGAAGAAGTGCTCCGCGTCGTAAAACACCTGCTCGATGTTCTCCGCCTGCGCGCAGAACGCGACCGAGTCGCGGATCATCGCCAGGTTTTCCTCGCGCGAGACACGCAGCACCTCATCGACGTGCAGGTCCCAGGTCTTGCCGACGATGGTGATGATCGGTGCCCCGCTCCCGATCAGCGCCTGCATGCCGGGGTCGTCGGCCGCGGCGAGGGCTTTGCGCCGCGTCATGCCGAAGGCGCAGACCTTCGCGTGCTTGAGCGTGAGCTTGGCCGCCTCCTGGAAGTAGGCGACATCCTTGGGGTTCGACAGCGGGTAGCCGCCCTCGATGTAATCGACGCCCAGCTCGTCGAGCAGGCGGGTGATGCGCAGCTTATCGACAAGGGTGAGGGTGACATCGGCCCCCTGCGTGCCGTCACGCAGCGTGGTGTCGTAGATCTCAACCCGGCGGGCCGGTTTTTCAGGTACGGGCGGCATAGTCTTATCCTTGGGCGAATCGTGGTGACGAGAACAACCCGGCGGGGTTGTCATCCTGGTTAAGTCATGCGTCAGGCTTCAGGCATGATCTGTTGCATGGAGCGTTTGCGTCAATCACAACAAAAGCCCCGCCGAAGTGGCAGGGCTTGATCGGTGTCCCGTGCATGGTTGCGACGACCGCCCTACCGCGAAATGGCTCCGGTAATGATGATCGCGGCAATCGGGGGCGTCTTGGGCATGAACAGAGTATATCGGCGGCCGAACCGGGGGCAAATGAGGCCAACCCGATCGATTCGCGCTATAATGGCCGACTCGCCCGGGCCGGCCGCGGCCGGGCGAGTGTACCCATGAACGCCCCCGCCTTTGATACCCCGCTCGCCCCCGCCGCGCCCGGCTACCGCCCCTGGCTGCAGGCCTTGGCGTGGGCGCTGGTCGCCGCCACTTTCGCGCTGGTCGCCATCGGCGGGACCGTCACCAGCCTCGACGCCGGTTTAGCCGTGCCCGGCGGCTGGATGACCTTCGACGACTTTACCCCCCTCGCCCCCGCCGACACCTGGTGGCACGACCTGCACACCCGCTGGGAGCACTCGCACCGGCTCAAGGGCTATGTCGTGGGCCTGCTCACGCTGGGCGTCGCGGCCGGGCTCTGGTTCAGCGGCGGCGGCCGGCACCGCAAGGCCCTGGCCGTCGCGCTGGTCGTCCTGGTCATCGCGCAGGGCGTGATGGGCGCGCTGCGCGTGGACCTGGCGCAGACCCAGAGCCACGGCCCCGGCGTCGCCGCCACCGGCACCGACAACCCGCTGTCCACCGCGTTCCGCATCTTCCACGGCGTCACCGGCCAACTGTTCCTCTGCCTCGCCGTCGTCGCCGCGGTCATGGTCGGCCGGCCCTGGCTGCAAACCGTCGCGGCCCGCGCCTCGGCCAGCCCCGTCGCCCGCCGCATGGTCCGCCTCGCCTTCTGGCTCTGGGTTGTGTTCCTCATCCAACTCACCCTCGGCGCGGCGATGCGCCACACGAACTCGGCGCTGGCGATCCCCGACTTCCCGCTGCACTTCGGCTCACTGATCCCCCCCACCTCGCAGGCCGGGCTCGACGCGGCGATGGCGCGGGCGGGGGTCACCGACGACCTCGCGCTATGGCAGGTCTACCTGCACCTGGCCCACCGGCTCTTCGCGTGGGTCGTGTGCCTCAAGGCGGTGGCGGTGATCGCGATCATCTTCAAAAAGATGGATTGGCCCGATGCGGTGCTCGCCCCCGCGATCACCATCATCGCCCTGCTGGTCGTGCAGGTCGTGCTGGGCATCACCGTCGTGCTCTCCGGCGAAGCGCCGATGGTGGCGACGACGCACCAGGTCGTCGGCGCGGTGCTCTTCGCGTCCGCCGCGTGGCTGGTGATGCGCGTGTGCATCGCGGGGCACCAGACGCCCTGCCCCACCCCGAGCACACAGACGCCACCCGCGCCGGCCCACGCCCGCACCGGCCTCGCGGTGCCGCAAGGAGGCGCGGCATGAGCCAGCTCACCTCCACCCCCCGCGTCGCGACGGTCGATGCCCCCGACGGACACGCCGACGCGCCGTCGCTGCCTAACGACCTGATGACGCTGACGAAGATGCGCATCACGCTGATGGTCGCGCTCACCGCGTTCGTCGGCTTCGCGCTGGGCGTCGCCGCCGCGCCCGAGGCCTGGTCGTGGCTGACGCTGATCGGCACGCTGCTGGGCACCGCGATCTCCTGCATGGGCGCGTCGGTGCTCAACCAGGCCTACGAGCGCGACACCGACGGCCTGATGGACCGCACCCGCGAACGCCCGCTGCCCGCCGGTCGCATCAACCCGTTCCTCGCCACGCTGCTGGGCGTGCTGCTCTCGGCGGTGGGCGTGGGCATCCTGCTGGCGACGACGCACTGGCTGGCCGCGGCGTTGTCGGCGGCGACGATCGTCAGCTATGTGCTGATCTACACGCCGTTGAAGCGCACGACGAGCCTGGCGCTGATCATCGGCGCCGCGCCCGGCGCCGCGCCGCCGCTGATCGGTTATGCCGCGGCGACCGGCACGCTCGGGGCCGCGGCCTGGCTGTGCTTCGCGATCATGTTCGTCTGGCAGGTGCCCCACTTCCTCGCCATCGCCTGGCTCTACCGCGAGGACTACGCCCGCGCCAACCTCGCCATGCTCCCGGTCATCGACCCCTCCGGCGTACGAACCTTCCGACAGACCCTCATCGGCTGCCTGCTAT
>CAZTLX010000052.1:0-10159 GCA_964614575.1 uncultured Phycisphaeraceae bacterium | reverse complement strand
CTTCCTCGCCATCGCCTGGCTCTACCGCGACGACTACGCCAGGACCGGCATGCCCATGCTGCCCTGCATCGATAGCCCCGACGGCCGCCGCACCTTCCGCCAGGTCCTCATCAGTTGCCTGATCCTCCTGCCCCTGGGCCTTCTCCCCGCCTACCTCGGCGTCAGCGGATCGATCTATCTCGTCGCCGCGCTGCTCTGCGGGCTCGCGTTCCTGTGGTTCGGCGTCCGCCTCATGCAGCAACGCACCCGCGCCGCGGCACGCAACCTCTTCCTCGCCTCGCTGGTTTACCTCCCCATCATCCTCACCGTCATGCTCCTGGATACCGTCTGAATCTCGCACGACCCCCCATGCCCGTTCCTAAGCGCCAGCGAAGGGCGGGATCACACCTCCCCCATGCCCACCCCCGCCATCCACACCGATTCGCTCTGCCACACCTACCCGCGCGCCACGCAACCGGCGCTGGACCGCGTTTCGCTGAGCGTCGCGCCCGGCGAGGTCTTCGGCGTGCTCGGGCCCAACGGCGGGGGCAAGACCACCCTCTTCTCCATCCTCGCCACCCGCCTCGCACCGTCTTCGGGACACGCGGCGATCTGCGGCCACGACCTGCGCAACGCCCCCGCCGCGGTCCGCGCCGCCATCGGCGTCGTCTTCCAGTCGCCCAGCCTCGACGGCAAGCTCACGGCGCTGGAAAACATCGTCTGCCACGCCGGGCTCTTCGGCATCGGCAAACGCGAGGCCACCGCCGCGGCGACCGAGCAACTCCAACGCCTCGGCCTCGGCGAACGCCGCGACGACCGCGTCGAAGACTTTTCCGGGGGCATGCGCCGCCGCGTCGAGATCGCCAAGGCCCTCATCCATCGCCCGCAGGTGCTGTTGATGGACGAGCCTTCCACCGGCCTCGACCCCGGCGCGCAGCGGCAGATGTGGGGCCTGCTGCACGAGCTGCGCGACGCGACCGGCCTGACCATCGCGCTGACCACCCACCTCATGGCTGAGGCCGAACGCTGCGACCGCCTCGCGATCCTGGCCCACGGCAAGGCCATCGCCTGCGACACGCCCGATGCGCTGCGGGCGCAGATCGGCGGCGATGTGGTGACCCTGCAGCCGGCGCTCGACGACGAGGACCCCGCCACGCTCGATCAGTTTGCGCAGGAGATGACCACCACGCTCAACGGCGACGCCACGGCGTCCACGGTGATCGACGGGCAGGTCCGCTTCGAGCACCCGCGCGGCGGCGAGGCGGTCGCGCAGATCTCGGAAAAATTCCGGGGGCGGTTCCGCTCGATTAGCGTCCGCCGGCCATCGCTGGAGGACGTGTTCGTCCACCTGACCGGCGATGCGTTTGAGGTTGCGGAGTGAGGTGCGCGCAGAGTTCGCGGAGAGCGCAGAGAATGACCAAGCAATGTGTCACGCCAAGGCCGCCATGTGACGCCAAGCAAGACGGATGGGATCAGAAAGTACTTCATGGTTTGACTTGACGGCTCTTGGCGATCTTGGCGTAACACCTTGCCTTTCCGCCGTGCCCTCTGCGAACGCTGCGCGCACCACTTCCTCGCCCTGCCATATCATCAGGCCATGTTCGATGACGGCGTCACGCTCGATTGGTCGTGCGATCCGCTGGCGGTGCTGGCGCGCTGGCCGGTCGCGAAGCCGGTGGTGATGCTGCACTCGGGGCGGACACACCCGCGGTGGTCGCGCTACACGCTGCTGGGTGAGCCAACCGGCGCGTACCGCTTCGCGGATGATCGCTCGGCGTGGATCGGCGAGCAGGCCCCGGCCTTTTCCTTCACGCATCGGCCGTTCCGCGACCTGCACCGCGTGCTGGACGCCGACACCGATGCGTTGTGGGTCGGGTGCCTCGGCTACGACCTTGGGCGGTGGGTCGAGCAGATGCCCCGCATCGCGGCCGACGATCGCGGCTTCCCCGTCGTGCAGGTCCAACGCTGCCCGGGCTTCCTCGTCCATGACCACACCAGCGGCCGCTGGAGCGCGCACGGCAGCTACGCCGCCGCGCCCCCGCAACTCGAGCGCTTGCCTTCCACCGCGCTCTTCCGCGCGACCGGCCCGCTTACCCCGACCACGCCCGCGGATCGCTACCGGGGTGCGGTGCGGCGGGTGATCGACTACATCGCCGCGGGTGACATCTTCCAGGCCAACCTCGCCCAACGCTTCAGCGCCGCGGTGGAGGGCGACCCGCGCGCGTTTTATGCCGCGCTGGCCGAGGCTTCCCCGGCGTGGTACGGCGCGCACGTCGAGCTGCTCGGCGAAGCGGGCGAGCCTCGCCGCACGCTGTGCAGCACCTCACCGGAGTTGTTCCTTGAGCTGAAGCCCGACGGGCGCGTCACGACACGGCCGATCAAGGGCACGCGCCCCGCGTCCGCCGACCCGGCCGAGCTGCGCGATTCGGCGAAGGACACCGCCGAGCTGACGATGATCGTCGATCTGCTGCGCAACGACCTGGGGCGGGTGTGCGATGTCGGGTCGGTGCGCGTCGAGCAGCCGCGCGAGATCGAGAGCCACCCGACGGTGCATCACGGCGTCGCGACGATCACCGGCCGCCTGCATCACAAGATGGGACTGATTGATCTGCTGCGGGCGACGCTGCCGGGGGGCTCGATCACCGGGGCACCGAAGGTGCGGGCGATGCAGATCATCGAAGAGCTGGAGCCGGTGCGGCGGGGGCCGTACTGCGGCGCGATCGGCTATGTGCGTGGCGGCGCGCATCGGCCCGCCGCGGGTTTCAATTTAGCCATCCGCACGGTGATGCTGGAGCAGGATGCCGCCGGCCGCGGCCGCGCAGATTTTAGCGTCGGCGGCGGCATCGTCGCCGATTCGTCACCCGACGGGGAGTATCAGGAAACCCTCGACAAAGCCGCGGCGATGCGCGCGGCGCTGGGGATGGCATGAGAATGGTGCGCGCAGAGTTCGCGGAGAGCGCAGAGGGTATGAGAAGGTGTCACGCCAAGGCCGCCAAGATGCGCCAAGTCAGAAAATAGGGTTTAATCCGAAACCACTTCTTCTTTGCGCATCTTGGCGGCCTTGGCGTGACAAATGTCTTTTTGCCTTTCCCCGCGCTCTCTGCGAACTCTGCGCACACCACCCAATCAGGACGCCACGGCCGTGTCGCTTGGTGCCGCCGCTTTGCCCGTGATCTCGAGCATGCGGTCCAGCGCGAGCTTGGCGAGGCGCTGGGCTTCGGGGTGGACGGCGATCACGTTGATCGCCTTGCCCTCGGCAAGGTTGTCGAGCACCCACGCCAGGTGCGGCAGGTCGATGCGGTACATCGTGGTACACAGGCACTGGCAGTCGGAGAGGATGCGGGCCTCGACGCCGCGCTTCGCCGCTTCGTGGCACAGGCGGTTCACCAGGTGGACTTCGGTCCCGATCGCCCAGCGCGTGCCCGGCTCGGCGGCTTCAAGGGTCTGGATGATCTTTTCCGTCGAGCCGGTGGCGTCGGCTTTCTGGCAGACCTCGTAGGCGCACTCGGGGTGGACGATCACGTTGACATCTGGCCACAGCGCGCGGATCTCATCGACGTGCTCCGGGCGGAAGAGCTTGTGGACTGAGCAGTGGCCCTTCCAGAGGATGAAGGTGCTGTCGAGGACCTGTTGTTCGTCGTTGCCGCCCAGGTCCTGCTTCGGGTCCCAGACGCACATCTGCGTGAGCGGGTCGTAGCCCATCGCCGCGCCGGTGTTGCGGCCGAGGTGCTGGTCGGGGATAAAGAGTATTTTGACCTGTTCGCCTTCTTCGAGCGGGGTCGCGCCGCCGCGCAAGGCCCAGTCGATGATGGCGTGGGCGTTGGACGAGGTGCAGACCGCCCCGCCGTGCTCGCCGCAGAACGCCTTGATCGCGGCGGTGGAGTTCATGTAGCAGATGGGCACCACTCGGGCAGGTGGACTTAAGGCCACCTGCCTCAGCGTTTCGTGGATCTGCTCCCACGCCTCGACGGTCTGCTCGTAGTCGGCCATGTCGGCCATGGAGCAGCCCGCGCCCAGGTCCGGCAGGATCACCTGCACCTCGTCATCCGTCAGGATGTCCGCCGTCTCGGCCATGAAGTGGACGCCGCAGAAGATGACGTACTTGGCCCCGACTTCGCGGACGCGCTCGGCCGCGAGTTGACTGAGCTTGAAGCTGTCGCCGGTGAAGTCGGCGAACGCAATAACATCATCCTGCTGGTAGTGGTGGCCGAGGATGACCAGCTTCGAGCCGAGCTCGGCCTTTCGCGCACGGATGATCTCGCGCAGGGCGACCTCGCCGAGGGCGTGATAGCGATCCGGGATGGGGGGCTGCCAGAGCTGCATGAACAAAGTATTTTAGGTGAGTCGCGCGCGAGAGGCGAATTCGGGGACAGGTGCGCGCAGAGTTCGCGGAGAACGCAGGGGAAGGCAGAGGGTCACGCCAAAGCCGCCAAGATGCGCCTCGGAGGCAATGATTTGAGATCAAACCTTCATTTCCAACTTGGCGTTTCTTGGCGATCTTGGCGTGACAAATGTCTTGCTGCCTTCCCCTGCGTTCTCCGCGAACTCTGCGCGCACCAAATAACTCACCCCGTGCCCGAGAGTTTACGCACCGTGTGGTCGAAGCCTTTGACCATGCCGAGGATGAGGGCATAGACGATGCCGCTGTAGCCCGCGGCACAGATCAGCGCGCCCAGAAGCAGGACCAGTCGATGCGCCAGTTGGTGCTCGGCGTAGCCGCTGACGTTGGACCAGGGATCGACGACCATCATGAGGTTGGTGGTGGGCGAGAAGGCGTTGACGATGGGGCCGACGAACGGGATGTTGGCCGCGGCCTGGTAGCCGCAGAGCCCGAGGATGAGGGTGAGGACGCCGACGATCGCGACGGTGGGCACCACCGCGCCCAGCACGCCCTTGGCCTTGAGCGACCAGCCCATGCCCGCGGCGACGCACAGCGCGATGAACGGCACGAGCATGATCGCCAGCAGCAGCCCGGCCTCGGGCTCGACCAGCAGCGGCCGAGCCGCGACGTTGGCCCCGCCGCCGAACTGCTGGATGTACTTGAATTCGAACGTCGCCCGCTCCCAGCCCGCGAGGTACCCGACGCTGCTGTACGCGCTGGCCAGCAGCAGCGTCCCCACGGGCGCGGCGATCATCAGGCTCAGGTAACGCACCAGCCCCTGCAGCTTGCCCCAGATGTAATACTTGGGCGTGATCGGCGTGGTGAGCATGATGTCCAGCGTACCGTCCTCCCGCTCCTTGCTCACCGACCCGGCGGACATGTAGATCGCGACGAGCGTGATGACCGCGACCTCCAGCAGCAGCAGCGTGATGAGGATGTTGTGGAACAGCGCGGCCTCGGCGTTCTTCTGGCCCAGCGAGATGGCGAGTTGGGGCAGCGCGTCGAAGTGGTACGCCGCGAGCAGCGCCACGGCCAGCAGCAGCCCGAGCACGAGGAACCCGTAGCGGGCGAGGATGGCCGCCGCGACTTTGCCGCGGGTGTGGCTCTCGCGCCAGGCGATGGGGTTGCGGCCGACGCTGCGGGCCTTGCGCACGCGGGCGGTGCGGCCGATGCGCAGCTTCTTCTTGAGCTTCCACCACCACAGGCTCTCGCCCTGCCCGATCCGCCGCAGCACCAGGGCACAGGCGATGACCATCGTCAGGCTGGCGATCGCGGTGAGCGTGGCAAACGCCGCGAACGGCCGCGCCAGATAAAACACCACCGGCCCGGGCAGGCCGGCCAGTTCTTCCGCGGTGGGCGGGGCGTAGTTCGCGCGGTTGATGCTCGACTCGAGCACCAGCAGCGGGTTGATCGTCGTCAGCAGCGTCGTCTTCCCCGTCGCGCCGGGCAGGTTGCGCAGCACCGCCAGATCGATCGCATACGTCGCGACCAGGAACGCCGCGATCGAGATCACGAACACGAACACCGCCTTGCGCCCGCCGGCGCGGAAGACGCTGAGCGTGATCGCCACCGAACCGACGAACACCGCGGTCAACCCCGCGAGCCCGAACGCCATGAACACGCTGGACACCGGCACCCCGCCGAAGATCAGCAGCACCGAGAACAGCGGCAGCCCGCTGACCAGCAGCGCCAGCACGAAGAACAACCGCCCCAGCAGCGACCCGAGCACGATCTGCAGGTTCGACAGCGGCGTGGTCAGCAGGATGTTGTAGGTCTTGCCCGACTGCTCGGACGCGATGGCCCCGGCCATGAACAGCGGCGCGAGCAGGCACACGAGGATCACCTGCCCGTAGGCGATGAACGAGAAGACAAACGTCCCGGCCTTGGCCAGGTCGGCCAGGGATTTGTCGGCCCCCATGCCCCCGCCGGCCAGAAGGCCCACGAGCACCAGCCCGATCATCCCGCCGAGATACCCCATGCGCAGCCACAAGTCGCGCAGCCGCTTCGACCCGCCCTGCACGATCCGGACCACCATCGGGTTACCCGGAAGCAGCCGCCAGAACCAGAGATAAACCGCTTGCATCAGCCGCTTAGTGTAGCGTCAGGTCGGCTCCCGCACGCGGGCCGCCCCCGTTGCGTTTTCGCATGGGTGCGATCAGGGCTGCGCGCGGCGTTCGCGGCGAACGCAGTGGAAGCCAGGCTGTGGGGCAAGACAGGATCTCACGCCAAGGCCGCCAAGCAACGCCAAGGATGAGACGACGCGAGGGACGCGGGCATAGTCCCCGCGCTTTTCTTAGCGGCCCTTGCCCGCCCTTGGCGTGCTTGGCGTGACCACTGCTTTTCTTGCCTTGCCCCGCGCTGTCCGCGTCCTCCGCGCGCCCCCCGAAGCCTTGCTTACTCACCCCCGCCCGCGATGCCCAGGCGGTCGCGCCAGTAGCCCTGCATCACCAGAAAGGTGAACGATGCGGACCAGGTGATCAGCACCAGCCCGGCCAAGGCCTCGATGCAGACGAGGATGCGCATCGGCCCTTCGGGGGTGATGTCGCCGAAGCCCACGGTCGTGTACACCGCGGCGGAGAAGTAGAAGACATCGAGCGTCGAGCCGGTGAAATCGCCGCTGAGCCCCCCGACGCCCGGGCCCGACCCGTGGATGAGCAGTGCCCCGGCCACGCCGTAGATGGCGATCTCGACCAGGTGGACCGCGAGCAGGCCGAAGATGACCGAAAGGATGCCGACACGCGGCGAGCGGGCAAAGCGTTTGAGCCCGGCGACCATCAGCCGCAGCGCCTCGAAATGCAGCAGCACGCACAACGCCGTCGCCCCGCCGGCGATCAGCAGCACGGGCCACAGCGTCGTCGGGGCGGGCGCGGGGTCCGCGGCCAACAGCGACAACGACCCGGCTAAAGGCGTGGCGATCATCGCGTCACATGGTAACGCCATCGCCCCCGGCTCACGCCTCATCAAACACGATGCCGTAACGCAGCGACGTGACGATGACCTGATCCATCGGCGGCGGGGTGCCCGCGGCAGCCAGCGCGAGCTCGGGGAAGAACCGGTCCAGCCCCGCCGGCGTGCCCAGCACGTAGAACGTCGCCGGCTCATCGCCCGCGACCCACCAGCCGTGCGACTGATCCTGCGGCAGGCACGCCACCGTGCCGGGGCCAATCACCGCGTCGTGATCACCGACGACCACGCGCAGGCGGCCTTCGACGACGATGAACGTTTCATCCTCGCGGATGTGGCGGTGCATCGGCACGCCGTCGCCCGGCCGGGCGGTGATCCGGCACAGCGCGAAACGATCGGCCGTGTCCGCCCCGCCCAGCAGCACCTCGACCTCCGTCCCCATCACGCCGTGGCGCGGCACCGTGCCGGGCTCGACCAGACGGCCGAACCGGGTGATGTAGCTCCCCATCTTTCGCGACGACGCGTCCCCGGTGACCGACAACTCGGCCTGGCTCATACAAACTCGCATCTCCCGGCCAACCGGCCGGCTCAACGAATCATCACGCCCATATCACCAGCGCGGCCCGCGGGCGGCAGGCGAGCCTTCATGCGAGATTTTACCCACACAGCCGCGGTTCCCCGAGCGGGGCCGCACACGCCGGCGGAACAATCAGGCGAACCCCCGAGCCCGCGCTTGACAGCGAGGGGTCACCCGTTTATATTTAACCATATGGTTAAGTTTAATGACGCCGCCCGCGCCGCTTTTGAAGCCGACCCGGCCGTGATGGACCGGACGTTCGGGGCGTTGGCCGACCCGACGCGGCGGGCGATCCTGGCGCGCATGGCCGGGGCCGGGCCGGCGGGTGTGCCGGTCGGCGACTTGGCCGAGCCTTTCAAAATGAGCCTGCCCGCGGTGAGCAAGCACCTGCGGGTGCTCGAGCGCGCGGGGCTGCTGCATCAGGAGCGTGACGGCCGGGTGCGTCGCTGCGTGCTCGACCCCGAGCCGCTGGAGCAGGCCGCGAAATGGGTCGCTTACTACCGCCGGTTCTGGTCCGACCGCCTCGACGCCCTGGCCGATTTTCTGGAATCCGACGACACCGCATCGATCGACTAACCACCCAATCAAGGAACCCACCCATGCCCCAGCCCCCCACCACCGAGCCCGAAAAATACATCCGACTCCACAAGCTGGTCCGAGCCCCGCGCGCGGAGGTGTACGACGCCTGGCTCAACCCCGACGCGATGAGCCAGTGGTTCGCGCCCGACGCTGGCACCCGCTGCACCGAAGTGACGATCAACCCGAAGGTCGGCGGCCAGATGCGCATCGTGATGGAAGCGCCGGACGGCAGGCACACCGGCGTGGCCGAGTTCCTCGAACTGGTGCCCGACCAACGCATCGTGTACCGCTGGTCGTGGGAAGAGATGCCCGACTTCGGGGCCAACTCCACCGTCACCATCGAGCTCTTCGACGCCCCCAACCCCTACGACGACGCCCCCGCCACCGAGATCATCCTCACCCACGAAGGACTCAACTCGCCACGCGAACGCAGCGAACACACCGGCGGCTGGTGGACCACCCTCCGCGCGATCGGCTACTTCGTCCGCGGCATCAACCCCCGCCAAGCGATGTACGGCCAACCGACCGGCGCCGCTTCCTGACCGAAATAAAATACTTGACAGATACCAAACATCACCATTAATATACCCCTACCCAAGCCCGCCGATGCGCCGCACGCGGTAGCGGGCGAAGCTTCGGCGGGATTGTAATCCTCCTTCCCCTTCCGCCTTTTCCTCGGAGCCCCACCATGTCCGACACCTACACCCTCGGCAAGCAACTGGTTGACCTGTGCCAACAGGGCAAGCACCTCGACGCGATCAACACGCTCTACGCCGACGACATCGTCTCGGTCGAAGCGATGGCCGCGCCCGACGGCTCAATGCCCGCGGAGATGCAAGGCCTCGACGCGATCCGCGGCAAAAACCAGTGGTGGATCGATAACCACGAGGTCCACGGCGGCTCCTGCTCCGGCCCGTTCCCCCACGGCGACCGGTTCATCGTCCTCTTCAACTACGACATCACCCCCAAGGCCGGCCCGATGAAAGGCCAACGCATGCAGATGGAAGAAGCCGGGCTCTACACCGTTAAACACGGCAAAATCACCCGCGAAGAATTCTTCTACCACATGGGCTGACCACAACGCCCAAACCCCGCCCCGCCGCCCCGGCCGTTCGACGCCCTGACCAACCGCGTCAAGGAAGCCCGCGGACCAGAAAACGGGACGGGTTCGTGGTTAACAAGCATGACTGCGTCACCCCCTCGGTTAAGTGAAACACGATGCCCCCGGCGCGATGCGCGCGGCCCAAGGCATCCGGCCACCGTGCCGCGCTGTCCCGTTTTCTGCGTCCGCGTCTAGGCATAGATGGAACCTATCCCCGATCGCCCAATCCATCAAATCGACTCCCGACCCCTTTTTCGGTCCCTGAAGCAGGATGGGGAAGATTGGGTTAAGACTGAGGCAGTTGTGTCCGCTTTTGGTCGCAGAATGGACAACTGTGTCCTGCCTGACGAACTTATGAAAATTGAGACAAAACTAGGAATCTATCCATAAGAACGTGTACGAGAAGCCCTCGTTTGGCCGATGAATACGGCATGACACGGACGTCTTATCCATCGGACCTGACCGATGAGCAATGGAAGTTCATCACTTCTTTAATCCCCAAGCCGCTGCCCGGCGGGCGGCCACGCAGCGTAGACATGCGCCAGGTGATCAACGCCATCCTCTACATCAACCGCTCGGGCAGCTGTAATCCCCCCTGTCTTCCGCACATTCAGAAGTAGAGGGTTTTAGGGTTCAT
>CAZTLX010000051.1:0-22217 GCA_964614575.1 uncultured Phycisphaeraceae bacterium | reverse complement strand
GAAATGGGGGCGCGGGGGGGAGGGGGGTGGTGGACATGGCCAACCACTAGATGTGGTGGTGGCCCCCGGAAGGTTGCCCCGGAAGTTCCCCCCGGAAGTTCCCCCCGGAAGGTTGGTTTGGAGGGGGTTGAGGATATCCCGCCGAAGCTCCGCTGCGCTGCGCATCGGCGGGCTTGGGGTTGGGGGTTTAGAAGCCGAGGAGGAAGAGGAGGGGGTTGCGGTAGAGGAGGACGGCGAGTGCGGCGGCGGCGAGGAATGGGCCGTAGGGGATCATGCGGACGCCGGCGTCCTTGCGGGCCTTGCCGATGATCATCATGACGGCGTAGATGAGCAGTCCCATGAAGGGTGCGACGAAGAAGGCGAGGATGGTGCTGACGGGGCCGAGCACCGCGCCGATGCCGACCATGAGGTGGACATCGCCGAGGCCCATGGCTTCCTTGCCGAAGGCGAGCGTGCCGAGGATGCGGGTGGCCCAGACGAGGGCGCCGCCGATCAGCCCGCCGTGGAGCACGGCCAGGAGCACGACGGCCCAGCGGGGCAGGGCGAACGGGCCGGTGTTCAGGTCGATGAGCAGCCCGACGACGAAGCCCAGGACGATGGGCGAGACGACGAGCAGTTCTTTGAGCATCTCGCGTCGGGCGTGGGGGTAGAAGCCGACCACTTCGCCGACGGTGGCGCTGTGGGGTTGATCGAGGTAGTCGGCCTCATCGGCGAAGCTGCGGGGCAGCCGGCCGAAGCGGAGGAGGGTGACGACCAGGGCGATGCCGGCCCAGGCGAGGGCGACGCTCCACGGGCCCATGAGCAGGCCGACGTCGATGAGCGGATCGACGGCGAGGCCGAGGGACTCGCCGAGGGGCGTGAGCATGGCCTGCTCGCGGAGCACGCCCCAGTAGGGCAGGAGGCCCAGGGCCTCGGCGGCGGGCAGCACGATCAGCGCGGCGATGATGGGGACGTAGGAGAGGCTGATGGGGATGATGTAGAGGCGGGCGTCGATGAGGGTGGCGGCGAGCAGAGAGCTGATGAGCACCAGATGGACGAGCAGGACGGGCCAGGTGCCGCCGGGAATGATGTCTTCGAGGCCGGCGGGGGAGAGCGGATCGAGCGGGCCGGTCTGTGCGAAGGCGGGCCGCAGGTCGGTGGTGTAGCAGGCGAGGTAGAAGGCGGCGAAGAGCGCGGCGGTGAGTGCCTCGATGATGGGGTATTGGATGCTGATGGGGTTGCGGCAGTAGCGGCACTTTCCCCGCAGCCAGAGCCAGCCGAGGACGGGCACGTTGTCGTACCACGCCAGGCCGTGCCCGCACTCAGGGCAGGCCGAGGGCGGGCGGACGATGCTCTTGCCCTCGGGCAGGCGGTAGATCACGACATTGAGGAAGCTGCCGACGCAGGCACCGAACGCGATGAGAAAGACCAGCAGCATCCAGAACGTGGGCATGACACGCCTATCGACCAGATCACCCGATGCGATTGATCAAACCCCATGAACGCCCCACTCACGCCGCTCCTGAGCCCCGCGCGGGGCGGGGTCACGAGCCCGGCACCCCCCTGCCGCGGTGTCAGGGCCGCTCATCCTCGTCGTCGTCGGCTTCCAGTTCGCCCTCGACGACCAGCGAGCCGTCCTCATCGGCGGTGAGTTCCGCGATCCGCTTCTCCGCCTTGTCCAGGATCGCGCGACAGCGCTTCACCAGCTTCGATCCCTCTTCGTATTCGTTGAGCGATTGTTCGAGGCCGACCTCGCCCGTCTCGATCCGCTCGATGATCGCCTCCAACGCCTCCAGCGATTGCTCAAAGCTCAGCTTCTCGATGTTCTTGCGGCTCATGCGAGCAGTATACCGCAGGCGGACTGCCCCGTGCGTTACACTTGCGTGCCATGACTGCTGCCTCCACCGCCGACCGCTCGCTCGACACGAACACGTCGTACGATCAGCTCATCGCCCACCTCAAGGAGTCGGCGTTGTTGGGTTCGACGGCCTCGCTGCTGAGCTGGGATCAGGAGACGATGATGCCGCCGGACGGGCTGGCGTATCGGGTGGATCAGCTCACGCTGCTGGCGAAGCTGGGTCACGAGCGGGCGACGGACCCGCGGATCGGGCGGTGGCTGGCGGCGTGCGAGGCGGATGCGGAACTGGTCGGTGAGCCGCAACGCGACGCGGCGGTAAACGTGCGCGAGGCGCGGCGGGATTACGAGAAGGCGACGAAGCTGCCCGGCGAGCTGGTCGAGGAGCTGGCGCGGGTGGCGAGCAACGCGCGGGCGGCGTGGGCCGCGGCGCGGAAGAAGAGTGAGTATGCGCTGTTTGAGCCGCACCTGCGGAAGGTGGTGGAGCTGAGCCGGCGCAAGGCGGAGTGCCTGGGCTGGGCGGAGGATGGCGAGCCCTGGGACGCGTTGGCGGACAACTTCGAGGCGGGGCTGAGCGCGGCGTATGTGTCGTCGGTGTTCACGCCGCTTCGGCCGCGGCTGGTGAAGCTGATCGAAGCCTTGGCCGCGTCGCCCACGCCGCCGAGCGACGCGTTCGCAAAGACCGTGCTGCCGCAGGACAAGCAGATGGCGTTTGTGCGGGATGTGGTCGCGGCGATCGGCTTTGACTTCAATGCCGGGCGGTTGGACACGACGGTCCACCCGTTCTGCTCGGGCACGCACTGCCGGGATGTGCGGCTGACGACGCGGTTCCACGACGACATGCTCCACGACGCGCTGGGCTCGACGATGCACGAGGCGGGCCACGGGATCTACAACCAGGGCTTACCGATCGCGCACGTCGGCACTCCGCGCGGCGAGCCGGCGGGCCTGTCGATCCACGAATCGCAGAGCCGGTTGTGGGAGAACCACGTCGGCCGCAGCCGGGCATTCTGGCGGTGGTGCTACCCGAAGCTGCGTGAGCACTTCGGCGACGCGGTCGCGCATCTTTCGGAAGACGACGTGTACGCCGGGACCAACGCGGTGATGCCGAGCCTGATCCGCGTCGAAGCGGACGAGGCGACGTACAACCTGCACATCATGGTCCGCTTCGAGCTGGAGCGCGAGCTGGTCAACGGCACGCTGGACACCGCCGACCTGCCTGAGGCGTGGAACGGGAAATACAAGGAATACCTGGGCGTGGAGGTGCCGGACGACGCGCGCGGATGCCTGCAGGACATCCACTGGTCGATGGGCGCGCTGGGTTATTTCCCGACATACACGCTGGGCAATCTGTATGCGGCTCAGTTCTACGAAGCGGCGGGCGAGGCGCTGGGTGATCTGGATGCGCAGCTTGCGGCGGGCGACTTCGCGCCGCTGCGTCAGTGGCTCAACCACCACATCCACGCGCACGGCAAGACGTACCGCGCCGAAGCGTTGTGCCAGCGCGTGACGGGCAAGCCGTTGTCGCCCGAGCCGCTGTTGCGTCATCTGGAGGGGAAGCTGCGTCCGCTGTACGGGGTTTAGTTGTGGGGGGCTTCACGCCTTCGGCCGCTCGCGGCTTGTCGCGAGCTTGGGGCCACCGGTGACTGAACGTTCATGCCAAGCCGTTAGCGGCCGAGAAAGGTTACCGCTCGAACCGCTCCCAGAGCTTCTGGCGGACCTCGACAAAGCGGGCGATCTGATCGGCGAGTTGGGCGCGCATGTCTTGGAGGTCGGCGGGGTCGGTGTTGGGGTCGGCGGCGGCGAGTTCGATCGACAGGGCCGCGGCCTGCAGGTCGTGGGCGCCATCGGCGAACCGGCGGGCGGCTTCGTAGAGCTCCAGGTTGCGCTGATCTTTCGCGTCCGGCTCCTTGAGCAGGCGCCAGGGGGCGCGGCGGATCTCCGAGACACCGCCCTTGAGTTCGACGGAGGTTCGGCGGAGGTTGGTCATCGTCTGGTCGATATTGGCGCGGTTGTCGTTGAGGGTGTCGCGCATCTGAGCGGAGACGGCCTTGGTGTCGTCGAGGATCGGATCGAGCCTGGCCAGCGACGCGCGGGACCGATTCATCAGCTCGCGGGCGTCCTTGAGCACATCGGGCAACTGCTCGGCGGCGGTGCTGGTCATCTGGTTGATGTTGGTCATCGCGCCACGGATGTCGGTCTTGGTGTCGCCGAGGATATCGCGGGCGTTGGCGAGCGCGGCGTCGGCGGTTTTCATCACGGCGTCGTAACGTTCGACCACCTGATCGACCTTGCCATGCACATCACGCACCATCGCGCCGATATCGTCGGAGGTCCTGGTGAACGATTCGAGGCCGGACGAGGCCCGGGGCATGAGGCCGGTGAGCTGGGCCATGACATCGCCGAGGGTCAGGGTGTAGCCCTCGAGCACGTCCCCCGCGGCCAGGGCACCGCCTTCGCCGAGCGATTCGATGTTCAGCCGCGCCCCGCCGGTGATCTGCGACTGCACGGTGACTTTTGCCCCCTCGCGTAATTCATATTCCTCCGGCAACCAGAATCGGACGAGCACGCGGGGCTCGCCGGTGTCGTCGGCCAAGACCGTGACCTTCTCGACCCCGCCGACGTCGACGCCGAGGATGCGCACGGTGCTCTTGTCGTCGAGGCCCTGGACGTCAGATCCGGCGGCGAAAGCGACGGTGTAGGTGGACTGCTCGCGGAGCAGCGCTTCGGTGTTGGCGGTGGCGATGATGATGCCCGCCGCGGTGAAGACCGAGAGCAGGATGAGCAGTCCGGCGAGCGTGGCTTTGCGGGAGTCTTCGGTCATCATGGGTTGGCCTTAGATATGGGCGCCTTCGAGGGAGAGCAGGTCGGCACGGTAGGAGTCGGTGTCGCGGCGGTCGGAGAGCGGGCCTTCGATCTTGCCGTGGACAAACTGGTGGACGAGCGGGTCGGTGCTGTTGAGCATCTCGTCGGGCGTTCCATCGGCGATGAACTTGCCCTGATCGAGCAGCACCAGCCGGTGCGCGATGCGGAACGCGGAGGTCATCTCGTGGGTGATGATGACGGAGGTGACGCCGAGGGCTTCGTTGAGCGAGATGACCAGCCGATCGACCTCGTGAACGGTGACGGGGTCGAGCCCGGCGCTGGGTTCATCGTAGAAAAGCACCTTGGGGTCGAGGGCGAGGGCGCGGGCGAGTCCGGCGCGTTTCTTCATGCCGCCGGAGAGCTGGGCGGGCATCTTCTCGGCGTGCGGGCGCAGGCCGACCAGCTCGAGCTTCATCTTGACGATCAGGCTGATGGTCTCATCGTCGAGGTCGGTGTGTTCGCGCAGGGGCAGGGCGACGTTCTCGGCGATGGTCATCGAACCGAAGAGCGCGCCGCTCTGGAACAGCACGCCCATGGTCTTGCGGTATTCATCGCGCTGGGCCTCGGTCATGGCGCAGATGTCCTTGCCATCGACACGGACCGCGCCATCGTCCGGGCGGGTTTCCGCGGCCATGAGGCTCAGCAGCGTGCTCTTGCCCGCGCCCGACCCGCCGAGGATCACCAGCCGTTCGCCGCGTTTGACGTTGAGCGTGAGCCCATCGAGCACGGTCTGTTTGCCGAAGTGCTTGGAGACGCGGTCGATCTCGATGATGTGTTTCGGTTGCTCGCTCATCACAGGCTCACCAGCCCAGGGCGTAGAAGACGGAGGTAAACAGCAGGTCGATGATGATGATCATGACGATGCTGGTGACGACGGTGCGCGTGGTGGCGCTGCCCACGCCTTGTGCGCCGCCGCGGACGCTGGCACCCAGGTAACAGGCCAGCGACCCGATGACCAGCCCGAAGCAGGCCGCCTTGATCAGCCCGCTGGCGAAGTCGAAGGTGTCGATCGCCTCGGCGGTGCGTTGGAGGTATTCGCCAAAGGGCATGTTGATGGCGTAGAAACTGACCATCATGCCGCCGAGGATCGCGACGACATTGCACCAGACCGCGAGGCAGGTGGTCATGATCGTCGTGGCCAGCACCCGCGGCACGATCAGGAAGCGCATCGGGCTGATCGCGTGGGCGCGCAGGGCTTTGAGTTCTTCGCCGACGGCCATCGTGCCCAGTTCCGCGGCGATCGACGCGCCCGCGAAACCGGTCAGCACCACCGCGCCGATCAATGGCCCCAGCTCGCGCACCATCGCCACACCAACGATCCGCGGCAGTTGGTGCGTCACGCCGAAGGTCTGCAGCACCGGCGCGACCTGCAGCGCGATGATCGCGCCGACGCTGAAGGTGACCAGCGCGACGACGGCGATCGAATCGACGCCCACGCGGCACATCTGCACGCCGAGGTTGAGCCACGCGGTCTTGCGGCCGCGCTTGCCGACGAACAGGTGCCCGGCCGAGCGGGTCGCGTCGGTGATGAGCATGCCCAGGCGGCCGACCAGTTCGACCGTGCGCAGGCCGCCAGCACCGAGACGGGTAACGGGTTGGAGCAGGCGGGTCATGGCGGCGGGTCACCGGGGGGGGGCGCGGTGTGTTCAGGGCTTTGCGAACGGTTCGGGTGCCAGGCGGCCTCGCGAAGCCGCACGCGGCGGGTCACGCGGTCGTGGGGTCGTTCGAGGTCTCGAAGGTGAAGAGCTGAGCGAGTTGGGCGATGGCCATGAGGCCCTTGACCGGGGCCGCGGCGTCGCGCAGCACGATCGGGCTGCCGCCCATCAGCCGCCGGGCCAGCACCAGCGTCGCCAGCCCGGCCGAGTCGATGAAGCCCACGTCCTTGAGGTCGATGATCAGCTTCTGCGGCTTGTAATCGGCGATGAGCTTGTTGAAGACCACCTTGGCCCAGGGCACCACGTCAAGGTTGAGGTCGGCATTGAGGCGGCAGTACACCGTCGAGCCTTCGATCCAGGCCTCGGGAAAATAGTCGGATCCGGTCTCGATCGGCGTCATTCGCGGGGGGGTCCTTCATTCTCGGCGATCACGGTGGACGGGAGCGGCGAATCGGGGGCCTGCGCATCGAGGGCGGCGCGCCAGCGGGCGACGGCTTGGGCACGTTCGGCGGGCGGGGCGTACGGCGCGTAGCCGTGCGCCTGACCGGTGCGCCGTTCGAGGGCTTCGATGGCGAAGAAGCGCACCGCCGCGTCGTCATCGGCCAGCGCTTCGACCAGCAGCGGCAGTTGCGTGGGGTCTTGCGAATCGGCGGCGGCGACGATCCCCGCGATCCGCGAATCGGCATCGACCGCGGCCAGGTCCGGGTCAGCGGGGCCGGCCCGGCAACCAAGCCACAGCGCCGGCAGCAAGGCTGCCCACGCCCACCGAAGTTGTCGCTGGTTCGTCACGCCCTGATCGCTCCCACCGCATGGTAAAGCAAAGCGACGCCGGCGTCTTTGCACATCGGAGCACGCCGCCCTTTCTTGATCGGCGCACGCGGCCGCCGGACTTCGAGATCGCCCTTCCCAACCGGCCGCGGCTCATTCCCGGCCGAACTCAAAAATGTTGTCTTGCGGTTCAGACGGCGCCGACTCCGGCTCCGGCGCGGGGACCGATTCAGGCGTATCCGGCGCGGCCGTTTCCGGTTCAGAGTCTGGCGCTTGCGGCGTCGCCTCGCCCGCCCCCCCCCACTCCGCCAGCGCGTAGCCCACGACCCCCGAGACCGCAACCGACACCGCCAGCGCCAGGAGCAGCGCGATGATCCGCAGCGGCACCGCGGGCGTGGCGGAGATCAGCAGCAGCGACGCCGGGGCGGCCAGGCTGATCCAACCCAGGTGGGTCAGCCACAGCGGCTCACCCTCCGCCGGCGTGACGCGTTGCCCGGCCGCGGCCAGCGCGCCCAGGGCAAAGACCAGTACCGCGGCGAACCGCAGGGCGTGCGACTTACCGCCGCCGCACAGCAGCGCCACGACCAACAGCAGCCCCAGCGCCGCGGCGGTGGCGGGGAACTGGTCGATGACCCCGCCGAAGCGGGCCGGGTCGTTGAGGTGTTGCCAGGCCGAATCCAGCGCTTGAAGCATGCCCCGAGGGTACCAAGTTCGCCCACCGGGGACTAGGAAAAAGCGCCCTCGGCGATTGCCGCGAATCGGCTATCTTGAGCGGCATGTCCACGCCCCGCACCAGACTCGGTTTGACGCCCGGCCGGCGGGTCGGCGGGTCCTACGTCGTCGAGGCGTTCATCGGAGAGGGGTCGGAGGGCGAGGTCTATCAGCTCCGTGACCGGCGCACCGGCATCCGCCGGGCCGCGAAGTTTTACCACCCCGATGTCGATCCCAAGCACCGCAAGGTCGCGCGGCACGCGCAGAAGCTCGAAGCGCTGCGCGACTGCCCGATCGTCCTGCAGTACCACCACTCCGAGATCATCACCGTGCGCAAGCAGCAGGTCGTCGCGTTGATCAGCGAGCTGGTGCGCGGCGAGCCGTTGCAGCGGTGGATCGACCGCCACACGTCCGGCCGCATCGATCCGTACGTCGCGATGCAGGTGTACTACAACCTGGTCCTGGGTCTGGAGATGATCCACGCCCGCGGCGAGTACCACGCCGATGTCCACACCGAAAACATCCTCATCACGCCGCGCGGTGTCGGGTTCGACCTCAAGCTCATCGACTTCTACGACTGGGGCACGCCCTCGCGCAACAAACAGAAGCAGGACATCACCGATGCGGTGCGCGTGTTTCACGACATGGTGGGCGGCCGAGCGCATTACCGCCGCCTGCCGCCGGAGGCGAAGTACCTGTGCGCGGGGCTGAATAACACGCTGATCCTAAAACGCTTCCCGACCACTGCCGCGCTGCGCCGCCACCTCGAAAACTTCGAGTGGGAGACGGCGATCTGAAGCGCCGCCGCCGCCGACCCCGTCACTCAGACCCATCCCCAGCACGCGCGCAGCAGGATCACGCGTAACGCGGCGCGGATTCAGCCTGGGGTGATTGGGGTGCGTCCATCATTCCCGATCGCACCTGGATCGCCGTGGTCAGCGCCCCGCGTCCGCCGCGCGGATCGCATGGGCGACCGCTTTGCCCAGGTGCGCCGAGCCGGCAGCCGTGTAATGCACGCCGTCGTCGGTCATCAGCGATCGGCCCCCCGCCGCCTCGACCACCGTGTGCAAATCGTTGATGCGGCATCCCAGCGCGGCCGCTTCCTCCGTGGCGGCCCGGTTGTACGCCAGCACATCGGCCATCCGTCGGAGAAACGGCTTCTGGGTATTGTGTAACTGCTCGACCACCGGCGTGGTCGTCGCCCAGATGATCCGCGACGCCTCGATCCCCACCTCGTTGATCGCGCGTTCGAGCAAGGCCCGAACGTTTTCGCGGTACTCGGCCGGCGGGACATCCGGGGAGTCGGCGACCGCCTGGTCCTGATCCTCCCGTTTATAGGCCAGGTCGTGCAGCCCGCAGTTCACGTGCAGGATCAGGCCATCGGGACCGACCGCCCGCGCCGGCTCCGCGACCCAGGCCTCGAAATGCGCGAGCGTCCGGCGGGTCGTGCCGCCGTTGCTCTGCGGGCTGTGGATCAACCACCCGTCCCCCAGGTCCGCCTCCACCCGCGGGCGGTAGCCCAGCCGGATCGAGTCGCCAAGCAAAATCACGTGCTTCATCGTCGCTCCTAGCGGGCAGGGCCAGAGAAAGATACGATCATAGCGCTCGCGACGGATCGCGGCCGCCCCCTGCTCCCTGTTCACGATGAACTTTCTCGCCCACCTTTACCTGACCGATGTTGAGCCGGCGATGATGGTCGGCGGGCTGCTGCCGGACCTGGTGCGGGGCCCGGTGCCGCGCGGCCTCCGCCCCGCCGTCGCCGCGGGTGTCGCCAATCATCGCCGGGTCGATCGCTTCACCGACGCCCACCCCTGCTTCCTCCGCAGCCGCGCCCGTCTGCGTCCGACGCAGGGCATCTTCTCCGGCATCCTCATCGATGTCTTCTACGATCACTTCCTGTCGATCGCCTGGGACCGCCTGCACCCCGAGCCGCGCAGCGTCTTCATCGACCGTGCCCACCACGGCCTGCGCGAGCACGAAGCCCTCATGCCCCCGCCCATGCGCCCGATCGTCCGCCGCATGATCGACCAGCAATGGCTGACCACTTACGACAATTTCGACGGCCTGCATCTCACGCTGCGGCGGATGTCCGCCCGCTTCGCCGAACGCTTGACGCGTGATATCGACCTCACCCGTGCCCTGCCCGATCTTGAAGCGCACTACGACGATCTGGCCGATGATTTCGATCAGTTCTTCCCCGCGCTGCTCGGCTACATGGGCATCGACCACCGCCCCACCGCCGCCCGCACCGCCGCCGCCTGAACCCACCTACCTCATCGGAAGCTCCCATGATCAAGTCCAGCCGTCGGGCTTTGCGTGCCTTCACCCTGGCCGCCTGCGTGTGGCCGACGTTCTCGATCGGTGCCCAGGCCCCCGCCCTCGAGCTTGAAGACGCCTCGGTCCGACAACCGTTCACGCTCTACACGCTCTGGGAAAACGACGGCGCCCTTATCCGCCCCGGCGGGCCGGACCGCCATTACTCCAACGGCGGGCTGATCAGCTTCGCGCACCAGCCGCGGTGGGCCGACGATATCGCCGACGCGCTGAACCTGCGTTACGACGCGACCGCCGCGGGTTACCTGTTCGGCCATCAGATCTTCACCCCGGAGAACCTCAACCTGGCCATCCCCGACCCGACCGATCGGCCGTACGCGGGCTACGTATTCGGCGGCGTGTACTGGCAACGCGAGCGGAACGATTCGCTCGATCACCTGCAACTGGACCTGGGGCTGGTCGGGCCCTCGGCCAAAGGGAAGCAGTTGCAATCTTCGGTGCATAACACCTTCGCCGGCGACGACCCGCAGGGCTGGGACAGCCAGATCGAGGACACCTTCACGTATCAGTTCACCTACCGCAAGAAGTGGCGGATCGACTTGAACGAGCCGGGCGACGGCCCGCGTGAGGGGTTGGCGGCGCTGGACTGGCAACTGCTGCCGCAGGTCGGCTTCGGGCTGGGCAACGTGTACCGTCAGGCCGAGGCCGGCGTGACGCTGCGCTTCGGGCAGCAGATGTCCGACGACTTCGGCCCCGCGCGCATCGCCGACCTCGCCTCCGCCACGGGCCTGAGCCGCGCTCTCGCCGCGTCACGCGCGCCGGGCGCGTCGAAATGGAGTTGGTCCCTTTTCGGCCGAGCGGCGGCGCGTTTCGTGGAGCACAACCTGTTTCTCGACGGGCCGGACTCGGGCGGCGGGCCCGCGGTCGAGAGCGAGCCGATCGTCGGCGAACTTTCCGCCGGCGGCACGCTGCGCTACCGCTTCGACGGCCACTGGGCCCTGCACTTCGAATACTCACAAACCCTGCTCACCGATGAGTTCAAGGGGCAGGACACGCTCGACGGGTACGCCACGCTGCTGGTCGCGCTGCGCGCGACCTGGTAATCCGACCACGCGGGCATGAAAAACCCACCCGTGGCAGCGGGTGGGCGTTCGGCGGCGTTGCGTTGATAACAGATACGCTGAGGAAACTTACCGGGCAACTTCCGGGGCACGCTTCCTGAGCATACTTCCGTGGCACACTTCCGGGAACACTTCCGGGGGACACTTCCGGGGGGGGGTTAGCGGACGATGCGGGCACCGCCGCCGCCGGCGACGTGCAGCAGTTCCTTGAGCGTGATCTCGGAGGTGTCGCCGCGGGTGGTCTGGAGCATCGCGCCGTGGGCGGTGCCGATGTTGACCGCTTCCTGCGGGGATTTGTCGGCCAGGAACGCATAGGTGAAGCCGGAGGCGAACCCGTCACCGCCGCCGACGCGGTCTTCGAGGATGAGTCGCTCGAACGTCGGGCCGTGGAAGAATTCATCGGTCTCGGCCCAGTAGAGGATCGCCGACCAGTTGTTTTCGCTGGCGCTGATGACCTCGCGTAGCGTCGTGCCGATGACCTTGAGGTTGGGGTAGTCCTTGGCGACCTTGCGGACCATGTGCTTGTAGCTTTCGATGGGCAGCTCGCCGCCGCCCTCGACGTCGGCCCCCTCGACCTCGTAGCCGAGCACCTTCTCGAAATCTTCCTCGTTGCCGATGAGGCAGTCGATGTACTGCACGAGCGGCTTGGTGGTTTGGATCGCTTCTTTCGAGGACCAGAGCTTGGAGCGGAAGTTCAGGTCGTAGGAGACGATGGTGCCGGCCTCGTGGGCGGCCTTGAGCGCGGCGGCGGCGACCTTGCGGGTCGATTCACTGAGGCAGGTGAAGATACCGCCGGTGTGCAGCCAGCGCGTCTTCTTGAACAGCGCCGCCCAATCGACATCGCCGGGTTGCATCTTGCTGGTCGCGGAGTGGCCGCGGTCGTAGAGCGTCACCGCGGCGCGCGGCCCGACGCCGACTTCGGTCCAGTTCAAGCCGATCCGGCTGTCGCGGCCGACGCCGTCGTACTTGAGCTTGGGGCAGTGGGAGATGTCCATGCCCACGGCCCGGGCGTGGTTCTCGATGATGGCCGAGACGGGGTTATCGACCAGCCCGCCGACCCACCCGGTGCGCAGGCCCAGGCGCGACAGGGCGTAGGCGACGTTGAACTCGCCGCCGCCGACATAGACATCCATTTTCTTGGCGAACTCGATGCGGCCGTGGCCCTCGGGCGAGAGGCGGACCATGCACTCGCCGAGCGCGACCAGGTCGAGTTCGGCTTGTTCAGCAGGCTTGATATTGAGCGACATCGCGGACGAACCTTTCGCGTGGGCACGTCCCTCCAGACACCCGCCCGGCTCACGCGAGCCGATCAGCGGGCCGACGACCTCCGTGCATGCGCTGCGAAATTATGGATGCGCCGCCACAGTGTCAAGCATCAAGCCGTTCGGTCGTGGCCGCGCCGGGCGTCCGCCGGGGTCGGTTTTTCCCGATCCCCGGCGGCGTTCGGGGCCGTGGTTTGTCAGGGTCAGGGGTGGTCGGTACAGTGTGCGATTCCCGATTTTTGGTGGGGCCGCCTATGCAAGAAGCGATCAACAAGGCCGCAGCGCTCGTCGAAGCGCACCCGTATATCCGCTCGTTTGCCGGCAAGACGGTGGTGGTGAAGGTCGGCGGTTCGATCATGGATGAGCCGGAGACCCTCGCCGCGCTGGTCGAGGACGTGTGCTTCCTGCGCACCGTCGGTATGGCGCCGATCATCGTCCACGGCGGGGGCAAGGCGATCAGCGCGGCGATGAGCGAGGCGGGGCTCGAAGCGCAGTTCGTGCAGGGCCGCCGCTACACCGACGACCGCACGCTGGCGATCGCGGAGCATGTGCTGTGCAAGCAGATCAACACGGAGATCTGCAACACGATCGAGAAGCTGGGCCACCGCCCGATGAGCCTGCACTCGCTGGCGAGCTGCGCGGTGTTCGGCAAGCGGTTGTTCCTCGAAGGCGAAGAAGAGAACGGCAAGGCGCGGAAGATCGACATCGGGCTGGTCGGCGAGGTCGACTGGGTCAACGCGAAGCTGCTCGACGCGCTGACCCGTTCAGGCGTGGTGCCGGTGATCGCTCCGATCGTGCGCGACGCGATGGGGGGCAAGCTCAACGTCAACGCCGACTCGGTCGCCGGCCACGTCGCCGCGGCCACGCATGCCGAGAAGCTGGTGCTGATCTCCGACACGCACGGCATCCGCCAGTCGGCCGACGCCGAGGACCTGGCCACCCACCTCACGCGGCAGCAGATCGAGGCGCTGGTGGAGGCGGGCATCATCAGCGCGGGCATGCTGCCGAAGGTCGAGGCGGCGTTCACCGCCCTGGCCGGGGACGTGAACAAGACCCACATCATCGACGGCCGCATCCCCCACTCCCTGCTGCTGGAGATCTATACCACCCAGGGCATCGGCACCGAGATCGTGATGTGACCTGCTACTGGTGACTGTTATTTTGCGAAGCCGCGAGCGGCAGCAAACCATGACCCAACACTTCCTCAACATCGCGGATCAAACCCCCGACCAACTCCAGCACATGCTCGAGGTGGGTCTGGCCTTGCGCGATGAGCGGGAAGCGGGGAAAGCGAACGCGCCGTTGCTGGCCGGGCGGACGCTGGCGATGCTCTTCGAGAAGCCGTCGCTGCGGACGCGGGTGAGCTTCGAGCAGGCGATGAACGAGTTGGGCGGCCGGGCGATCGTGCTCAGCAATCACGAGGTCGGCCTCGGCCAGCGCGAGTCGGTGGCCGATGTCACCCGCGTGCTTGCGGGCATGATCCACGGCATCGCGGCACGCGTGTATGACCACCGGCACCTGATCGAGATGGCCGAATACAGCGACAAGCCGATCATCAACATGCTCAGCGATGTCGCCCACCCGGCGCAGGCGCTGGCGGACGTGATGACGATGCTCGATGAGTGGGGCCGGGACTTCGAGGCGCTGCGCGGCCGGCACGTCGCGTTCGTCGGCGATGGCAACAACGTCGCGCGGTCGCTGGCGATGATCTGCGGCAAGCTGGGGATGAAGTTCACGCTCGCCAGCCCCCCGGCGTACGCGTTCGAGGACGATTTTGCCCGGCGGGTGCTCTCGGTCTGCCCGGAGATGGAGTTCAACGCCACGCACGACCCCACGCTCGCGGTCGCCTACGCCGACGCCGTCTATGCCGACACCTTCGTCTCGATGGGCCAGGAAGAGGAGAAGCTCAAGCGGCTCGACGCGTTCAAGGGCTTCCAGATCAACGACGCCTTGCTCGGCCAAGCCCAGAACGACCTGATCGTGCTGCACTGCCTGCCGGCCTACCGAGGCATCGAGATCACCGACGCGGTGATCGACGGCCCGCGCAGCCGCGTCTTCCGGCAGGCCCACAACCGGCTGCACGCGCAGAAGGGGCTGCTCGCCGTGCTGATGGGTGGGGCCTGAAAGTCGCCGATTTCAACGATCTATGACCTGAGGCAGGTGGACTTAAGTCCAACTGCCTTGAAGTCCACCGATCCGCTACAAGTTCTTTGCATGCGCCGCCTAGAATCCGTCGATGTTAGGGGTACTTCTGACCCGCCCCGCTCACCGCCCCCGCACGGATAAGGCCAGTCATGCAGGAGCGAATGGTGCCCGAAGATTCGCCGACCCAACCGATCACCGACGAGCGGCATCTGGTGCTGATCGTGGTCGGCTCGTCGTTGCGTGCCGAAGAAGCCGACCGCCCGCTGGCTTATCGGCTGTTGCGGCGGATCGAGGCCTGGGCCAAGCGCCACCGCGATCAGATGAGCCTCCAGATGCACCCGGTCATCTGCACCGACCTGTGGTACATCAACCACGCCGACCTGCAGAAGCGGCCGACCATCTGCCTCGGCGGGCCCGGCGTCAACGCCCTGTCCGCCTACTTCGCCCAGCACCTGCCCGACGACCAGAAAAACCAGCCCGACCCGCGTGTCCTGATCCAGATCGACCCCGATTTCACCGACCTGCGGGTCTGCGTCTGGGGCTCGGACCACGACCTGACCGTCAAGGGCCTGCAATTGTTCAACCGGCGTTACCTCGACGGCTTCCTGCGTGCCGCCGCCACCCAGGTCGAGCCCAGCGAGGATTGATCCGCCCCACCCCAAGCCCGCCGATACACCGGACGCGGTAGCGGCCAAGCTTCGGCGGGATACGCGCGGCGGGATCATCAAGGCACCCCAACCACCACCCCCGACGCGCATTTTCACCCCCGCGTTTGATCCGCCCCGTCCCGCATCGGATAATGCCAGCCCGTGCAAACCGCCCCCCTCGAGTCCGGCAGCCGCGAGCAGATCAGCGCGGCCATCTCTGAAGCCTCGGACGTGCTCAAACGCGGGGGCTTGGTGGTCTTCCCCACCGAGACGGTGTACGGCCTCGGTGCCGTGGCCGATCACCGCGACGCGGTCGCCAAGCTCCGCGCCTTCAAGAACGACCCCAGCCGCGTCTTCGCCCTGCACCTGGAGAGCCCCGAAGCGGTGTGGCGGTTCCTGGAGCCGACAAGCGTGCGCGTCGGACGCATCCTTGAGCGGCTGCTGAGCGGGCCGATCACCGTCCACCTGCAAATGGGCGAAGGCTTGGCCATCGAGCCGGGCCTACTCGCCGGCGAAAGCCAACGCGAAGCGCTGGGCCTCGGCGACACGCTGCGCCTGCGCTGCCCCGGCCATCCGTTGGCGCGGCAACTGCTGGGCGAGATCGGTGTGCCGGTCGTCGCGTCCTCGGCGTCGCGTGACGGCATGCCGCTACCGGCCGATGGCGAGCGAGCCGCGGCCGTGGTCCAAGGCGTCGCCGAATACCTGCTCGACGGCGGCCCGTGCAAGCACGGCAAGCCCTCCACCGCCGTCAGCCTCGCGATCAAGCGCGGCTCGCCCGTCGTCCAGGTGCTCCACGAAGGCGTGTACGACCGCCGCACCATCGAACGGCTGGCCCGCTTCAACATCCTCATGGTCTGCACCGGCAATACCTGCCGCTCCCCGATGGCCGCGGCCCTCGCCCGGCAGTCGCTCGCGGATCGGCTGGGCATCCGGGTCGATGAGCTTGCCGCGGCCGGGCTTGCGGTACAATCAGCGGGTGTGGCCGCGGGGGCGGACAGCCCGGCGACCCCCGAGGCGGTCGAAGCGCTTGAGTCCCGCGGCATCGAGTTGAGCCATCACCGCTCCCAGCCGCTGACCCACGCGATGATCGATGAGGCCGACCTGATCCTCGGCATGACCGCGTCACACGTCCGCGCGGTGCGCGACATGGCCCCCTCGGCGACCGACCGCGTGCTCCGCCTCGATGAGCACGCGGACATCGCCGACCCGATCGGCCAGAGCCTCGGCGCTTACCAGTCCACCGCGGAGCAGATCGCCCGCGCTCTCGACGCCCGGTTGAAGGAGCAACTGTGATGAAGATCGCCATCGCCGCCGACCACCGCGGAGCGCACGTCATCGATCGGATCGTCCGGGTGTTGAAGATGCACGGCGCACAGATTCAGTTGATGGGCGCCTGCGAGCAGACGATATGCGATTATCCGGATCAGGCGTACCCCGTGGCCCTCGCCATCGCCGAGGGCCGCGCCGACATGGGCGTGCTGCTGTGCGGCACGGGCATCGGCATGGCGATCACCGCGAACAAACTGCCCGGCGTGCGGGCGGCGCAGGTCCACGATGAGATCAGCGCCGAGATGGCCCGCCGCCACAACGACGCCAACATCATCTGCCTCAGCGCCGACCTGCTGGGGCCGCGCATGATCGAGCGGCTGATCGAGGTGTGGATGACCAGCGACTTCGAGGGCGGCCGCCACGCCCGCCGCATCGCCAAGATCACCGCCATCGAGCGCGGCGAAGACCCGCGCGCCCTCGACGAAGCCGCCAGCGTCGCCGGCTGAGTCATCGCAAGCGCCCCCGCCCCGACCCCAGGCCGTATGCGAAGCGCCGTGAAGGGTCGGATCGAATCCACCACGCCGCTGCACCACCCGCGCCCCCTCCCTATCATGGGGCCAACCGAGCCTCCCCCGCGCTTATCTCAGGCCCCCACATGCCTCAAGACCTCAACCGCGTCCGCGTCGAAGGGATCGACTGGCCCAACCTCCTGCCGGTCACCCGGCTCTTCCGCGCGTTTCGCATGGCCATCCACCCCGCCAAGCTCGGGCTGGGCCTGCTCCTGGCGGTGCTGCTTTACCTCGGCGGCATCGGCATGGACCTGGCCTGGGGGCCGCAGGTCTTCCCCACCGAGCTGCGCAGCTACCGCACCCAGACCCCCGCAGAACATCGCGACACGATGCGACTGCTGCGCCGCGGCGCCACCGACGCCACCGAACGCGCCGGCATCTTCCAGACCCTGCTGCGCGAGGAACTCACCGCCTTCGACGACCTGATCCGCTCCGCCCTCGTGCCGGACTTCGGCTTCACCGCCTTCCTCTCCGGGCAGGAGCAAACCGGCGTCATCGGCGCGATCCTGCGCATGACCACCACCATCCCCGGCTGGCTCTACCACACCCACCCCGGCTTCCTCGCGACGTATCTGCTCTACACCTTCCTGCTGCTTTGCCTGATCGGCGGCGCGATCTGCCGGCACGCCGCGCTGCACGCGACCGTGCGCCGGCCGCCCACGCTCGCCGACGCCGTCGTGTTCGCCGCGCGGCGTTACCACCACCTGGTGCTCTCGCCGCTGACCCCGCTGCTGCTGATCCTGGCCATCGGCATGCTGCTCGCGCTCGCCGGCCTGCTGTTTAATGTGCCGGTGCTGGACATCTTCGGCGGGCTGGGCTTCGGGCTGATGCTCGCCGGCGGCGCGGTGATCGCGCTGCTGCTGATCGGGCTGGTCGCGGGCTTCGGCCTGATGTTCCCCGCCGTCGCCGTCGAGGGTGCCGACTTCTTCGACGCGATCAGCCGGGCCTACGGCTACGTCATCGGCCGGCCCTGGCACTGGGTTTTCTACAACGTCGTGCTCACCATCTACGGCGCGATCACCTACCTCTTCGTCGGGCTCATCGTCTTCCTCACGCTGGCCGCGACCAAGTCGTTTGCCGACCTGCTGGTCTTCCGCGAGGTGGCCGAGGGCGTGAGCCGGCTCGACGCGATGATCGCCGACCCGCGCCTCGGCACGCTCATCCCCGAGGCCGGCGACGCCAAGGTCACGCTCACCTGGTCGGGCAAGGCCGCCGCCTGGCTGATCGCGGTGTGGGTGCGTCTGCTGATCCTGCTGCTGCCCGCGTTCGCGTTCAGCTTCTACTTCAGCGCCCAGACGTGGGTCTACCTGCTCATGCGCCGCAGCGCCGATGGCATCGACTACCGCGAGGTCTATCTCGAAACCGACGCCGAAAACCTCGCCCCGCAAACCCCCGACAAGATCGAGCGTGATACCCCCGCCCCGCCGACCGCCGATCAGGAAGGCGCGTGATGCCCCGGCTTCACCTGCTGTGCCTGCTGCTTCTGGGGGGGCTCGTGCTGCCGGCTTGCGGACCGACGCAGTCCAACGCGGGCGAGGATCGCCGCATCGTCTGCCTCATCCCCGCCGTGACCCGCATGCTCGTGGACCTGGGGCTGGAGGACCAGATCGTCGGCGTCGCCGAGCACGACACGCTGGCCAAGAAGGGCCGACCGATCGTCGGCAACTTCGCCTCGGTCGATATCGAAAAACTGCTCGCCCTGGAGCCGGACCTGGTCATCACCCTCCGGAGCAAGGACTCGCCCTCGCGCCGGCTCGTTGATCTGGCCAAACGCGGCAGCTTCGAGCTTTACACCGAACGCTACCCCCGCAGCTTCGCCGATGTCTCCGACACCCTGCACCGCCGGGGCGATGACAACGACCTCGGCGATCAGCTCGGCATGCCCGAGCAAGCCACCGCCCTGCGACAGCGCCTGCTCAATCGCCTCCGTCATGTCCGCCGCGCGACCGAAGAACTCGAACCGGTCACCGTGCTCATGTGCATCGGGCTGGACCCGGTCATGGCCAGCGGGCAAGGGACCGTACACGACCAACTGCTCGCCACGATCAACGCCACCAACGCCGTGGACAAAACGCTCGGCACCGCGCCGCAGTTCGACCGGGAGATGCTCCTGGCCATGCAGCCGCAGGTCATCCTCCTGCTGCGGCCCAACGACCCGCCGCTGCAAGGCGAAGACGACCCGCGGCTTGATGCGTTCCGCGGCCTCGCCATCCCCGCCGTGCAGAACCAACGCATCTACCTCATCAACGACCCGCACGCCATGCTGCCGAGCACGAACCTGCCCGACCTCGCGGCCACGTTCGCCGAGCGGGTCCACGGCATCACGCTGCCGCCGACGGAGGCCGGCGATGGCTGAGGCGCTCGGCCGATCGGGCCCACGCCGGGCGGTGGTATTGCTGGCGATCGCGGCGGTGTTGCTGCTGGTCGTCGCGGCGCGGCTGTACATCGGCAGCTCGATGATGGGGTACCCCGCGGGTCCGCTCTGGGGCGACTTCTGGGCCGAGCGCTGGCACCGCATGTGGCTGGGCCTGATCGTCGGCGCGGCGCTGGCGGTCGGCGGCGTGGCGTTGCAGGCGCTGCTGCGCAACGCGCTGGCCGAGCCTTTCATCCTCGGGCTCTCCACCGGCGCGGGCGCGGGGATCATGGTGCAGTGGCTGATCGCCTACAAGCTCGCCGAAGCCGCGGGCGCGATGACCCCCCTGCCCCCCGCGCACACCGGCGCGCTGGCCGGCGCGGCCGCGAGCATGGCCGTGGTCTATCTCGCCTCCTACCGCCGCGGCGGGCTCGACCCGCTGAGCCTCCTGCTCACCGGCGTCGTGCTCTCCACCATCAACGGCGCGCTCATCATGGTCTTCTACTACCTCGCCGGGCCCGGCGGCGTCAAGGAAGACCTCTCCCGCTGGATGATGGGCTTCCTCAACACCGGCCACAGCGCGGCCACCGTCTGGGCCGTCGGCCTCGCCGTCGCGCTGGGACTGATGCTGCTGATCTGGCAAGGCCGCGCCATGGACGCCGCGACGCTCTCGGATGACGAAGCGCAGAGCGTCGGCGTGAACCTGTCGCGGCTTCGGCTGATCCTGTTCCTCACCGCCAGCGCCCTGGCCGCGGGCGCGGTCGTGCTCGCCGGGCCGATCGCCTTCGTCGGCCTCATCTGCCCGCACCTGGCGCGCCTGCTGCTGGGCCCGCGCCACACCACCCTCGTCATCGCCGCCGCCATGCTCGGTGCCGCCCTGGTCATCGCCGCCGACACCGCCGCCGCCGCCCTCGCCCAGACCAACCGCATCGGCCTCATGCCCATCGGCATCTTCACCGCCCTCCTCGGCGGCCCCACCTTCCTCTACATGCTCCGCTCCCCCCAAGCCCGCTGATGCGCAGCCCCTTCCGGGGGCGAAGCTTGGGCGGGATCGCCTTTAAGACATGATGGTCTAACCACCAAACTCCCCCACGATCCGCTCCACCTCGTCCGCCAGCGTCTGGCCCGCCAGCCCCGCGTCCTGCGACAGCCGCATCAGCGGCCCGATCCGCAGCGGGTTGAACGCCACGAACATCGCCGCCCCGATCAGGTCCGTCCGCCCGTCGTCGTGCAGCATCGCCAGCGCGCCCGGCGGCAGCGCGACATCCGCCGGGTCACTCACCGCCCGCACCGCCGTGTAACGCACGCCCGACTGCTCACACACTGCCGCGACCGCGTGGCTCTCCATATCGACCGCGTCGGCGTTGTACTGCGCCCACGTCGAGGCCTTGTGCGCCACCGAGTAGATCGGCTGGTCCATCGTCAGCAGCGTGTGCGGCCGCACCGCCGCCAGCTCGATCGGCCGCTCGGTGGGCGCGATGACCTGCCCGATCCGCAGCAGCTCGCCGGTGACCAGCCCCGGGTTCAGGCCCCCCGCGAAGCCGAAGTGAACCAGCCGCGTGATCCCGTGTTGCGTGAGCAGCCGCTCGACCATCGCGGTGGCCCGCATCTGCCCGGGCCCGGTGACCGCGGCGATCACCCGCTTGCCCGCGACATCGCCCGCGAAGCGCAGCCGCCGCACGCGGCCGAGCTTGAGCCGCCGCCGGATCGGCCGCAGTTCCGCATCCGTCGCCGTCACCAACGCAATCACCTGCCGCACCTGCCTGGACATAGCCCCGCATCCTACCCCGGAAGTTGCTCCGGAAGCCGCCCCGCCCCCGGAAGTTGCCCCAGCCCCGGAAGTTGCCCCGGCCCCGGAAGCTGCCCCGGCCCCGGAAGCTGCCCCTCCCCTTCCCTTGAGGGGAGGTCGGGGAGGGTGCCCCCCGCGAGCCACCCCGCCGGGTGCCGCACTTCAACCGAAGGCGGATGGCCGCCTCTGACCATCACGTCGGCCAAGCCGGGTAGCCGCTCGCGGCTTCGCGAGGCCGACGCATCAACGTGCGATACGCCATGCTTCCAGATTGCCTGAGGCCTGTCGAAGTCGCTACACCAGCGGCACCCATCATGCCCCCCATGAAGTGCGGCACCCGGCCACAAGCGTCTCATGAAGAGAGATTTGATTCTGCCATACGCGACGCCAATACCGCGATTCTGCCTGGGTTTACGCCGTGTTTTCTCATTGACAACGGCCACAACGCGGGAGATACTCTATCGAAACCGGTGGACATTCTGCCGAATCAATTCTGTTTAATCAGTTAGGTGCCTCATGCAACTTCCAACGTCGCATTCAGATCGTTGGATGCTATTTATGCCCTCGGCAATCGCGGCAACACTGTGGTTCGTCTTCTTTGGATTCCACATGCTTAGCATGGTTGTGGTAGAGCCATCCGGGCTTCTTGCTTCGCCGCTGGTGGCCTGGGAACTTTGCTGGACAACGCTGCTTGCGTTCGTCTTGATGCTTCCTGCCGGTGCAGTGGCTTACGGAATGATCCGTCTTTGGCGGCGGCACCTAACCACCGGCTGCAGTTGACCCGCGACGCCCGCCCCCGGAAGATGGATCATCCAGTGGTCGGTGGGATGCCCGCTCCCGCGGGTGGCCTGCAATTGAGCTTTTTTGTTATGCCCTTAATGGGAGGCCGCTCGATGAAGGTTGAGCTTCCCCCCAAGTGACGGGCGCGGGGAACAACAAGGTTAAGCGGCCTGGT
>CAZTLX010000050.1:11077-22246 GCA_964614575.1 uncultured Phycisphaeraceae bacterium | reverse complement strand
AAAGCCTGAAGTACTGCGTCGTGATGATTCTCATGGCCATCATCTGCTTCCAGGCTCCGAGCCTCGCCTCCGCACTCACCGGCGGCGCGGCGGTCCAGCAAGGCATCCAGATGATCCAGAACGCCATGATGGTCTCGGGTCTGCGGTCCGCCTCCTCCGCGCGGGGTGCGGGTGCGGCAATCGACGGACATCGAGGCGGTGGACGACCCGCTGGTTGCCGAGGCGTTGCACTTCATCCGCGTGCATTTTGCCGAGGCATTGAGCGCCGGCGAGTTGGCGCAGCGTCCCGACATCAGCCGCCGCATGTTCGAGCTGCGCTTCAAGAAGGCGGTGGGCCACACCATCGGCCATCAGATCCTCCTCCAGCGCCTGGACCACGCCAAGGAGCTGCTCGCGACGACCGATCGGCCGATCACACAGATCGCTTTTGACTGCGGCTTCTCGACGCCCCAGCGCCTCAACGAGTCGTTCCGCCGCGTGCTGCGCACCAGCCCCAGCGCCTACCGCCGCCGGCACCGGGCGTGATGCCGTGTCCGACACGATCCGTGTGCGGGGTCCGTATCAATTCGTTCTCGCCGCTCGCGGCTTCGCGAAACCGAACCATCACCGCGCACCTTGCCGGCGTGCGGCCGCCGTACCGTTGCGCGAAACCGCAAGCGGCGGTTCCCCCCAGCCGCGCGGTATCGCGCTACCATCATGTCCCATGACCGAGGCGCTGGCCCCGATTGATGAACGGACGACGACACCCGCGCGGGCCGCTTTGCGCTGGGCCGAGTTCATGATTGTGTTCGTCGGCGCGCCGCTGCCGTTTGTCCTCGGTTACGTCAGCATGAGCTGGATGATGCCGACGCTGCTGGTCTTCGGCCTCGCGACGCTGATCTACCTGCTGCTGGACCCCGGCTACGATCGCCGGGCGCTGTGGCACTGGCGCGGCTTGTGGCGCGAGGCGAAGCGCGTCGGGGGGCTGTTCCTGCTCGGTATGGCCCTGCTGGCCGGGCTGATGGCGGTGCTGGTCGGGCTGCGGGCCGCGGGCCTGATCAACCTGCACGAGAATGTCCGATGGTTCGCGCTGCCCCGCCGCAACGCCGCGCTGTGGGCGACGATCATGCTCGGCTACCCGATCGTTTCGGTCTATCCCCAAGAGCTGATCTACCGCGCGTTTCTGTTTCGCCGATACCGCGGCATCCTGACCACCGCCGTGACCCGTATCACCGCCTCGGCGCTGGTGTTTGGTTGGGTGCATGTCGTCTTTGCCACGGCCGACCCCACGACCTGGCTGCCCGTCGGCCTGTGCATGCTCGGCGGGCTGCTCTTCGGCTACAGCTACGAGCGCGGCAAGTCGCTGGCCGCGGCCTGGCTCGAACACGCGCTCTACGGGTGCTTCGTGTTTACCATCGGCCTGGGCTGGCTGTTCTACGGCGGGTCGGTCCGCGAAGCCGCCCAGGCCGCGGGCGGCCCCTGAACCACCCCCGCGCCGCCACTGCCGGTGGGCTACGCCCACCCGGTGCTGCGTTTCACCTTCACTTCGTGTGAGCACATCTCCGGGCGTGCGTAGCCCGCCGGCTATGTCTGCGTGACGTTCGCGGCAAACTCTTGGGCAATCTTCACGATTCCCCCTTCCATCGCGGGACCGCGTGCGGTATAAACGGATCAGTTCAATACCGGGCCCAACCCCCACCAGCCCGCCGGAGGCCGAATGTTTCGAAAAACCACCACCCTCGCCCTGAGCCTGACCCTCGGCCTCACCCTCGCGCTCCCCGCGGCGGGGGCGCTGCTGTCCAGTGACGCGGGTTTTTCCTCTCCTGAGGTTTACACTTTCGACGGAGGTGCGGGCGCTTATAACTCGCAAAGCTTCGCCAATCTCACGGGGTCGTTGCCGGATGCGGAGCTGGCGATCGTGAACTCCTTGGGGGCATCGGTTGATGTGTTGAATTCAACCATCAATCATCTGTTCTTTGACAATGCGGTGGCTTTGGGCATTTCCGGGCCGGCCTTCGGCAGCACCGGCGTTCCAGATCCCGGCACGAATTCGTCCGGCCAGATCGAGATCATCATCGATTCCACGCTGCAAATCGTGAAGGCGGGCATCTTCATGTCGAATGCAGATGTGAATAACACGATCTTTTCCGTGGATGAAATTAACGGCCAGTCAGTGACGACGGATAATCAGATCACCGTCGCCAACAAAGGAGATGGGGCATTTATCGGCTGGGACAACGGCTCCCAAGTCATCACATCGCTCAAAATCGGTTGGAATAACAATAAACTGATCGCGTTTGACGACCTGACATTGCAGGCGATCCCCGAACCAGGCGCTTTGGTGCTGGCGATTGTGGGCGCGGGGCTGATGCTCACGCGGCGGCGGGCGTGATTTGCCGCTTGCGGCTTCGCGCGGCCGACACGCCCCGCACGCCGTCAAGCTGCGCGTTGGCCGAACTGTCGCGCGAAGCCGCAAGCGGCCCCCGGAATCCCCCGGAATCATCCCCGGAATCTCCCCGGACATCCCGGAACCGACCCATCACGAGAAGCGTCTATCATCCCGCCATGCGTGGTGGGATGATCTGTTTTTATCGTGGCGTGTTGTTCGCACTGGCCCTCGGCGTGATGGCGGGGTGTTCGGATGACACCGCGGCCCGCGTCGCCGAGGCCGATGTCGCGATCGACCGAGCGGGACAGTACCTGCTGGCCCAGCAGCACGCGGACGGGCTGTGGCGCAGCGCGACCTACGGCATCTTTCGCGATAGCGCATCCCTCTCGCCCCACGTCCTGGCCACGCTCATGGTCGTCAAGCCCGAAGACCCGGGCACGCGTCGCGGCGTCGAGGCCCTGGCCGGGTGGGTTGCGGACGACGGCTCGATCACCCCCAGGCTCATCAACCCCGTCTATGGCGCGGCCGAGGCGTCGTGGGTCATGCTCATGGCCCATCGGCCGCAGCAGATGGCGTTTGTCGAGATGGTCAAACGCTATCGGCTCGATGAAGGCAACGGATGGTCGCGCGAGGACCCGCAGTTCGGCGGGTGGTCCGATGCGCCGTTTGTGCCCACGCGGCCGAGCGATGACGCGGTCGCCGCGACGCGGGACGCGAACCTCTCGGCTACGCTGTTCGCGGTGGGGGCGCTGAAGCTCGGCGGCGTCGGGCCGGGCGACCCGCTGATCCAGGATGCCGCGGCCTTCACGCGGCAATGCCGCAACGCCGACGGCGGGTTCTTCTTCTCCCCCGTGGACCCCGCACGCAACAAGGCCGGCGAGTCCGGGCTGGACGTGCCCGGCCGACGGTTTCATTCCTACGGCAGCGCCACGGCCGACGCGGTGCGTATCCTGCTCTCCGCCGGCCGCACCCCGCAGGATGCCGACGTCGCCGCGGCCCGCGCGTGGCTGGTGCGTCACTTCGACCCGGCGACCAACCCCGGCACCTTCAACCCCGACCGCGAGGTGCTGCGCGACAGCTATTACTACTACTGGGCGTGGTCGGCGGCGCACGCCTTTGATCGACTCCAGCACCGCACCGAAGACTGGGCCCCGGCGCTGGCGCGCGAGCTGATCGATCGGCAGAATGCCGACGGCTCGTGGACCAACCGATTCACCGATGGCAAGGAAGACGACCCGCTGGTCGCCACGCCGCTGGCGCTGGCCGCGCTGCGCATCTGCCGCGACCGCATGCTCGAGCCGGTGCGATAACGACACCATGGCGCACTCAACATAGCCGGCGAGCTACGCCTCGCCCGGTTTTTTCGCGCGAGCACGAAAGGCAACCAGGCGAGGCGTAGCTCGCCGGCTACCCCCGGAAGCGCGTATGCTCTCGGGGATGAGCGACGAGGCGCTGCATCCCGCGGGGCTGGACGACGCGGGGTTGCTGGCGCGCTGCGTGCGGGCGACGGGGCGCGCTTCGGGGCCGGGCGGGCAGCACCGCAACAAGGTGGAGACGGCGGTGCGGCTGCGCGATGAGCCGACCGGCCTCGAAGCGCAGGCCTCGGAGCGGCGGAGCCAGACGGAGAACCAGCGCGTTGCGCTGCGGCGATTACGCATGAAGCTGGCGGTCGAGCACCGCGTCGCCCGGCCGCAGGGCAGCGTGCCGGGCGCATTGTGGTCGTCGCGGGTGCGCGGCGGGAAGATCGCGGTGAACGTGAACCACGCGGATTACCCCGCCCTGCTGGCCGAGGCGTTGGACACGCTGGAGGCGTGCGGTGGCAAGCTGCCCGCGGCCGCGGCGGTGCTGGGGGTGAGCACGTCGCAGTTGGTGAAGCTGATCGGCAAGGAGCCGGGGGTGCTGGCGCGGGTGAACACGCTGCGCGCGGAGCAGGGGTGGCACTTGATCAAGGGTTAGATAGGTATTTTGTTTGTTGGGGGAGGGCGAAAGGGATACCCCGCCGAAGCTTGGCCGCTACCGCGTCCTGCGTATCGGCGGGCTTGGTCTGGGAGATAGGTTTGGCTGTGGGAATGGGGGGTGAGTTATTCGGTGATGTGGAGGGTGTGGGCGACGGGGGCGGCGGTGGCGACTTTGGGGTCGAGGCCGCGGCCGGGCTGGTAGGCGACGACTTTGACTTCGACGGGTCGTTTCGCGCGTTTAGGCAGTTCGGTGATGCGCAGTTGGTTGCCTTCGATGGTGGCCGGGCCGTGGGCGATGTAGTAGCGGACGGGCAGGTCGGCGTCGGAGGTCGCGTTCAAGGTGATCGGTTGGCCATCGGCTTTGAGGCTGTCGGGCGGCGGGAAGGTGATGGTCTGGGCCTTGCCGCCGAGGCCTTTGAACCCGCGGGGCATCATGCCGACCTGCTCGGTGTGTCGGAAGGTGTGGTCGCCTTCGCTGAGGGCGAGGAAGGTGGCGCGGTGGCGGGCATCGGCGGGGAACAGGGCGCTGAAGGTGAGGCGGAGCTGATGCTCGCCGACCGCTTCGAGGGGACCGGCGACGGGGACGACGCGGATGGGCGCGTCGCTGCGGCCGACGGGTTGTCCCGCGGCGGCCCAGCGTGGGCCTTGGCCGTTGTCGGCGTTGGGCGGGTAGGTGTCGCGGTAGGTGGGGTGGACCTGAAGGACGTCGCCCGGCTCGACCCACTTAAGGCCGGTGAAGAAGTGCCGCACGCCCGCATCGACCCACGTGCCATCTTCCCAACGGATGAACTGGTCTTTCTTATCGAGCCCCGCGTGGTAGGCGACGGTGGCTTCGGCGAGCGCCCGATTGAAGTGCCACGAGGCGCGCCCCGCGTCGCCGGTGTAGTCGCCGATCGGCGCGGGCTGGGGCGAATCTTCGTCCAGCAAATCGAGGCTGGTCAGGTAACCGGTCTGGGGGTCGATCGTCTGGAGCGTCGGCGGCTGCTGGGCATGGGCGTCCCGCGCGGCGGGGATGCGTGCCTCGGCCGCGGCTTTCAAGAACGCGGCAAACAGCGTCGCGTTGCGGTCGGACCAGGCGAAGTGGCCCGCGCCCGGCTCGACCGCCAGCGCGACGAGGTTGGCCGGGTTGGCCGCGCGATACCCGGCAACGACATCCGCGACGCGCTGCCAGCTCTCGCGGCCGTCGGCGTCACGCATCATCCCGCCGAACTCATCGAACTGCCCCATCATCACCAGGCAAGGGATGCCCGCCGGCACCCAGCCCGGCCCGGCCGGACCGTCGCCAGGTGTCCCGCCGCGGAACTGCATCAGCCCGAAACACCGCTCCGCGTGCTTGATCGCTTTCTCGCGCGCCTGCGGCCCGCCGGCCGAGTGACCGACGAAAAACAGCGGTGCCACCGCCAACTCCGCATACCCCGACCTCGCCGCCAGGTCGTCGAGCACCCGCTGCACGTCGTAGCTGCCCAGCCCGCAGGTGGTGAAGACCAGCGCGAGTTGCTGCTCGGCGCACGCGGCGCGGACGATCGGGTCCTGCGCGAAGTAGGCCTCCATCAGCGTCATGCCCGCCACCACCACGCCGCGGATTTCGGTCGCCTCCGGCGGCAGCCAGAGGAAGGCGGCGTGTTCGTGATTCTCGGTCGGGATCGGTGTGGTGAACTGAAAGACCCCGGCCGAGGCCAGCGGCGTGAGACATATCAGCATGACGGCGGGCAGGAAGTGGCGCATGGGGTAAAGCACTCCGACGTGTCTGAAACGGGGCGGGCGGGCACCGCGCAACCACGCGCGTGAACACGCGGGTGATTGTTCTTATCCCCGGCAGGGTTACGCGGGCGCGGCGCGGGAGGCCTACTGGCGTTGGATCGTCCCGGCCGGGGGGGTCTGGTTCGTCGGCGCGGGGGCCTGCTGTTGCTCGGGCAGCCCGGCGGGGCGCGGGAAGAGGCGGTCGAATACCGTCGTGGGTTCGACGCCGGGCACGGCATTGGGGTCGGCGGCGATCGCGGCCTCCAACTGGTTGAGGATCGGCTGGCGCACACGGCGGTAAACCGCGCGCTGCAACTCGTTGGGGGCAAACTGATACGACCGCGCCCGCACATCCAGCGGATACCCGCTCTGCGAGAGGAACGCGGCAAACGCATCGGGCACCAGCACCTCACGCAGCGAGGGCAGGGCGAGGCGCTCCTCGCCGGCATACGCGACGGAGCCGGGGTTGGCACGCATCTCGTTGTAGCGGCGGTGGGACGCCTGCGCGATGCTCAGGAACTTGTTGAACACGTCGCCGCGCTGCTCGGCCAGGCCCCGGGTCAACGCCTGGAAGATCAGCCCATCGACGAAGGTGCGGTTGACGGTCTGCATGTCCCCGTCTTTGAGGAACGTGTCGGTGATGAATTCTTCCATCGCGAGGTTGTACGTGCCTTCGCGCTGGTTGTGTGGCTCGTCGGCGTATTCTCGGCGGAGCTGCTGGTAGTACTGGCGGGCCTTGTCCTCGCGGCCATAGAGGTATTCGGTGACGACCGCGACCTGGAGGAAGTTCTCGTGGCCGGATTTGAAGCTGGTCAGCACGCCGGTGCCCCAGTCGATGCGTCCCTCGGTGTCGGTGATCCAGTCCTTGCCCTCGACGACGGCGAGGAGGTAGGGGTCGATGAAGCGCGGGTCGGGCTGGAAGGAGACGCGGCCGCCCAGGGGGTCGAAGTTGACCCGGCCCACGTCGCGCAGGCCCTGCAGCGCGTGGACGATGCCGCGGTAGGTATTGAGCAGGTCGATCTTGGTGCGGTCGAGCAGGATGTCGGACTTGTCCACGCCGAGGCGGGAGAAGTAGAGCGCGTGGCTGTAGGGGTGGCGCCAGTCCAGCGGGCCGTACTTGGCCATCGTGTCGTACATCTGCCCCGGGTCCATGAACATGACGTTGGTCAGCGCGCGAGCGCGGAGGAAGGGCAGCAGCGGGCCCCAGCCGTCGCTGAAGTCGGCCATGAACATGATGCGAGAAAGGGTGTACTCCTCGGGCGGCAGGTTCATCTGCGCCCATTGCACGAACTGCCCCGGCTCAAAGCCCGTCGCGCGGAACAGGCCCTGCAGCCGACCGATCGCGCGGATCGTCCGCTCGACGCCTTCGTCATCCACGCCCCAGCCCGCCGTGCCCAGCGCCTCGGCCAGCACCTGCGTCGGCGGGTGTTCTTGAAACAGCATGGTCAGCGGGTCGGCCTGCGAGCGTGACCGCGCCGCTTCCGCCAGCGTGAGCAACTCGCCGAGCACCACCCGCCCGGCTTCGCTGCGCGTGGGGGGCTTGCGCCTCAGGTCCAGCAGCCGATCGCGCAGGCGCATCACGTCCAGCTCGCGCAGCGGCTCGATCGCCCCGGCCCATTCGGGCGCGGCCGCCTCGAGCGCATCGAGCTTCTCGACCATCCGATAAGACGGGCGGTCGAAAACGAAGTATTCGTCGGCCGCGTTTCGCACCGGCTCGAACCAGGCGAGCACCACCGGCGCCGGCGCCCCGATCGGCGGGCTGCCCAGCAGTTCATCCCACTGCTCGGCGACCTTGTACTTGTAATAGTTGTGGAAGTCGTCGGTGTTGCCGCCGATCTTGTGAAACCAGATCCACGCCAGCTCCTTGTAGAGCAGCACGGCTTTGGGGTTGTAGGGGATGCCGCGGGTCCGCAGCATCCGCTCGCCCTTGGAGACCCAGTCCCAGCGTTCCTCGGCGGTGTAGGTGCCGACGGAGATGTTGTACGCCTGGTTCCACGCGTTAAACGACCAGACCTGCGGGAAGCGCGGCTGCAAGGTGACGATGGCCTCGGCGAGCGTGTTGGCCTCGTGGTACTGACCGTCGCGCTTCTGCATCTCGGCGCGGTACCACAGCGCATCGACCAGGATGCCGCGGAACGAACCGGCGGCGGTGGTCAGCAGCGCGATGTGCGGCGGGACGCGGTCGCCCTTGATCGGGTCGTAGGTCAGTTGCAGGTCGCGCCGCTGCGTGTTGATCCACGGGATCATGATCGCCGTGCCGATTAACGCAGCGACGGCGACCAGGAGCGAAACGAGTTGGACGAGGCGGTCGTTGTTCATATTGATTTTCGATTTTCGATTTCGTGATTTTCGATTCAATGCGGGATTGGGACGCGGGTGGGTTCCTTGATGGTTATTTCTGGTTGACCCGTCGGGTATCCCGTCGAAGCTCCGCTGCGCTGCGCATCAGCGGGCTTGACGGGGTTCACCTATCGAAAATCGAAAAACACGCAATCGAAAATACCTCACACAATCACCCTTGCGATCTCGCGCGTGCGGAACAGCAGCCAGGCGATCACCGCGACGATACCGGTCCACACCCCCCCGACCCACAGCGCCGAGCGGCCGACCATCGGCCAGGGCACCACGCGGCCGTCGGACAGCAGCGGCGTGGGGTTGTGCTCGGCAAACGAGGGCACCAGCGCGATGAACCCCGAGCCGATCATCCGCACGATCACCTTAAACGCGTCGTACACCTTGCCCTCGCTTAGCTGGTCGCCGATCGTCACGGGGATGCCCGCGATGCGGTCCCACAGCGGCAGGGTGTTGCGGGGGAACGCGGCGTAGGTGCTCATCGACTCGGCGATGTAGCCGTGCCCCGTCGCGGCGATGTACACCAGCCCGGCGAGCAGGCAGGCGACGGGGAAGCCCAGGAACGACCCGGCCGCGAGACCGAGCATCGCCAGGAACGCCAGCCGCAGCCAGACGATCGTCATCGACCGCAGGAGGTTCGCTTCGAACGAGCCGACGCGGTATAGCACCTCCAGCCCGTCTTTGGTGTTGAAGGTCAGGCTCGGCGGCGGGGGGGCGTTGGGCAGGCGGACGTTGAAGACCTCGATATCCATCACGCCCTGTGCATTGATCGCCTCCACCGGCAGGGGCAGGACGTGGAACTTGTTGTCGGCATACTTGAAGATCGACGTGCCGCGAAACTCGTTATCGAAGGGGTTGAGGTAAGGACGCCCGTTGAGCCGCACTGCGAATCGGACAAACCCATCGGGCGGGTTGGACGCGGCCTTGGGCTTGAAGCGGAACTGGATGGCGTCGGTCCCCGCGGGCAGGTTGCTCAGGCCGGTGAAGCGATAGACGGTGCGGTTCTGCGGGCCGATGGTGTACCACTCGGTCATCACCTGCTGCTGGACCTTGTTGAGCGTCTCGGGGTCGAGCGTGTCGAGCGGGTCGCCGGGGTTGCCGTAGGTCGTTGGCTCCTCGCGGCGGAGGCGTTCGAGGCGCTCGGCCAGCGCGCCGGAGAGGCCGGTTTCATTGGTGGGGATGGGCTTGATCGTCCGCCGGGCGACCATGACCTCTTCCCGCACCGCCAGCGCGTCGGTGCCGCTCTTGGCCGGTTGCGCCGCCAGCAGCATGACGAACGCGTAGATCGCCACGCCCGAGACCGCGACCAGCAGCAGGTTCAGCGCCGTGATCCCCAGCCACTTGCCCGCGAGGTACTGCACGCGGCTGACCGGTTTGGTCAGCGTGAGGAAGATCTGCCGCTTCTCGATCTCGCCGGTGATCGTGCCGACCGCGAGGAACACCGTCATCAGCCCGAGCATCCCGCCGACGATGATCATCGACCAGCTCAAGAACGACTGGATCTGATAGCGGAGCTGGTCCTCGCTGGAGATGAACAGCGGCAGCATCGGTACCAGCAGCATGAGCATGACGATGAAGACCATGGGCGTCTTCATGCGGATGGCCTCGTCGAGCACGGTGCGCGCGACACCGATGATCGGGTAGCCCGGCGTCAGCAGCAGCCGCAGCAGCCCCAGCCCGAGGACGAAGAGCATCGCCATCGCCCAGGCGCTGGCGACGAACACCGCGCCGGCCCGATACCCCAGCGCCGACATCCCGCCGACCAGCAGCAGCGACACGAGGGTGATCAGCAGGATCGTCCCCAGCCGCCGGACCCAAGGCACCTCGCGCCACCGCCACAGGCCGTAGATCAGCCAGCCATCGATCAGCAGATTCCCCACCCCCGCCACCGCGCGGGCCGCGACGAGTTGATCCTGAAAGAACAAAAACGCCCACAGCGCGGCGGTCACGCCGAGCAGGGCGAGGGCAACGATCAGCCATTTGAGGAACGGTGAAGCCATAGCGTGTTCGGAGTCTGATGTTTCGCCACAAGCGGGATATAGCCACAAAGAGGCACAAGAGGCACAAAAAAATCAGCCCAGCAGCTCGTCGATGACCGAGCGGTCTTCGCGGGTTTTGGGCGGGGTGGGCTGGGTTTCGGCCGCGGGCCTTGTCGTGGGCGTCGGTGTGGTTGGTTTGGTTTTACCGGTCAGTTCGCCCAGCACGTCGTCTTGCGGCCGGGGCTTGGGCGTGGGGGTGGTTTTTTCCTCGGCCGCCTGGTTCGGCGCCGGTCCGGCAAGGCGGTCGCGCGTCAGGCCTTCGATCAGGGCCCGGCCTTCGCGCTGCTTCGCGTCGTCTTCCTCGCCCCGCAGGAACCCGGCGATCTGACCGGCGTTGCCCGCGCCGGCCGTCATCACGCCCTGCTTCTGCGCCTCGGCCACGATGTCGAGGAAGAACTGCTCCAACTTCACGCGGGGCTGATCGAACCGTGCGTCGTGCAGCCCCGCCTTATCCAGCGCGTCCATGATCCGCAGCCGATCGCCCTCGCCCAGCGCCGGCACGGTGATGGTTGCGTGGTCGTGTTCGGTGAGCAGGTCGTCGATCTCGCCGTGACGTCGGATCTTCCCGCCATACATGATCGCGACGCGGTCGGTCACATCCTCGACGTCGGCCAGCAGGTGCGAGCAGAGGAGGATGGTCTTGCCGCGTTGCTTGAGTTCGAGGATCAGGTCTTTGATCTGCCGGGTACCGATGGGGTCGAGGCCGGTGGTC
>CAZTLX010000050.1:6993-11067 GCA_964614575.1 uncultured Phycisphaeraceae bacterium | reverse complement strand
GCCTGAGCGATGCCGATGCGGCGCTGCATGCCCTTGGAGTATTCGCCCACGGGCCGGCGGGCGACGCGGTCGAGCCCGACCATTTCCAGGAGCATGTCGATGCGGCGGTGGCGGGTGGCGCGGTCCTGGTGGAAAAGGCGGCCGTAGTACTCGAGCGTCTCGCGGGCGTTGAGGAAGCGGTAGAGGTAGGACTCTTCGGGGAGGTAGCCGATCTGGTTTTTGTTGGCGACGTCGCGGGGGTGCTTGCCGAACACGGCGATGCGTCCGGCGGTGGGGTGCAGCAGGCCGAGGATCATCTTGATGGTGGTCGATTTGCCCGAGCCGTTGGGCCCCAGCAGGCCGAAGACCTCGCCGCGGCGGATGTCGAAGTCGATGTGGTCGACCGCGGTGACCCGGTTGCGCAGCCAGAAGTCGCGGAAGACCTTGGTCAGGCCCACGCACTTGACGATCAGGTCCGACGCCGCGACCGCGTCCGCGGCCTGGGCGTCCATCGCTTCATCGAGGGGGGATCTCGCCATATCCCGGATTCTACGCGGATCGCCCCCGGAAGGTTCCCGGGGGACGGGGGGATCGCGTCGCGAGCGACGCGGCTAAATGGGGGGGTGAAATTTAGCCGCGTCGCTCGCGACGCGCTTCGCCCCGGGTCACCCTTACCCCCGACCCTTCCCGCCGCCGCCGACGTATCATGTCCGACCCGAGATGCCGACCCAGATCCTCACCATCGCGCGCAACACCTTCACCGAGGCGATCCGCCAGCCGATCTTCGTTGTGCTGCTGCTGGTCGCCGGGACCCTGCTGGGCTTTACCCCCACCATCGCCGCCTACACCCTTGAGCACGGCCGGGGCGACAACAAGATGCTCATCGACCTGGGGCTGAGCACCGTCTTCCTCGCCGGCGTGTTGCTCTCGGCGTTCACCGCCACCGGCGTGCTCACCAAGGAGATCGAGAACCGCACCGTCCTCACCGTCATCTCCAAACCCGTCGCCCGGCCGCTTTTCGTGATCGGCAAGTTCCTCGGCGTGCTCACCGCCATCGCCGTCTCTCACCTCATCCTCTGCGTCGTCTTCATCCTCACCATCCGCCACGGCGTGATGCAGACCGCCTCCGACAAGTTCGACCAGCCCGTGCTCAGCTTCGCGGCGGTCGCGGTCCTCGGATCGGTCGGCCTCGCGGCGTGGGGCAACTACTACCTGAGCTGGTCCTTCACCTCGACGCTCGTGCGCGCGTTAGCGCTTTCGGGCCTGATCGCCCTGGGGCTGGTGCTGGTGATCGACCCGCACTGGGGTTTCCAGTCGCCCATCGAAGAATTCACCAAGCACGACGGCGAGCTGGCGCAGATCGCGATCGGCCTGCTGCTGATCCTCGAAGCGGTCATGATCCTCACCGCCGTGGCCATCGCCTGCTCCACCCGGCTGGGTCAGGTGATGACGCTGGTCGTGTGCTTCGGCGTGTACCTGCTGGGCATCATCTCCAACAGCGCCAGCGGGCTGGCGGACCAGAAGATCGGCCTCAAAGCGCAGGCGGGATACTTTGAGAGCTTCGGACAGGTCTTCGCCTCCCAGGCCGAGGGGCACGTCAAAATCATCGCGCTGCTGCTCAAGGTGCTCTACGGCCTGGCACCAAACCTGCAGTTCCTCTGGCCCGCCGACGCGATCACGCAAGGCAACCCGTTCGATGGCATCTACGTCTTGAGCGCGAGCGTGTACGCGACGCTCTACACGCTCGTGGTGCTCGCGATCGCGGTGGCGCTCTTCCAGTCGCGCGAAGTCGGCTGAACCCCAGTGCGTTTAGCGGGTGACACGAAGTGTCCCGGTTTCCCGCGCCGAGGCGCGGCCTTGATCCCCCACGCGCTGACGGCCGCGTCGGTCGTCAGGCCCGGGTCGAGGTTTTCGATCCATTGATCAGGCGCGACTGTAGATCGACCCCCCGGGCCGCGAGAAGCAAATTCTGCGCGATCAGTTATCAAAGGTCACGACGATGAGGATGAACATGACCGCCACATACCCGAAGGCGATCGCGGCCGCCGCCCATTGCACCGCCCATCCGCGGCGCATGATGAGCCGGCGACCCAGGATGGCCAGGGGTGAGAACAGACCGGTTGAGACCAGCAGCAGAATCAGGAAAAGGCTGCTGGGGAATCCTTCGTGAAAGTACCAGGTGGGGCCGGCGTGGAACAGCGCGAGCAGGCTGAAGAGCAGTGATCCGCCGAAGCCCAGGAATGTGATGGCGATGAGGCAGATCAAAGCGGCGACCCGTGGCTCAACCAGCCCGACCCGCAACCGTAGCGCCGAACCACACTCCGGGCAGCAGGTGCCGGTCAGCATCCGCAGGTTGTACCCACACCGCGGGCAAGGCTCGTCATGCTCGGCAAGATAAGCGGCGAGCGCCGCGTCACGATCCATGCGGAGGCCTCAAAGGGTGGCGGGGGGTTTAGAACCCCGGCGGGTTATCGACGAAAGCGCCGCCGCGGCACTGCTTGAGGTAGTTGAGCGCGTGGACCTGGCCGGTCATTTCCAGGTCGCCGCGGTACACCGGGTCGTGCCAGCCCTCGATGTCGATGCACCCGCGGAACTTGTTCTGGCGGAGGATGGAGATGACATCGATCCAGTTGGTGTCGCCGAAGCCGGGCGTGCGGTGATAGACGAACTGCTTGCCCCCGCGGATGCCCGACTCGCGGACGATATCCCAGTGGACCGTCGCGTCTTTGCCGTGGATGTGGAACACCTTGTGGACCCACTTCTTGAGTTGGGGCAGCGGGTCGATCAGCGAGTTCATCTGGTGGCAGGGCTCCCACTCAAGCCCGATGTTCTCGGCGGGCAGCTCGTGGAACATCATCTCCCACGCGGCGGGTGCATGGGCGATGTTGAAGCGGGGCCGGTCCCAGGTGCCGCCCATGTCGCAGTTCTCGAACGCAAGGCGGACGCCCTTGTCGGCCGCGCGTTTGGCCAGCGGGCCGAAGACTTTTTTGTAAGTGCTCATCGATTCGTTGACGGGTCGATCTTCGAGCGCGCCCGCGAAGCCGCAGACCAGGTCGCAGCCGAACGCGTCGCACGCGTCGATGCAGTCTTTCCATAGCGTGGCGTGGGCCTTTTCCTGCAGCGGGTTACCGAACGCGCCCAGTGAGGAGACGATCGCGCGGCGGCCGGTACGGTCGGCGTGCTCATCGAGGACGGCATGAACCTCCTTGGCGATCTGCTTGAGCGATTTGGTTTCCGGTCCCTTCTGCCAGAAGTTGATCTGGAAGCACTCGAAGCCGTGGTCGATGATCGCGGCGATGTAGTCGGCGGTGCGATCGCCCTTGCCGGCCATCGTGCCGATGCGCAGGTCCTGGTGGTCGGTGCGGTCGTCGGGGGCGTTTTTCTGCGTGGGCATGGCGGGTCTCGGTGAGATTAAAGGGGAAAGCGATCGGGCATCATGACAGCCGCGCCGGGACATGCAAGCGGGACTGCGGCGGGGCGGATTCGCTACAATGAGCGATTCCCCGTTGCCGCCCGTTTACGGAGTTGGACCGTGCCTGCTCAGACCCCGCCCGCCTCGTCTGCCTCGCCCGCGATCGCCGATCGACCGACGCGCGACCTGCGTGTCGCGTCGCTGCGGCCGCTGATCACCCCCCGCGAACTGGCCGAGGCGTACCCGCTGTCCCCCGTCGCCCACGACACCGTCGTCGCCGCGCGCGACGCGGTGCAGGCCATCCTCGATGGCGAGGATGATCGGCTGCTGGTCATCGTCGGGCCGTGCTCGATCCACGACCCCGCCGCGGCACTGGACTACGCCCGCCGCCTCGCCGCGCTCAAGGCCGAGCTGGAAGACCGCTTGCTGATCATCATGCGTGTCTATTTCGAGAAGCCCCGCACCACCGTCGGCTGGAAGGGCCTGATCAACGACCCGCACCTCAATGGCACGTTCGATCTGGACCACGGCCTGCGGCTCGCGCGCAAGCTGCTGTGCGAGATCAACGAGCTGGGCCTGCCCGCGGGCACCGAATACCTCGACCCGTTCACCCCGCAGTACCTGGGCGACCTGATCGCCTGGGCCGCCATCGGTGCCCGCACCACCGAGAGCCAGACCCACCG
>CAZTLX010000050.1:0-6983 GCA_964614575.1 uncultured Phycisphaeraceae bacterium | reverse complement strand
CCAGATGGCTTCGGGCATCTCCGCGCCCGTCGGCTTCAAGAACGCGACCACCGGCGACCTGCAGGTCGCGCTCGACGCGATGCGCTCGGCCATGTCGCCCCACGCGTTTCTCGGCATCGATGAAGACGGCCACGCGTGCATCGTGCAGACCACCGGCAACCGCTCCGGCCACGTCATCCTCCGCGGCGGAATCACCTCCGGCGGGGCGGGGCTGACCAACTACGACCCGCAGACCGTCGGCGACGCGGCCCGTCGTTTGCAGGATGCCGGGCTGCCCCCCGTGGTCATGATCGACTGCTCCCACGCCAACTCAGAGAAGAAGCACGAGCAGCAGGAAGTCGTCTGGCAGAGCCTGATCCAGCAGCGCGCCGCCCGCAGCGCCCGGCCGGGCGAGGCGGTGCGCCCGATCATCATCGGCGCGATGCTCGAATCCAACCTCGCCCCCGGCAACCAGCCCGCACCTAAAACCGCTGCCGATTGCGACAAGCTGACCTACGGCCAATCCATCACCGATGCCTGCATCGACTGGCCCACCACCCAACGCCTCCTCCGCGACGCCCACGCGAAGCTGGGCTGATGCCTCCCTCAGAGACCACCGAATCGGCCGCTTGCGGCTTCGCGCGCCCGTCACATGCTGCGCACCTGGAAGGAGCGCGGCAACCAGGCGGTTTCGCGAAGCCGCGAGCAGCTCCAATCAAGGTGTGTTCATGACGCCGGCACCGCCTGCTGCGCGTGTTGTCGGCGGGGCATCGCGGCGAGGATGGTTTGCACCAGTTGGTCCTCCGAGAGCCGGGAGGTGTTGAGGGTGAGGTGGAATTGCTCGGCGGTCAGGCCGTTCAGCCGCCAGAAGCGCTGGAAGAACTTGTCACGGGCGCGGTCGAGGCGGTGGACCTCGGCGGTGGCGTGAGCCTGCGACATGCCGCGGACCTCGGCGAGGTTGGCGATGCGGTGTTCGAGCGGCGCGACCAGGCGGATGTGCGTGCCGCCGGGCAGGTCGGCCGTTGCCAGCGCGGCGCCGCGGCCGACGATCACCACACGCCCGCGCCGCGCCAGCTCGCGGATGGTGTACACCACCTTGCGATAAACTTGCGCGTCGGTCACTTTCATCTCGCCCTTGAGGCTCATGCCCTCGAAGATCTCGACCAGCCAGCTCGGTTCATCGGATTCGAGCTGGTCGATGCGCCGGCCATCGATGCCGTGTTCCTCGGCGACGCGGTCGATGAGCTGGCGGTCGTACCCCTGCCAGGGCGGAGCCGCGGGGTCGAGCCGGCGCAGGCGTTCGACCAGCGCGCTCATCAGCGTTCTGCCCCCGGCCCCCGCTTCCCGCGAGATGGTGACAAACGGCACCGATGCGGCGCGGTCCGAAGGCCCGGCCGCGGTCTCGGCGGGGCGATGCATGGAGGAAGACACGGCGGCGAGCAGCGGGCGAAGTGACTGAACCATCATCAGACTCCTTCAACAGGCTGCGGGGGCGTGGTGAAGAAGCGTGCGAGGCGAACCGACCCCCGCCGGTTGTATTTTACCTTGGGCGGGTGGGTTGGCGAAGGGAAATTGGGATTGAAAAAGGCAGGTGGAATTAATTCCACCTGCCTGAATTCTCACGATTAATTTTCGGGTTGGACGATGCGCAGCAACTCGACGTGATAGGTCAGGTCGCTGTCGGGGGGGATGAGCGAGCCGGCACCGCGTGAGCCGTAGGCCAGGTAGGAAGGGATCTCGATGTTGCGTTGCTCGCCCTCGGCCATGCCGGTGATGCCCAGTTCGAGTCCGGTGATGACCTCGCCGGTGCCGATGGTCAGGCGAAGGGGCCGGTTGTTTTGGCGGGAGTCGTCGATGGGGGTGTCGCGGCCGACGATCGACGCGGTGTAGTGCAGCTCGACGGTGTCGCCGGGATAGGCGAGTTGTCCTGAGCCGACACGTTCGACGATGTGGTTGACGCCGGGGCGGACCTCGACAAGTTCGATCTCACAGAGCAGGTCGGCGCGGGGCAGGTCGGCGTGGGCGGTGGTGCGACCGGGGTTGCCGGCCAAATCGGTGGGGATGATGAGGGCGCGGCGCTCGCCGGCGCGCATGCCGGCGATGCCCTCATCCCACCCGCGGATGACCTGCCCGCTCCAGAGCACAAAGCCCAGCGGCGACCCGCCGCGCGAGCTGTCGATGATCCGGCTGTGCCCGCCGGGGTTGTAGAGCGCGGCGGTGTAGTGAATCATCACGAATCGGCCGGCCACCGCCTTAGGCCCGTCGCCGTCCTGCTCCACGCGGTAGCGCAGCCCGGATGCGGTGCGCGTGAAGGGGCTGGCCTGCTCCAGTGATTCGGTGATGCGGCGCTTGGCCGCGGCCAGCGGGTCCAGATCGACCCTCGTTGCGGCGGGCGGGGCCGGCTCGGGCAGCAGGACCGGCGGCGGCGCGGTCGCGGATGTCGGTTCTTGAACGGCCGTGGGCCGACGCATCAGCATCGCGAGCGCCTCGGAGCTGATGCGCGGATTGCCGGTGGGGTCCGCGGCGTGGGTCGCTGGCGCACGCGGGTCGAGGCCCACCGCTTCGGGGTCATCGCTGGTCGGGGCGTCCTCGGGCGGGGCCTGGGTCGGCGGGGTCTGGTCGAGGAAGGGCAGGTCGTCGGTGCCATTGATCGCGACATAGACCCCCGCCGCGATCAACAGGAGCACGATCAGCAACACAAGCAGACGCACGGGGCTTTTCTTACGGCCGGGGCCGGTGGCGTCGTGCGGCTTGACCGCGTGGTGCTCGGCTTTGACCTGCGAGGCGCTGGTCGCGGTCTTGTCGGTGAGTTTGGCGTAACGCTGCTCGTCCTTCTCCGAGCCCTTGCGCGTCGGCGAGCCGTAGTGCCCCGTGCCATCCGCCCGTGGCACGACGTAAAAGATGCGGCCTTCCTCATCGCGGACCGCGCGGCCGATGTCCTGATCGCGCACCTTCACCGGGCGGCCGGAAAACGGGCTGAGCACGGTGATGGGCATAGGCAAAGGCTCCCGGTCATGCATCGGTCAAACGCGACCGGGCATTGTAACCGAAGCGGGGCAAATCCGGCCCTTCGCTGCGCTCAGGGCTCGGCTTGGGCGGGCAGGGCGGCGCGGAGGTGTTCGAGGGTGTCGAGGGGGACGCGCTGAGAGCCGAGGACGGTGGTCTTGCGGGAGCCGTGGTAATCGCTGCCGCCGGTGCTCAGCAGCCGATAACGCTTGGCCAGGGTCTCGAAGCATTTGGTGTCGGCGGGGGTGTGGTCGGGGTGGCGGGTTTCGAGGCCGTCGAGCCCGAGGTCTTTGAGGCGTTTGATGACCAGTTCGAGTTGGTCGGCATCGGGCAGGCCGAGCTGCACCGGGTGGGCGAAGCAGGCGAGTCCGCCCGCGGCATGGATGGCGTCGATCGCCTCGGCGGCGCTGAGCCGATCCTTGCGGATGTACGCCGCGCCGCGCATGCCGATGTACTTGTTGAACGCCTCGTGGATGGTCTTGACGTAGCCCTTGTTGATCATGACCTGCGCGATGTGCGGCCGACCGACAATCGTGCTCTGGTCATGCGTCGCGCCCGCCTCGGCGAGGACTTGGTCGTAGGTGATCCGCACACCCAGTTCGTTGAGGCGCTGCACCATCTGCGGGTTGCGCTGGGCGCGGGCGTCGCGCAGGCGTTGCTGGGTCTTGAGGAGCGTCGGCTCGTCGTGGCGGACGAAGTAGCCAAGGATGTGCAGCGTGCCGTGGGACGTGCCGGTTTTGAGGACATCGGGGTCGGCGGAGAGTTCGATGCCGGGGACGAAGTCGAGGCCCAGGCGTTTGGCCGCGGCCGCGGCGGCGGGCAGGCCGGCGGTGGTGTCGTGATCGGTCAGGGCGAACGCGCTAAGCCCGGCCTCGCGCGCGAGGCGGGCGAGGTGTTGCGGCGCGTCGGTGCCGTCCGACGCGGTCGAGTGGGTGTGCAGATCGCAGTAGGTCAAGGGGCACCGAAAAGATAAAAAGGTTTATTGGTGCGATCCCGCCGAAGCTCCGCCCCCGGGAGGGGCTGCGCATCGGCGGGCTGGGCGGTGGTGTGCAGGGGGTTAATCGTTTGTGTTGGCGGCGGCGCAGTCGGCGCAGCGGCCGTAGAGGATGATCTCGTGGGCGTTGACCTCGAAGCCCGGCGGGGCGAGGCTCGACAGCTTGCCGGGGCAGCCGGCGACGTCAAACACCTTGCCGCAGGATCGGCAATGGAAGTGGTGGTGGTGGTCCAGGCCCGCCAGCTCATAGCGGGCCGGCTGGCCGGGCAGCTCGACGGTCTTGAGGAAGCCGTCCTCGACCAGGTCGTTGACCGCGCGGTACACCGTCGCCGGACCCATGCCGGGCACCTCGCGCTGGGCCTTGTCGAGCGCCTCGGGGATGCTCAATGGCCTGCCCGCATCCTCGAACGCGGCGCGTATCGCCTGTCTCTGGCTGGTGTTACGTCTCATACGGATTTTTTGCTTGCACGCTAATGATTTCGCGTTATCATGGTTATCGAGATTTGATTATCAATTATCGCGGCCCGGCCCAGCCGGTCACTTGGCCCTGATTGTAACGATGCACACGCTCAGCCCAACCCGGCCCCGCCGTCACCTGGCCCGCAGCGCGTTTACGCTTATCGAGCTATTGGTGGTCATCAGCATCATCGCCCTGCTGATCGGCATCCTCCTCCCAGCCTTAGGCTCCGCGCGGCACACGGCCCGGGGGCTTCAGTGCCTAAGCAACATGCGGCAGCTTCAGATCGCGCATCTGATGTATACGGACGATCACCGGGGCAGGATGATCGAAGTCGGCTTGGCACACGGGGGTGTTCATGGCGATGAGGACATCGCTTGGATCAAGACGCTCAACGCGTATTGGTCAGCCACCCAGGACACCGGAGCGGGGCAAGAGATCTCCGCTCGCTCAGCTCTCGATGCCAGCCCTCATTGGCCCGGCGGAACACCGGTGCCACCGAGCGCAAACCAGTACCGACGCACCAGCTACGGGGTGAACGATTTTCTGACCGAGCATGGTGCCCCAGCGTCAAAGCGGCGGTTGTGGATGCACGACATTCTTCAGCCCTCCGCGCAAATACACACCATGATTATGAGTTATAGCGGCTCGTTTGCTGGAGCTGATCACACGCATATTTCGCTGTGGCTGGCTTCGGGTACCGATCTGACATCGATCGCTACTGAAGCCGCATTTCAGACCCAGACCAATGCCGTGAGAGGGCGATCAGGTGACGTGGATGCTGTGAGCAACTACGGCTTTCTCGATGGCCACGCCAAGTCCGCTGCGTTTAACACCGTGTACCGCAGCCGGTTCGATAACAACTTCGATCCCACGACCGCTAACTGAAATACACCCAACCCAAGGAGAGCACTCGTGCGTCCCATCCACTCCACACTCGCCGCCTTGACGATCATCGTCGCGGCATCACCTGCCTTGGCCCACCTCGATATCACACTCCAGATCACGGAGGGCAAGGTTCATGCAAACGGGACGCTGTTTGCGGATCACGATGACACGGTGTTGACGAAGCCGTCCAGTGTCTGGCGGACCACGGACCCCGGATTTGCCGGCACCGGCTTGGGCAGCAACCGAGTCTTTGACCTCGTAAGTGTCGGGCCGCTTTGGTCACACAACGGCAGCCAGTTTGTCGCAGCGGGCGACGAGTTTCTTCGCGTGTTCCCCTTTGGCGACATCGATAACTCAATCGATATCACCGGCACCAGTTCGCTTCAGACACTCCTGACTGGCGCGGGCGTAGCCAACAGTAGTGGAAGTCTCCACTCTCATCCAACGTACCAGCTTCTCACCACGGCAGCGGGTGATCCGGCTGACGGGGCCTATCTGGTCGAGTTTCGGGTGGCGTCGGAGAGCCTCGCCACCTCCGATTCGTTCTGGGTGCTGTTCCACAAAGGGCTGAGTGTTGACGACTTTAACGCCGCGATTCAGGACGCCGTGGTGTTCATTCCCGAACCCGGAGCGTTGGCGATGCTTGTCACCGCTGGCGGGGCTTTGTTGCTGCGGAGGCGGAGGGAGGCGCGTATGAACTGAAACGGATTCCTGTTGACCTGACGATGCAAATGTGACCCAATAAAAGGGCCCCTCCGATCGGGTAAATCGGAAGGGCCGAGACACGAACTACACCGCCATCATAACACACGAAAGGACAGACACGATGCATAGCGTGTTCCGATCAGTTTTTTCACCGGCAGTTGCCGCCTTGGCGCTGGCCACGACCGCGACCGTGCAGGCCTCGGATGTCGTCTCCTACTACATCGGGATCGACAATCGCAGCACCCCGTTCAATGAGACCGGCTCAGCCCCGCCGGCTCTTTACCCTGATAATCCCAACCAAGGCCGGTTGACCTTCCTGTTCCATCACGGCAACCATTTTCATGGCATCGGCACGTACAACTATTCCGGCCCAGCGACGTCGCCAACGCTCAACGATACCAACAGCAACAACCGTGTCCCTGAAGGATACACGGCAATGCCGCCGATCTCACTGCTGCCCGGTAGCGGCAGCTTCGCAGACACGTTCCGCTCGGGCCTGCCCAGCACTGCGGCGCAGGACCTTGAGTACGGCAACCTTGAGATCCGCAATGTCCACTCGCTTGCTGTTGTGGATGTCACCACCTACAACAGTTCAAGTAACCGTTGGAATGCTGCGATGGATGGTGCCCACATCCACCTCAAGCTGCTTTCGGCCACCCCCGGCTTGAACATCGCGGTCGGCAGCAACATGAATGCCCTTACCGTCGACGATGAGATCCACGTCGGCGATGGCGATGAGATGTTCAGCTTCCTCCCGACGTTCTGGGTTGATAATTCAACGCCGATCGGCAGCCTCTTCAGTGCTGAGTTCATCCTTGAGGATGAGGACGGCTTCTTCGAAGACTCCGGCCGGTTCTTCATCGACTTCCAGGTCGTCCCCGAGCCGACAAGTGCTGCTTTGCTGGGGCTTGGAGGCCTCGCCATGATCGCTCGTCGCCGGCGGGCGAGCGCCTA
>CAZTLX010000049.1:0-22260 GCA_964614575.1 uncultured Phycisphaeraceae bacterium | reverse complement strand
AGGTAGGAGAGGTTGTCGAAGATCGGCTGCATCCAGGCGGAGAGTTTTTCGTCTTTGTCGCCGGGCAGGTAGCCGATGTCGCGGCCCAGGGGCATGATCGGGCGGGCGACCAGCAGCTTGTCGTAGCGCTGCTCGGTGAAGGTCTTGGTCATGCCCGCGGCGATGGCGAGCAGGGTCTTGCCCGTGCCCGCGGTGCCCAGCAGGGTGACGAGCTTGACCTCGTCGTCGAGCAGCAGGTCCAGGGCCATGGTCTGCTGGACGTTGCGGGCCATGATGCCGAAGACCGGCTTGCGCGGGCCGTGGACCGGGATCAGGTGCTCGGTGTCGGCCAGGCGTCGGGCGAGGCCGGTGTGCGACTCATCGAGCGCGTTGCGGAGTTGGACGAACTGGTTGGCTTCCAACTCGATCGGGACCGGGTCGGTGCCGGCGGGGGTGCCGGGCTCGGGGGGCTCGATCAGGTGCTCGGCCACCTCGGCCAGCGGCAGTTGCTTCTCTTCGTAGAGCTGATCGATGATGTCGCCGGGGACGCTGAGCACGCGGTAGCCGCGGTAGAGCCGATCCGAATCGACCTTCTGGGCTTCGAAGTCCTCGGCCTCGATGCCCAGGGCGTCGGCCTTGAGGCGGACGTTGGCGTCCTTGGTGACGAGGATGGTGCGCAGGCCCTTCTCGCACAGCCGCCACGCCACGCCGATAATCCGGTTGTCGGGCGATTCCTCGCGGAGCCAGCGCGGGCGTTCGGCGTCGGCAAACTCGACGCGGATCAGCCCGCCGTGGCCGTTCCACCCCACGCCCTCGGCCAGCTTGCCGCGCTGCCGCAGCCGATCGAGCTGGCGGATCACCTCGCGGGCGTTGCGGCCGACGTCGTCGTTGCCCTTCTTGAACTTGTCGAGCTCTTCGAGCACCGCGAAGGGGATGACCACCACGTTGTCCTCGAAGAGGTACAGCGCCCGCGGGTTGTGCAGCAGGACGTTGGTGTCAAGGACGAAGCGTTTGACGGCAGAGGGGATCGCCGTGGGACGATCGGGTGCCGGTTCCGGGGTGTCGGAGGCGGGCGATTGGGTCGCCAACTCCAGCGGGGTGGGGGATTCGAGGGGTTCGGACGGGCTGGTCGCGATGCCGTTTCTCACCAAATCTCCTATCGGCGTTTTCGCCGCCCCGGATCGAAATAACAGGTCCGGGTGATGTTATACGTTCAGGCTGTGTTGGGGGTTCGTTAAGCATACCCGCAAGAACTCGGTTCAGGGCCGGCGGGCAACCGATCGAACGCGTATCGGTCCGGACGAAACACCTCCGCCGTTTGCGGCTCGGCGAGCCACAGGATAAATCGATCATCCCCGAGGATCATCAGACGCATGACCGGCTTCCTCCGTGGGATGCTTCCGCCTTGACCCCACCGAACGCCGCGAAACCGCCGTGTTTGTGGAGCAGGTCCACGCGGCAAAAGCCCGCCGCCCGCATCCGCTCCAACTGCCAGGTCACCGGCCGCGGCGTGTCTTCCTCGGCGATGTAATCGAACACGGCCCGGCGGTACTCGGCCCCGCCGTTCGCTTCGAGGAATTCGCCGTAACGCCCCCACATCAGGGCCGACACCGCCGGCACCTCGTGCTCGACCAGGTCGTGGACCCACAAGCACCCGCCCGGCCGCAGCGCGCGAAACAGCTTGCCGAACACCGCGTCCCACTCGGCTTGCTCGCGTAGGTGGTGCAGCACCGCGCCGGCGACGATGATGTCAAAGCACCCCGCGCCCAGGTCCGCGTCGCGCACGTCCTGCCGCAATGTCGTGACGCGGCCCGAGGTGGCGGGGGTGACCCGCTCGGCCGCGCGGTCGAGCATCGCGCCGCTCAAGTCCAGCAGCGTCACCGCCATGCCCGGCAGCGCTTCGAGCAGCGCGAGGCTGTAGTTGCCCGCGCCGCAGCCGACATCAAGCAGTGCGGTGGCATCAGGCGTGCAGGCTCTGGCCGCCTGCGCGATCAGGTCCAGACACAACGCGCTGTCGATGGCGGTGCGCTGCCCGGTCTCACGATTGCTAAACGCATCGACCAGCGCATCAAACCGCGCGGCGATCGTCTCGGGGGAGGATTTATGGTCAGACAGGGTCATCGCGCCGCCTCCCGCCAAAGATCGCGATCCCGTAGCACTTAAAGTAGCAGTCCACATCCGCGAAGCCCAGCTCGCGCAGCCAGTCGCATTGGTCCTCGACCGGCACGAGGATGTCCGCCTGCTCATCGCAGTGGTCGTCGTATTGCTGTTCGACCTGCTCGCGGGTGATGGCCGGGTTCTCGCGGGCCAGGTGTTCGTGTCGCACATCCACGATGTGCCGGTCGAACAGCTCCGTGCCCAGCGGCGAGGCGGAGGCGACGTGCTCGATGTTGACAAACCACCCGCCGGGGTTCAGCAGCCGGTGGGTCTGTCGGTAGATGTCGCGCTTGGTCGGGTCGGGCAGGTGGTGGATCGCGAAGCCGCTGACCACCGCATCCATCCTGCCGACGCCCGCGGCCCAGGCCGGGTCGGCCAGGTCACGCTCATAAATCTGCTTGGGTGAGGCGACATGGGCCTGCGCCTCGCGCAGCATCGGTCCGCTGAAGTCGATCATCACCGCCTCGGCCTCGGGCCAGTCCGCCCGCACCGCCTCGGTGAAGAACCCGCCCCCGCAGCCGACATCGAGGAACCGCTCGATCGACCGGCCGGTGCGCAGCAGGTCGCGCAGGATGCGGGCGTGGTCCAACGCATAAGGGATCGCCGCGCGCACGCCCAAAAAGCGCTCGGCGATCGCGGCCTGCTGCCAGACGGTGTCGTGGCGGGTCATCGGTTACCTCTTTCAGTGGGGCTGCCAAAGGCGGTTGCCGCCGATGTGCATGGGTGGTCGTTCATCGCGCCGCCTCCCAGTCGCGGCGGAGCAGGCGGAAGTTGGCCATGTCCCGGCACCGGCCGTCGGGGAAGCATGTCCATTGCGCCATCGTGGCTTCGCGGGTGAAGCCCAGTCGCTCGGCGACGCGGTGGCTCGCGGGGTTGTCCACGTCGGCGGTGATGTCGATCCGGTTCATGCCCAGCTCCGCGAAGCCGTATCGCACCATCGCCCGGCAGGCGCGGGTCATCAGGCCCTTGCCCTGTTCACGCTCGTCGAGCCAGTAGCCCAGCTCCATCCGCTTGTTTTCCACATCCATAGTCGCGAGAAACAACAGCCCGACGCCGCGGCCGTGGGCCTCGATCAACGTCATCCGTCGCCCGTCGGCCGCCAGGTGGTGCAGGTGCTCGACAATCTTGGCGCAAACGTCTTCCTCGGTCTGGACGCTCAGCGGCCAACGGAACCACGGCCGAAGGTGCTCGCGGTTGCGGCAGATCAGCTCGTACAACTCCCCGGCGTGCCGCGGTTCGAGCAGACGCAACGACACCTCATCATCGACGCGATAGCAGAAGTTCATATGGCCCCCTCGGGGATCGCTTGGGTTTTGCCCGTCGCCGCGGCAGCGTCGGGCTTAAGCGTGCTGTAATACGCCACGTCGATCAATTCGCCGGAGTCGAAGCGGTAGCTCTGGCGCATGACGCCGTCCAATTCGAAGCCGGCACGCTCGGCGACGCCGCGGCTGGGGGTGTTGGTCGCGCCCGCCTTGAGCCAGACGCGGTGCAGGCCCAGCGCGTCGAACGAGTGCGCGGTCATCGCGCGCACCGCCGCGGTCATCAGGCCCCGGCCGCGGTGATCGAGGTCCAGCCAATAGCCCAGCTCGACGCTGCCGATCCGCCGATCCATCCGCAGGTGATAGACCTGCCCGACGATCCGGCCGTCGTGGAGGATCAGCATGGTCGTCGACCCATCCTTGATATAGCGCTCCCGCGCACGGGCGATGGCGGAGCGGACCTCGTCCAGGCTCTTGACGCTGGGCACCCACTCCAGCCAGGGCTTGACGTGCTCGCGGTTGCGGATCACGACCTCGTAGAACGCCTCGGCATCGGCGGGCTCCACCAGCCGCAGGTGCGTCCGCTCGTCGATCGGCAACACGAGCCGATCGATCCGCGGCTGCTCGCCGACCCAGCAGCTCATCATGACCTCGTTCACAAACTGCCCGTCGCGTTTGACGTGCCAACGGCGTTCGCCGTCGCGCGTGAAGCCTACCTTCTCATAGACACGCAGCGCACGCGGGTTGTCGGCATAGACGCCGAGCGTCAGCACTTCAACGCTCGGTTCGGCCCGCGCCCAGGCGACCAGCTCCTTCATCAGCAGCGTGCCCAGCCCGCGTTCGCACCACGCCGCGCGCACCGAGATGCCGATGTCCGCCCGATGGCGGATGCGGTATCGCGCATCACTGCCCGCGCTGCACAGCGCGATCATGTTGCCGGCCTCGTCCTCCGCCATGATCTGGATGCCGGTTTTCTCGCGGTTGCCGCGGATCCAATTGCGCTCCCATTCGAGCGTCGGCAGCTCGTCCTCCGGCGCAAAGAGGATGCCGGTGGTCTCGCGGCGGACCGCATCGATATACGCGAGCAGCCGGGGCGCATCGTCTTCCGCCGGGCTGCGCAGCTTCACGCACGCCCCATCGCGCAGCGTCAACGTCTTGGGCTCGATGATGCTCATGGCTGGGACACCTTCCCGGGCGGGTCGCCCTCGGCCTCGCCGCCCATCGTGGTCGCCTCGATCTGGCGCGCCTCGGTGGTGCGGATGCGGTTGATGGCAGACAGATAAGCGTGGGCCGCGGCCTCGACGACGTCGGTGCTCAGGCCCCGGCCTCGGACCTTGCGGTCGTGGTGGCGCAGGTGGACCGTCGCTTCGCCCTGCGCCTCCTTGCCGCCGGTGATGGCCCGCGAGCTGTAGTCCTCCAGCTTCGCCTCGACGCCGGTGATGCGTTGGATCGCGCTGAAGATCGCGTCGAGCGGGCCGTCGCCCGTCGCCGCGTCGGTGGCCTCCGTGCCCGACGAATCGCGCACCACGACCGTGGCCGTGGCGATCGTGCCCGTGCCGCTGGTCACCTGGAAGCTCACCAGCTCCCAGAGGTCCCGGCCCTGCTCGAGTTGCTGATCGACCAGCGCTTCGATGTCTTCGTCGTACACATCCTTCTTCTTGTCGGCCAAGGCCTTGAAGCGCTCGTAGATGCCCTGCACCGCCGCGTCATCGACGGTGTAGCCCAGCGCCGCGATGCGCTGGGCCAGCGCATGACGGCCCGAGTGCTTGCCCAGCACCAGCTTGCTCTCGGGCACGCCGATCTCCCGCGGGTCCATGATCTCGTACGTCTCGCGCTTCTTGAGCATGCCGTCCTGGTGGATGCCCGATTCGTGCGCGAAGGCGTTCTCGCCGACCACGGCTTTGTTGCGCTGCACCGTCAGCCCGGTGAGGTTGGAGACCATGCGTGAGGTCTTGAAGATCTCACGGGTGTTGATGTTGGTGGTGTAGCCGCGGTAGAAGTCGCTGCGCGTGCGCATGGCCAACACCAGCTCCTCGAGCGCCGCGTTGCCCGCGCGCTCGCCGATGCCGTTGATCGTGCATTCAACCTGCTTCGCACCGTTGCGCACCGCGGCGATGGAGTTGGCCACCGCGAGGCCAAGATCGTTGTGGCAGTGCGAAGACAGAACGATGCCTTGCTGGTCGATGATCGGCAGCTTTTCACGGACGTAGGCGAAGATGTGGCCGTACTCCTCGGGCACCGCGTAGCCGACGGTGTCGGGGATGTTGATGGTCGTCGCGCCCGCCTCGATCACGGCCTGGGTGATCTCGACCAGATAATCCAGCTCGGTGCGTGAGCCGTCCTCGGGCGAGAACTCGACATCCTCGACGAATTGCCGGGCGCGTTGGACCGACTCGACGCTGATCTGCATGATCTGGTCCCACGCCTTGCGCAGCTTGTGCTCGCGGTGGATCTTGCTGGTCGCGCAAAACACGTGGATCCTTCCCCCGGATGGTTTTGCTGCATTTTTGACGGCTTCGCCCGCCCGATCGATATCGCGCGGCACGCATCGCGCCAGGCCGCAGACCGTCGCGCGTTCGAGCTCCTGGGCGATCGCGCGCACCGCCTCGAAGTCGCCCTGGCTGGTGATGGGGAACCCGGCCTCGATGACATCGACGCCCAGCGTTTCGAGCTGGCGGGCGATCTCCAGCTTTTCGCTGTGGTTGAGCGACGCACCGGGCGATTGCTCGCCGTCGCGCAGCGTCGTATCGAAGATGCGGATGGGCGTGGGGGGGCAGGGGTGGTCGGGCGTGGTTTGACTCATGGCGAGGCTCCAAATGGACCGCTGGTTTTGCTCAAGGCTCACAGCTCATAACGACATAAAAAAACCCTGTCGCGGCTTTGGCCGGACAGGGCAGTCAGATCGCACCTGGTGCGAAACCCTATCCGGCGCGAACGCTAAGCAGCAGGCCCAGCAGGGCTTCGCCGACGACGTTCGTGAAGGAAAGGTTCCGTGTCATGATCGGCAGACTCTACCCCGCCGCGGCAGGGGTGTCAATGGTTGGTCAAAATCGCGGGTGATGCAGAAAGCGTGCGGCCAGCCGCGCCGCTTCCCGATCGATCACCCCGCGAAGCGCCGCGGCTTGCCGCGTCGGGGGATTCGGCCATAATACGCGACTCGCTGGCTTCCGCTTCCACCCTCCCGAGCGCCTCGACCCATGCCCGAACCCGCGTCCCCGATCGTCTATACCCTCACCGACGAAGCCCCCGCCCTGGCCACCGCGTCGCTGCTGCCGATCCTCCGGGCCTTCGGCAAGCCGGCCGGCGTCGCCTACCAGATCAAGGACATCTCCCTCGCCGGCCGCATCCTCGCCCAGTTCCCCGATCGCCTGACGGCCGAGCAACGGCAACCCGACGCCCTGGCCGAGCTGGGCGAGCTGGCCAAGACACCCCGGGCCAACATCGTCAAGCTGCCCAACATCAGCGCGTCGATCCCGCAGCTCACCGCGTGCATCGCCGAGTTGCAGGCCCAAGGCTACGCGGTGCCGGACTACCCCGTCGAAGCCGGGACCGACGAAGAAGCCCAGACCAAGGCCCGCTACGCGAAGGTGCTGGGCAGCGCGGTCAACCCCGTGCTGCGTGAGGGCAACTCCGCCCGCCGCGTCGCCCCGCCGGTGAAGGACTTCGCCAAGGCCCACCCGCATTCGATGGGCGCGTGGTCGAAAGACAGCAAGACCCACGTCGCGCACATGCAGGGCGGCGATTTCTTCGGCAGCGAGAAGTCCCACACCTGCTCGGCCGCGACCACCGCCAAGATCGAGCTGGTCACGGGCGACGGCACCACCGTGCTCAAGGACAACCTCGCGTTGCAGCCCGGCGAGATCATCGACACCGCGGTCATGAGCGCCAAGGCGCTCGAGGCATTCCTGGCCGAGCAGGTCGAAGACGCCAAGGCCAAGGATGTGCTCTTCTCGCTGCACATGAAGGCCACCATGATGAAGGTCTCGGACCCGATCATCTTCGGCCACTGCGTGAAGGTGTTCTTCAAGCCGTTGTTCGAGGAATACGCCGATGTGTTTGCGAAGCTGGGCGTGAACGCGAACCACGGCTTCGGCGAAGTGCTCGCGAAGATCACCGCCTTGCCCGAGCCTCAGCGTGAAGCGATCGAGGCGGGCCTGAAGCAGCTCTACGCCGAGCGCCCGCCGCTGGCGATGGTCGATTCCGACCGGGGCATCACGAATTTGCACGTGCCCAGCGACATCATCATCGACGCGTCGATGCCGGCGATGATCCGCGCATCGGGGCAGATGTGGGGGCCGGACGGCAAGCAGAAGGACACCAAGGCGGTCATCCCCGACCGCTGCTACGCCGGGGTGTATGCCGCGACCATCGACTTCTGCCGCGAGCACGGCGCGTTCGATCCGGCGACGATGGGCAGCGTGGCGAACGTGGGTTTGATGGCCAAGAAAGCGGAGGAATACGGCAGCCACGACAAAACTTTTGAAATCCCCGCCGCCGGGAAAGTGCGGGTTAGTGATGCCACGGGAACAGCGATCTTCGAGCACGACGTCGAGGCGGGCGACATCTGGCGGATGTGCCAGACCAAAGACATCGCGGTGCGCGACTGGGTGAAGCTGGCGGTGAGCCGCGCCCGCGCGACCGGCAGCCCGGCGGTGTTCTGGCTCAACGCGCAACGCGCTCACGATGCCGAGCTGATCAGGAAGGTCAAGGCTTATCTGCCGGAGCACGATACCGCGGGGTTGGACATCCAGATCATGCCTCCCGTCGAGGCCACGAAGCACGCGTTGCAGCGGTGTAAGGACGGCAAGGACACGATCAGCGTCACCGGCAATGTGCTGCGCGATTACCTGACCGATCTCTTCCCCATCCTCGAACTGGGCACCAGCGCGAAGATGCTTTCCATCGTCCCGCTGCTTAACGGCGGGGGGCTCTACGAAACCGGGGCCGGCGGCAGCGCCCCGAAGCACGTGCAGCAATTCGCCAAGGAAGCACACCTGCGTTGGGACAGCCTCGGCGAGTTCCTTGCCCTGGCCGTGTCGCTCGAAGATCACGCCCGCGCGACGAACAACCCCCAGGCCAAGGTGCTGGCCGACGCGCTCAACGCCGCCACCGGCCGCATCCTCTCGGAAAACAAATCACCGCGGCGCAACGTCGGCGAGCCGGACAACCGCTCCAGCCACGTGTACCTCGCCGCGTACTGGGCGCAGGCGCTCGCGGAGCAGGAGGAGGACGCGGCGTTGCGTGAGACCTTTACACCGATCCACGCCGCGTTATCGAAGAACCTCGACACGATCTTCGCCGAGATCGACGCGACGCAGGGCAAGCCCACCGACCTCGGCGGCTATTACCGGCCCGACCCCACGAAAACCGCCGCCGCGATGCGCCCGAGCAAGACGTTCAACGCCATCCTCGACACGCTTACCTGACCGCCGCTCGCGGCTTCACCGCAACAATCTGGGGGCGCGCAGAGTTCGCTAAGATCGCGGAGGGGTCAAAGCTGGCTAAGACAGGGTGTCACGCCAAGTGCGCCAGGAATTTCTACGATGAGGGAAAAGACAGTTGAGTACGATACTAAAATACAGGCATCGTCTGGCACCACCCGCGTAACACCCATCTTCCGCTCTGCGCACTTAGCGACCGCTGCGCGCAATACTCCCCGCCCATGACACCCAAGCAACTCGCCATCCTGCAGCTCGGTGACACGCGGCGTTACACGCAGATGGTCCTGGACCACACGCCCGAGGGTCTGTGGTTCCAACTGCCCGCCGGCGTCACCACGCACGTCGCCTGGCAGGTCGGGCACCTGACCTGGTCGATGACGCACCACGTCCACGGCACGCTGCCCGGCAACGCGGAGATCGGCGCGGACATCATCGCCCCGCGCTGGCGAAAGCTCTTCGGCAAGGGCAGCGTCGCGTCGCCCGATCCCGCGGCTTACCCCACGGCCGCGGAGCTGCGGGCCGTGATGGACGACCAGTTCCAGGGCTGCCTCGAAGCCTTGACCGCGTTGCCCGACGCGACGCTCGACGAGCCGGTCCAACACGGCAGCGGGCTGCTGCGGACCAAGCTCGACCTGCTGCTCTACCTCGCCCGCCACGAGATGCTCCACGTCGGGCAGATCGGCCTGATCCGCCGCGTGCTGGGGATGCAGCCGTACCGATAGGGGTAAACGCGGCTGCGTTGCCGGGCTCACCGAAGCGTGCGTCGGGATCGACGGGCTACGACCGCCATGGCCGCCGTGGCAAGCAGCAGGCCGGTGCCCGGTTCGGGGACGAGGATGAAATAGTTGGGCAAATTCAACTCACCGATGCCGACACCGAGGCCCGCGGTGACCTCCATCGTGAACCCGCCGATCGCGACGTCGGGGGATACCGAAAAGCCGACATATGAGAAGATCTCGTCGAACGCAGAGTCCGTGTTGTTGAATGTAAACTCATCGAGCACCGAGCCATCGCGGGTGTAGAGCGTGATGTCAAACGTCCCGCCGGAGAAGTAAGGTTGGACGAAGAAGGCGGGCACGTCGCGACGAAACCAGACCGCCATCGAGCCCTTGAGTTCGGGAACCGAATCCGCGCCGGACACGCCGCCCATGACGTGATCGCTGCGGGAGAAATTGTTATGCCGAAATGCGTAGAGGTTTTCGCCCGGTTCGCCGGCCAGCACCGCGAGCGGGCCGGTGGGCGTGCCGCTGATCACATCGTAACCCGCGGCGTTGGTCGTGACGGTTTGGCCGACGAACCGTTTGCCGACACGGACGTAATGGCCGAACTCCGCGGTGGTGCCGGAGGTGAGGATTTGGTCATAGTGTCTGCGATCGCCATCGTCTTCCGGATCGGCAAAGGGTCCATTCACCAGGTCTATGAGGTGGTTATATACGCTTTGGTTGGGTTCGCCGGGTGGGATCAGGGGTTTGTAGGCTTCAAAGTAATCCTCGTCGTTAAAGAAGAGGCTCACCGAACCCCACGCGGGCGCCGCCAACACAACGAGCAGCGCGGCCATGGCCGCGGGCAACCGGCTATGAAAAAATCGCATCGGCAATAACCTCTCTCGTATGACATGGAATAACCACCGGCTTGCTCCTGCAAACGGAAACTAAATATCGTTTGGCCGTGTGAGTTTACCACATCAGAGCTTCGAGACCAAGGCGCAAACATAAAAGCCATGAAGCGGAAGCATGGGATTTTCGGCTTATTTCCGAAGAAATGACTTTCGTATCGGTAGTTCAACCTCGGGCGCGCATCCGCGGGTATTGCCCGCCCCCGTGGATGCGGGTGGGGCGACAGGGCGGGGTGGTTTGGGTAAATTGTGGGCATGGAATACGAATCGAAATTGCCGTATCACACCAAGCGCATGCACGCCGCGGCGATGTATTGCTCGGACGGGCGGGTGTGTGAGCAGTACGACGACTTCCTGCAGAACGGGCTGAAGCTGCCGCGGTACGACCGCGTCGCGCTGCCCGGCGGGCCGGCGTGCCTGGCGGGGTACTCGCAGGCGCGGCTGGCGGAGGCGGGGGTGCTCGATGAACTCAAGTTCCTGGTCGATGCGCACGAACTCAAACGCGTGGTACTCATCCAGCATGAGGATTGCGCGTTCTACAAGGTGCGGCTGAACGTGCGTGAGCAGTCGCTCGAACAGTTGCAGAGGGCCGACCTGGTCCGCGCGGCCCACATGATCCGCAGCGTCGTCGGCATCGAGGGCATCGAGGGCTTCTTCGCGCGACGCACCAAAGAAGGCGTCCGCTTCGAGCCGGTGGAGATTATTTAGAACCCGTACCCGGCGTCGGGCAAAAGGAATCGGTATGACCCAGCAATTTGAGAACGTGACGGCGGTGGCGAAGGCGAATGTTTATTTCGACGGCAAGGTCGTCAGCCACACGCTGCTCTTGCCCGATGGCTCGCGCAAGACGCTGGGGGTGATCTTCCCCGGTTGCTACTCGTTCAACACCGAGGCGCCCGAGCGGATGGATATCACCGACGGGGCCTGCCGGGTGAAACTCGCGGGGCAGGGAGAGTGGTCGGATTACGCGGCCGGCGATGCGTTTGACGTGCCGGGCCACAGCGCGTTCGAGATCGCGGCGGACGGGGTATGCCAGTACATCTGTTCGTTCGGATGAGATGAGTTTGGTTGGGGTGGGGGATACGAAGCATCTGCCGCCGAAGCTTCGCTGCGCTGCGCATCAGCGGGCTTTGTGGGGCTTGTGGGTTACAGGTCGCGGCCGAAGTCGAAGATACTGGCGTTGGTGTCGGGCTCGGCGTCTTCCCACAGGTCGTCGAAGTAGGTCTCGGTGGTCTTGGGCGGGCGGTGGTTCCGCGGGTCTTTTTCGACGGCGGCGGTCGTGGTTTGGGCCGACGGCTCGGGCTCGGCGGGGGTCGCGGGGGCGACGCGGTCGGGCGTCGGGTCCTCGGCCGAGGCGGCGGGCTCAGGCGCGGGCGGCGCGGCGACTTGGGTTTTCGTTTCGGCCGCGGCCAGGCGCGAGGCGGCTTGTTCGGGCTCGTAGTCTTCGAGGTAGCGGCGGACCGCGCGCTGCAGCTTTTTGATGGGCAGCCCGCGATCCAGGCCCTCTGCGATGACCATCGCGAACTCTTCCTTGCTCTTGCCACGCGCTTCGAGCATCGCGATGAATTGCGCTTCGCTGAGCCCGATCTCGACGTTCTCCAGGGGCACGGCTTCAAGGCCCCGGCCGCGGTCGAACAGGGCCAACTGGATCGGCCCGCGCAACTGGCCCCCGACGAGGGGCATCTGCTCCGCGGTCAGCCCGGTGATCACCAGCGGCTTGCTCGGCAGCCTGGAGATCGCGATGCGGTAGCGGAACATAAAGTCGTTGATCTGATCGGGGCTGACATTGAGCGTGTTGCCGAAGTGGGCTGATTCCCGCCGCACCTTGTAGAGCGAGGTGACGCGCTCGCGGTCCAGGGCGTTGGCGTCGATGTATCGGATGTCTGTGATGCGGACGGTCTGCGGGTCGAGCTTGTCGGTAACCTGCGCGGAGAGGATGTGGCCGAAGTGCCCACGGGCGATGCGGGGCAGGACGTTGAGCGCGTAGGCCACATCATCATCGTGCGGCGGCAAATCTTTGGTTTTGTCCAGGTACACCCGGCCCTGCCGCTGGGTCCAGTTCATGTGCAAGGTTTGTTTTTTGAGCGCGTCCTTGGTGTAGGGCAGGCTGTTGTCTGAGCCACGCTCGTAGTTGAGCAGCACGTGGCCCTGGCCATCGTAGAGGTAGTACTCGTCGGCGAAGTTGCGCCACTGAGCTTTCCAGAGGCGTTCGAGTCGGCGTTGGGCGTGCTCGTCGAGCTCCTGCGCCGCCGTGGATGCGGGCGTGATGACCCCGGCCCCGATCCCGAGCATTAGAATGGATGAAAACACAAACGCCACGCGTATCGACCACGCGTTGTGTGGTTTCCCGGATCGCCCCTTCATGATGAAAGCCCCTAGTTTGCCTGCTTTTGCAGGCGGTTCCGCCGGGATTCAGACGTTGCCCGGCTCCCGGATGGTTTCGATCCTAGAGCGATGGCTCACCTACCGCAAGCCACTCCAGAGTAGAAAATATGTGGGGTCGCGGAGGGGGTTTTGGATGAGAAGCAGGAGACCCCGCCGGATTTACCGCAAATCCCGCCGAAGTTACGCTCCCGGTCGGCGCGGCGCAACGGCGGGCCTGGGGGAGCGGGAGTGGGTGGGGCAGGGCGGGGTATCCAAACGAAAGGGCGTCGCCAATTGGCGACGCCCTTTGCGTGAATCGGCGGGTGTGGGGGGTCGGTGGCTTTTACAGATTGCCGCCGATGTTGAACTTCTGCGGGTCCTGCAGGAGACCGGGGAAGAGGGCCTCTTCCTGTTCGGACTGGATGATAATGGTGGGCTTGACCAGGATGAGCAGGGTGCGTTCATCCTTGGTGGTGGTGGTGTTGGTGAAGAGGCGGTTGAGGATCGGGAGCTTGGAGAGGACGGGGACGCCGGCCTCGATATCGACTTCACCGACCAGGCGTTGGCCACCGATGAGCAGGGTGCCGCGGTCGGGGATCGAGACGGTGGCGCGGACGCTGGTCAGTTCCAGTTCCGGGGCCTCGATGGTGCCGGTGAGGATCCGGTCGTCGAGGACACCGCCGTCCTCATCGTCGTCGCCGCCGCCGCCGCCGTCGATCACATCCAAGTCGATCAGGGCGTTAACGGGGATTTGGCGGATCGGTTCACGGACGGTGGCGAGGCTCGGCCGCAGGGTCAGGGTGACGTAACGGCGGTCGGCCGAGATGGTGCCTTCGACGTCGAGCACCACGCCCGACTGGGTGACCGAGAGGGTGGTGTCGAAGCCCAGGGCGTCGGGCACCGGCTCGAGGTCGGAGACGAAGGCGATCTGGCGGGCGACGATGACGTAGGCGCGTTGGCCGTTGAAGAAGGTCACGCGTGGCGCGGTCAACGAAAGCGACTTCTGGTGGGCCTGGGTGGCCTGGATGAGCAGGTCGACCTCGAGGTCGTCGAGGTAGGAGACGCTAAAGTCCAGGGCGCGGGTGAACGTGCCATCGTCACCAGAGCCGAAGCGGCCGGGGGTGAGCGAGGTGGTGGCGCGGTCGGCGAGGGTGACCGAGTCCTGTTGGACGGCGATGGGCCCGAAGTTGCCGGTGGCGACGTAGCTGAAGTCGAGGTCGATGTTGAAGTTTTCGAGGAAGTTGCGGTTGACCAGGAGGAACCGGGCCTCGACGTGGATCTGGATCGCGCGGGTCTCGCGGAGCTGGCCGAGCAGCGAGACGATCTGTCGGTGGTTGTCGGGGGTGGACTTGACGATGAGGTTGCCGTTGAGCTCGCGGAGCGAGGACTGGAGGTCCACCCATTCTTCGGGCGTGCCGACGGTGTCCTGGATGAGGGTGACGATCTGCTCGATGAGTTCTTCACGGGTGGGGCCGGTTTCCTCGCTATCCGAGTCGTCACCGAAGATGCTGGTGCCTTGGCCGCCGCCGCCACCGCCGCCGCCGCCGCCGCCGCTGCCTTGGTTCGAACCGCCGGCGCTGGTGTTGGACAGGGCGTCGTTGAGGTCGAAGCCGGGGGCGTTGGAGAAGTTGGGGACCTGCACGAGCAGGTCGCGGATGTCGTACACCCGGGTGTCGGTGGTTTTCTTGAGGTTGCGAAGGGTGTCGATGGTGACGACGCCCTCGATGATGGAGTAGCCGATCGGGTCGAACTGGGCGATCTGCCCGACCTGCTGGAGCACGAGGCGCAGGGCCTGCTCGGCGGGGACGTTGGTCAGTTGCAGCGACACCGGCGAATCGGCCTCGACGCCGACCTCTTCCAGCGCCGGCCAGTTCACAAAGAAGTTGGCTCCGGTGGTGTTGCGCAGGTAGTCGATGACGTTGACCAGCCGGTTGCCTTCGAAGTTGATGGGCACGGCTTCCTTGAGTTGCAGGGCCGCACGGCGATTGGCTTCGGATTCTCTGCCGTCGTCGGTCAGGTCCGAGAGGCGGGTCTGGGTGATCTGCGGCCAGTCGGCGGGGTAGGTGAGCAAGTCTTCGTAGGGGATCGACGCTTCCTGGTTGGCGTTGGTGGTCTGGGCGATCTCAAGTTTTTTGATGCGTTGGATGTTGCGGTAGCGGACGATCTCCCGGCTGTCCTCCATCATCTCCTTCATCGCCTGGGCCGGGACGTTCATCGGGTCCAGGAACAGGGCCTGATCGACCAGCTCCAGGGCCCGGTCGTAATCCATCTCGCGGCGGAGGACCATCGACTGCCGCAGCAGCGACTGGACTTCCTGCTCCTTGCGGATGCGGGCCTGGCGGGATTCATCCAGGGTCACCTGCCGCTGATTTTCCGCGGCGATACGGGCCGCGTTTGTTTCGGCGAGCAGGCGCTGGTCTTCAATGCGGGCGGTCAGTTGGGTCGCGGCGAGGCGCAGGTCGCGGTATTCCTGGGCGGCGAAGCGCTGTTGGTTACGATCCAGCGCGGTCTTGGCCTGCTCGACGTGGTCGGCGGCGGCGGCGTAGTCGCGGCGGTTGAGGGCCGCGTTCGCGTTCTCCATCTGCTCCTGATACCGCGCGAGGGCCGCGGCTTTCACGACGCCTTCGTTGCCACGCACCACATCAATCGGCTCACGTTCGACCACCGCGGTGTTGCGTGCGGCCTGGGCGGCGGCGAGCATCTGTTTGATCTCCGCGTTGTCCGGGTCCAGGTCCGAGGCACGCTCGAAGTGTTTGATCGCGGTGAGGTAGGCGCCCTGATTCTGGGCTTCGAGGCCCTCAGCCACGGCTTGCTGGGCGTAGAGCTGGCGGGCTTCGGCGAACAGGTCGGCCGTGCGCGTCGCCTCTTCGCTGGCGGCCTTCTCCGCGGCGGCTTGTTCGGCGGTGGCCCGCTCGGCGGCGGCGCGGGCCTGTTCCGCTTCGGCTTGCGCCTTGGCGTCGGCATCCGCCAGGGCCGCGGCTTCTTCCGCCGCCTTGGCTTCGGCCTCGGCCTGGGCCGCGTCGGCCGCGGCCTGCGCCGCCGTCGCGTCCGCGTCCGCCTTCGCGAGCGCTGCGCCCGACGCCTCGATCATGCGGCGTCGGCCTTCTTCATAGAACCATTGGCCCTGGAAGTGCGCCGGGTCGATCTTCTCGAGCGTCGTCTTGGCCTCAGCGTATTCGCCGGCCTCGAACATCGCGGCCCCCTGGTCGAACGACGCCTTGGCGGCGGTGAACGTCGGGTTCGTCTTGCGCCCAAGGTTCGCCAGCGACGCCTGGGCCGACTGCTGCTGCGCCGGGGTGGCGTCGGCGTGATCGATCACGGTCTGGTAGAGGTCGGCGGCCAGCGCGGTGTCGCCGGCGTTCTCGGCGCTGCGGGCGCTGGCCAGATAGTCGGCGGGGGTGGGCTCGGCGACCTGCGGCTCGGCCGGCGCGGGCTCGGCGACCTGAGCCTCTTCGGCGACCTGAGCCTCTTCGGCGGGCTGGGCGTCTTCGGAGGGCGTGGTGTCCGGTGCCTGGGCCGGCGATTCACCGGCGACAGGTCCCAGCTTCTGATCGATCTCGATCAGCGTCTGGAAGTAGGCCTCGCGGTCTTTGATCTCGGGCAACTGCCGCGGATCGACCTGCCGCAGCGTGGCGCGGGCGGCTTGAAGGTCATTGGCTTGGAACTGAGCCATGCCCTGGTCAAAAAGTTGTTGGGCGGTCTTGTCCTGCGCCGACGCCGGGACGCCGAAAGAACAAAAGACCGATCCGGCCAGGAACACTGCGACGAGGTGACGGCTTAGCAACGCAAGGCCTCCGATACGAGTCGTGAACGCGGTTCGCCTGAGGTCCACAAATATAAGTGACGGCCGCTGGGGGAAGCAATTCAGGGAGGGTGATACGGACCACCATGGCGGCGGTTGCCACTCGGGCACAAACCCACCGATCCAGAAGTGTAACAGAGCGTCCCGAACTGATGCAAGTGGCGCTTTCGCGGAAACTTGGGCGGGTTTGGCCATCGATCCCACGCCGGCCGCCGCATCGGTCGGTCCGCCCGATTCATAAAAATTTTGCCCGCTTGGACCGCCCGCCTATCTTCCGGCAAAATCGCGGGTATTATCGCCCCCCGTCCGGGCCAGAGAGATCACCCATCATGCGCATTGTGTTAACCGGCGCAGCCGGAAGGGTCGCCCCTTACGTCTGCCGACATCTTCAAGACGCGGGCCACGAACTGCTCTGCACCGACATCCGCGAGCCCGACCCGCCGATGCCCGGCTTCGAGGTCGCCGACCTCTGCCAGCCCGGCGAGGCCCGACGCCTGCTCGAGGGCGCCGACGTGCTGGTCCATTTCGGCAACCACTCCAATGACCTGCCCCGCGGCGGTTTTACCCCGCAGCAGGTCTATTGCGACAACGTCAAGATGAATCTGCTGACCTTCGATGCGGCGGTCGAGGTCGGTGTCCGGCAGATCGTCTTCGCCAGCACCGTGCAGACGATCTCCGGGGGGCCGACCGGCGACGGCCCGGCCGTGCCGTATCTCCCCGCCGACGGCGGCTACCCGCTCAACCCGATGTGGTACTACGGGCTGAGCAAGGCCGCCGCCGAGCAGATGCTGCGCGTGCTCTGCCGTGAGCGGCCGCAGCTCTCGGCCATCGCGATCCGCTTCCCGTATATCCCGCGTCACGATGAAGATTTATCCGCCTATCGCAGCGGACGCCGCAAGCCCCGATCACGACACGCTGCGCACGCGTCGGGTGTCGGCACGAGCGAGGTCGATCAAGCCAAAGAGGAGCACCGCAAACGCTGGCGGACCAAGCGGGCGTACGAGTTGTGTACTTATCTCTATGCCGATGATGTGGGGTCGCTGGTTGTCGCGGCGGTGCAACGCTGCCCGGCCGGGTTACACGTGCTGTTCCCCGCCGCCGATGAAACGCACAACGGTGAACCGCCCGCCGAGCTGATCGAGCGGTATTTCCACGGCGTGCCGCTGCGCAAGCCCATCGAGCAGTTCACCGGGCTCGTGGACAACACCCCGATCACCGAGCTGCTGGGCTGGCAGCCGAGCCCGCCCATCCCTGCCGCCGCGGCCGAAGCCGAAGACGAGGTCTGAGCCTCCGCTTCACAAGACGCTTTGCCTTGCTATACTGCTCGGCTCGGCACCCGCCCCGTGGCGGCGCCCTTCACCGATATCGACGACCCCAGGCCGGCCCCCCGTGGCCCGGCGAGGCAAGACCGGAGCTTGATCATGGCACATAAAAAGGGACAAGGCTCGACCAAGAACGGCCGCGACTCCAACCCCCAGTACCGCGGCATCAAGCTCTACGGCGGCGAGCAGGCCAAGGCCGGCTCCATCATCGTGCGCCAGTGCGGCACCAAGTTCAAGCCCGGCTTCAACGTCAGCCGCGGCAAGGACGACACCCTCTTCGCCACCGCCGCCGGCAGCGTCGAGTTCCAGGGCCGCAAGGTCCACGTCCGCGAAGCGGTCTAAAGCCCGCCGCTCACCCTCACCGAACCTGCCGCCGCTTGCGGCTTCGCGAAACCGTTGCGATACCCGGTTGCTCCAGGCGCCCCGGTGACGCAACCCCCGCGAAGCGGCAAGCGGCTATCGTTTACTCACCATGATCATCGACTCGGCCACGATCCATGTGCGCAGCGGCAAGGGCGGCGACGGCGCGGCGACGTTCCGCCGCGAGAAGTACATCCCCAAGGGCGGGCCCGACGGCGGCGACGGCGGTGACGGCGGGTCGGTCGTGCTCGTCGCGTCAAATGAAGTGGATACGCTGCTCGACTTCGCCGGCCGCCACCACTGGCACGCCGCGCCCGGGGAGAACGGCATGGGCAAGGGCTGCTACGGGAAGTCGGCCGAGGACCTGCACGTCCGCCTGCCGCCGGGCACGCTGGTCTATGACGCGGACACCGGCGAGTTGATCGTCGATCTCGATCAGCCGGGCAAGACGCACGTCGTTGCGCAGGGCGGCAAGGGCGGCCGGGGCAACATCCACTTCGCGACCTCGACCAATCAGGCCCCACGCACCGCCGAGCCCGGCGGCCCGGCCGAGGAACGCGCGCTGCGGCTCGAGCTCAAGCTGATCGCCGATGTCGGGCTCATCGGCAAGCCCAACGCGGGCAAGAGCACGCTGCTGTCGGTCATCAGCAAGGCCACGCCGAAGATCGCCGACTACCCGTTCACCACGCTCGAGCCGAACCTGGGCATCGCCGACCTGCCCGGCCGGCGTGCGGGGGCGCACACGGGTCGGCGGATCGTGTTTGCCGACATCCCCGGGCTGATCGAGCACGCGCACGAGGGCGCGGGGCTGGGCGTGCGGTTCCTGCGTCACGTCGAGCGCACGAAGCTGCTGGTGCATCTGATCGAGATCGACCCGACCGACGGCCACGACCCGGTGGAGAACTACCGGATCATCCGCAGGGAGTTGGCGGGTTATTCGCCGGAGCTTGCCGCCAAACCCGAGCTGATCGCATTGAGTAAGATAGAGTTGGTGGGAGGCCCGGACGATCAGGCCGCGGCCGTGCAGATGATCGAGCGCGAGCTGGGTCAGCCGGTGCGGCCGATCAGCGCGGCGACGGGCGTGGGCCTCCCCGAGTTGCTCGAAGCCTGTTGGGAGCGACTGGGCAAGGACGAAGCCGAGCAGGCCGTGTGGACCGCGTGAGGCGGAACGTTTAGCCGCGTCGCTCGCGTCGCGTGAAGCGCGGAGCAAGCCCCGCGGCTCAAGGGTGAAGCGGGGACGGATTCAGGGTTGAGCTATGCCGCAGAAGATCAATCTATTAGCCATCAGTGTCGGCAATACGCGCACGCGTATCGGCGCGTTTGTCGATGGGCACCTCGCGCAGACCGCGACGTTCGCCAACAAACGCAACGGCAAGATCTCCGACTCGCTCGACCTGGCTTATGCCCCGCTCAAAGACAAAGACACCACCATCCTGCTCTCCTCGGTCAACCCGCCGGTGGCCAACTGGGTCGAGCAGGAGGTGACCGACCACCTCAAGCGTTCGATCACCCGCGTCGAGCGCGACCTGCCGATCCCCATCGGCCGCCAGCTCGACCCCGAAGCGATCGTCGGCGAAGACCGACTGCTCAACGCGGCCGCGGCGTTCGACGTGCTCAAGCAGGCCTGCGTCGTCGTCGATGCCGGCACCGCCATCACCATCGACTTCATCGACGGGGCGGGCACGTTCCACGGCGGGGCGATCGCGCCCGGCGCCCAGCTCATGCTCGACTCGCTCAACCAGCGCACCGCTCAGCTCCCCGAGGTCGAGTTCGACAAGCCCGCGGGGGCGATCGGTCACTCGACCATCGAGGCGATGAAGTCCGGGGTCTATTACGGGCTGCGGGGCATGGTCCACGAACTGGTCGAACGCTTCGCCGAGACCGCCGGGCAATACCCGCTGGTGGTTGCGACCGGCGGCGACGCGGACCTGCTGTTCCGTGATGACGAGCTGGTCGATCGCGTCGTGCCCGACCTCACGCTGCTGGGTATCGCCGCGACGCTGCGCGCGACGCTCGAGCAGGCCGAATCAAAAGATGATTGAGGCACATGACGCATGGCTGATTTCCCCGGCGTGTTTAACGACCAGCAGAAGCGCACGCTCACGCTGCTGCGGCTGATCTGGGCGGCCCTCGCGGCCGAGGTCATCGCGCTGGGGGTGGTGGTGTACCTGATCCTCGTCGGCCGGCGGGCCGGTGGGGTGACACCGACCAACCCCGACGACACGCGCTTGCTCGTGGTCAGCCTGATCGCGGTGATCCTCGGCGGGGCGGTCGGTTATTTCCTGCGGATGCAGGCCTACAAGAAACGCTGGGTCGGCAACCGGATCGAACGCGAGGGCTACTTCGCCGGCAACCTCTTCCTCTTCGCGTTCATCGAGATCGGCGCGCTGGTCGCGGTGGTCTGCGCTTACCTGTCCCACGGCTCGGGCCGCGAACTGATGCCCCTGGTGATCAGCCTGATCCTGCTCGCGCTCAACTTCCCCAACGGACGCCCCATGCTCGCCGACGCCGGTCAACTGCCCGACAACCTCATCCGCTGAAGCATGCTTTGAACCCTATCCCGCACGCGCGCCGCACGCCCGGGGTCGGGGCGTCGGATATCCTTCACGCCATGCCCGGTCCCGCCCTCACCCCCGCCACCGCGGCCACCCCCGGGGCCGTCGGCATCCTCCAACTCCACGGCCCGGGCACCGCGTCACTGATCGCGCAGCTCACCGGCCGCGACGCCCCGCCCCCCGGCCGCGTCGTGCTGCGCCGCTTCGCCGGGATCGACGAGGGTGTGGTGGTGATCGAGCGAGCAAGCGGCGGGCCGTGGGCGCAGCTCATGCCCCACGGCGGGCCGCGCGTGATGCGCAAGCTCATCGACGCGTTGATCGATCTGGGCGCGGCGTGGGACGAAACGCCCGAGGCGCGCACGCTCTACCCCGAAGCCGATTCCCCGATCGAGGCGGAGGTGCTGGCCGCGATCGCGCAAGCCCCCAGCCCCGCCGCGATCGACCTGCTCGCCGCCCAGCCCCGCTTATGGCGGGCTTGGTTCAAAGCGGAAAATCGGAAAAGCGGAAAAACGGAAAATCAAGGCACTCCGGATTTTCCGCTTTTTCGCTTCTCCGCTTTTTCGTTTTTATTATCTCCGCCCACCGTCGCGGTGATCGGTCGGCCCAACGTCGGCAAGAGCACGCTGACCAACGCGCTGCACGGCCGGGCGGTGTCCATCGTCGCCGACCTGCCCGGCACGACGCGCGACTGGGTCGGCTCACTGGTCGAGTTAGTGGGATCAACCGGACTCGCGCAGCAAGGCGTCGCGGTCAAGTGGCTCGACACGCCCGGCCTCCGCGACAGCGACGACCCGGTCGAGCAGCGGGCGATCCAGCTTGCCCGACGCGTGATCCAAAGCGCGGACGTGCTGATCGCCCTGCGCGATCCGGCGCTGAACTGGCCCGAACCCGAAGGTTTGCCGCGTGAGCCGGACCTGTGGGTGATGAACAAGTGTGATACTCAAGCCGCGCCAGAAACGCCCGCAGCCTCCCCAACATCACGCCACTGCCCGCTGCGCATCAGCGCCCAACACGACCGCGGCCTGCCCGCCCTCGCCGACGCGGTGCTCGCCCGCCTCGGCCTCACCGACCTGACCCCCGACACCCGCTGGCCCTTCACCGAACCGCTGCGGCGGGCCGAGCGCCGCGGCCCGGCCGCGCTGCCGCCGGGCTACCTCGGACCGCTGGATTGATTGGTCGATCAGCAGGGATGTCTGAATCACCTGCCGGCGTGTCACAGGTCCCGCCGAAGCTCCGCTGCGCTGCGCATCGGCGGGCTTGGGTGGGGTATTGAGATGCAGGTCGTTGGTATCAGTTGCCCGAGCCTTCGCCCGAGATGCTGTCGCGCATGCCGGTGTCGGCTTCGATGTTCTTCATGCGGTAGTAGTCCATGATGCCCAGGTTCCCGGTGCGGAAGGCCTCGGCCA
>CAZTLX010000048.1:0-22923 GCA_964614575.1 uncultured Phycisphaeraceae bacterium | reverse complement strand
GGGGGGGTGGCAGGGGGGGTGGCATGACCACGCTGGCTCCCACCTCGACGCTGCACGCCACGCCGCGGGCCGCGACCGTTGCGCTGGTCGGCAACCCCAACGCCGGCAAGACCACGCTCTTCAACGCCCTGACCGGCTTGCGGGCCAAGACCGCCAACTACCCCGGCACCACGACCGAGCTTCGTTTTGGGAAGGCCGGTGTCGAGGGGATTCGTCTGAACCTGATCGATCTGCCGGGGTCGTACAGCCTGCGGGGCGTCTCGCCCGAGGAGCGGGTTACGGTCGATGCGGTGCTTGGCCGCAGCCCCGGCCCCGCCGGCGGCGAGCCGGCCGCGCCCGACGCGCTGATCGTGCTGCTGGACGCGACCAACATCGAGCGCAACCTCTACCTCGCGGGCGAGGTGCTGGAGCTGGGTATCCCGGCGGTGGTGGCGTTGAACATGAGCGACCTGGCCGAGCGCCGCGGGTTTCGTATCGATGCCGAGGCGCTGTCCCGGCAACTGGGTTGCCCCGTGATCCGCACGACGGCGACGCGTCGGCGGGGCGTGGAGGAACTGCGGGCCGCGCTGGGCAGCGTGCTGCGGGGCGAGTCGGCGGCGTATCACCCGCAACTGCCGCTGAGCCTGCGGCAGCTCGAGGGCTGCTCGCCGCGGCGGCGTCACGAGTGGGCGGAGGAAATCGCCAAAGCGGTGCAGGTCGCGCCGCACACGGGCTTCGGGGCGACCAGCGAGACGATCGACCGCTGGTTGACGCGGCCGCTGCTGGGGTTGCCGGTGTTCGCGGCGGTGATGCTGGGGCTGTTCTACACCGTCTTCTCGCTCGCCTCGGTGCCGATGGACCTGATCGACGGGCTGTTTGGCCGGCTCGGCGGGCAGATCGGTGGGGCGCTGGGCGACACGGTGATATCGAGCCTCTTGGTCGATGGCGTGATCGGCGGCGTGGGCGGGACGCTCGTCTTCCTGCCGCAGATCGCGATTCTCTTTTTCCTCATCAGCCTGCTGGAAGATACCGGCTAACTCGCCCGCGCCGCGTTCGTCATGGACAAGGTCATGCGCAGGGTCGGGCTGCCGGGCAAGGCGTTTGTGCCGATGCTCTCGGCGCACGCGTGCGCGATCCCCGGGATCATGGCCTGCCGCACCATTGAGAACCGCCGCGACCGGTTCCGCACGATCCTCGTCCTCCCGCTGCTGACCTGCTCGGCCCGGCTGCCGGTGTACGCGATGATCACCGCGCTGCTGTTTGCCGACGCCTACTGGCTGGGGGCGCTGATGTTCACCGGCGCGTACGCGCTGGGCATCGTCGCGGCGATGGTGGTGGCGGCGGTGCTGCGGTTTTCGATCCTGCGCGGCCGGCCCGAGCCGCTGGTCATCGAGCTGCCGACCTACAAGCTGCCGTCGCTGCGCAACGCGCTGATGACCGCGTGGGACCGCAGCGTGGTGTTCGTGAAGAAGGCGGGCACGGTGATCCTCGCGATCATGATCGTGCTGTGGTGGATGTCGTCGTACCCGTCCGCGCCGGAGGCAGCCGACGGTGTGGCGAGTCCGGTCGCCGCGGAGGTGGCCGTCGAGGATGGACACGAACAGGCGCTGCAGCAACACGCGCTGGAATATTCGGTCGCGGGCCGTGTCGGCAAGTTGATCGAGCCGGTGATCGAGCCGCTGGGCTTTGACTGGAAGATCGGCATCGGCGTGGTGACCTCGTTCGCCGCCCGCGAGACGGTGGTCGGCACACTGGGCGTGGTGTATGGCGTCGGCGATGAGGTGGTCGATGATCCGGCGCCGCTGCTGGACCGCATCCGCGAAGCGAAGCACCCCGACGGCTCGCCGGTCTTCACCGTCGCGACCTGCGTAAGCCTGCTGGTCTTTTATGTGCTCGCCATGCAGTGCCTGCCGACGCAGGCGGTCACGCGGCGGGAGACCGGCTCGTGGAAGTGGGCGCTGCTGCAGCTCGGTTACATGACCGTGCTGGCCTACACCGCGTCGTTGATCACCTATCAGTCACTGGCCGCGCTGGGATGGGGTTAAGAAGACCATGCTTGATCTGATCCTCGTCCACAGCCTGTTCGTGCTCGCCGCGATGTATCTGGGCTGGCGTTTGGTTGGCCGTGGCCGCAAGGCCGGGTGTGGCTCGTGCCCGAGTTGCCCGTCGCAGGCCCAACAGCCGAATCGCCCGGCCAGCGTCACGCTGACCATCAATGCGAACAAGCCGGCCGATGCGTAGCAATATCCGGCGGCGAGGGCGGAGCGTCGGCGCAGGAATTTGAAGCGGAGTTCAGTTCTTGAGGGTCGCTGGTCGGCGTGATCTTCTCGCAAAGCTGCGCGGCAAGTTCTGCAATACAAACGTGATTTGACTTCAATACGCACACAGCGCCCCGACGTGAGCCGTGACCGCTTTGGTTAACCCCTCCAGGTCGTAGCCGCCTTCGAGGACGGAAACGAGCCGACCGCCGCAGTGTTCGTCCGCGAGGCGCATCATCAGTGTGGTCAGGTCGGCGAAGTCCTGATCGGTGAGACGCAGGTCGCCCAGCGGGTCGTGATGCCGCGCGTCGAAGCCGGCGGAGAGCAGGATCAACTCGGGCTCGAACTCGTTTGCGGCGGGCACCAGCCCTTGCTCGAACGCCCCGAGCACCTCGGCGCGGCCGGCGCCGGGCATCATCGGGCGGTTGATGGTGAAGCCCTCGCCCGCGCCGCGGCCGCGCTCGTTTGCCGTGCCGGTATTCGGCGGGAAGAGCCCGGCCTGATGCGTTGAGAAAAACAGCACGGACGGGTCGTCGTAGAAGATGAACTGCGTGCCGTTGCCGTGATGCACGTCCCAGTCGGCGATGAGCACGCGCCGCAGGCCGTGCGCCTGCTGGGCGTGCCGCGCCGCGAGGGCGACGTTGTTGAAGACGCAGAAGCCCATGCCACGGTCGGCGGTGGCGTGGTGGCCCGGCGGGCGGGGCGCGACGAAGCAGTTGCGGACCTCCCCGGCGAGGACACCATCGACCGCTTCCATCGCCGCACCGGCCGCCCGCAGCGCCGCGTCCCAACTGTCCTTGCAGATCACGGTGTCGCCGGTGGAGAGCATCGGCAGGCCGAGGTGGATCTCCTGCTCGGCGAGGTGGACATATTCATCGGTGTGGCAGCGGGTGAGTTCCTGGAGGGTGGCGGGCCGGGCCGGGAAACGTCGGAGATTGTCGTCGTCGAGCAGCGGTTCGAGCCCCGCCGCGACCGCGTCCAGCCGCCGGGCCGTCTCGGGGTGATGCGGCCCGGTGTCGTGCCGCCAGAACGCGGGGTCGGTGATGTAGCCGGTCTTCGCCATGATGGCCGCGATTGTAGAGCCGGGGGCCGAAGCCTGCGTCGATATGCACGGCGGATCGAGACAAACGCCCGCCCGTGTTCTATGGTGTGAGGATGCGACACACGCTGCTGCTCTTCGATATCGACGGCACGCTGATCAACAGCGCCGGCTCCGGCGGCCGCGCTTGGCGCACCGTCTCCCGCCGGCTGTTCGGCGACCACTTCGACTTCCGGGGCGTGAACTTCGCCGGCCGCCTCGACTCGGCGATCTACCTCGACCTGGCCCTGCACAACGGCATCACCGATCACGCCGAACGCGCGGACGATTTCTGGGCGGCCTACCTCGACGAGTTGCCCCAGGAACTGACCCGCGCCGCGGACCGCATCCGCGCCTGCCCCGGCGTCTGCGAACTGCTCCGGCAACTGCGCGACGAATTCGCCGAGCACGTCTGCCTCGGCCTGCTCACGGGCAATCACACCGGCGCGGTGCCGCACAAGCTGGGCGCGATCGGCATCGATCACCGCTGGTTTGCGATCAACGCGTTCGGCGATGAGGCGGACGATCGGCCGGCGCTGACCGAGCTGTGCCTGCGGCGCTATGCCGCGACGCATGCCGTCGAGCCCGACCCGTCGCGCGTGATCGTCATCGGCGACACGCCCCACGATATCGACTGCGCCAAGGCCCACGGCTGCATCGCCTTCGCGGTGGCCACCGGCAGCTACACCGGCGACGAACTGGCCGCGGCCGGGGCGGATGTGGTGGTTGAAGACCTGTCTGACCCGACGCCGCTGTTCGAGTTGATCAATTCGCACGCGGGATACCGTCGTGGTGCCGTATAGCCGGCGGCGCGAGATGCTCCTGACTTGCGCGCCTTGGCCACCGGGCGGGGCAATTCGTGCCACCCGCTAAACAGGAATAAAGTGGTCAGGGTGCCGATTAATCGCGCTGCGCGACGCGGTCGGCGGGTTCGGGTCGCGGCTGGGTCGGCGTGGTGGAGGTTTGGGCTTCTTCGGTCACGCCGTCAAGCGTCGCGGCTTGGTTGGCACCGGTCACCAGACTCTTGCCGCCGATACCCACGCCCATCGCGATCGCCAGCAATGCCGCCACGCCCGCGCCCAGGCGGCGTGCGGTGCCGGGGACCAGCGTGATGCCCTGCTCGCTCGGCTTGCCGAAGATGCAGGCGTTGGCGATGCGCAGGTAGTAAGCGGCGGAGATCGCGGAGTTGAGGACGGTGATGATGACCAGCCAGATGTAGCCCGCGTGGTAGGCGGGGCCGATGAGGTAGATCTTGCCGAGGAACCCGACCAGCGGCGGCAGGCCGATGAGAGAAAGGACGCTGACGACCATGATGCCGGCGAGGTCGGGGTGGCGTTTGACCAGGCCGGAGATGTCGTCGAAGGTCTGCGCTTCTTCGCCGCGCTTCTGCAGGCAGCCGAGTACCGCGAAGGAGGCGATGGTGCCCAGCGCGTAGGCCACGAGGTAGAAGAGCACGCCCGCGAGCCCGTTGGCCAGCACGCCGGTACCTTCGCCGCCGCTGGCGACGGCATTGCCCGCCAGCAGGCCGACGACCATGTACCCGCTGTGCGCGATCGAGGAATAAGCCAGCACGCGTTTGACATTGTCCTGCAACAGGCCCAGCACGTTGCCCACCGTCATGGTCGCCGCGGCGATGATCCAAAGCAGCCAGGCGATCGGCTCGGGCAGCGGCCAGCCGACGAACCCGAGCACGAGGATCAGCGCCACGAACCCGGCCGTCTTGGGCACGAAGGCGAGGAACGCGGTGATGCTGGTCGAAGCGCCCTGATAGACGTCGGCGGTGTAGAAGTGCATCGGCACCGCGGCGATCTTGAAGCAGATGCCCACGACGCTGAGCATCAGACCGATGAGCAGCAACGGCGTCGGCTCGCCGCCTTGCGCGACCGCGGCGATGCCGGCGAAGTCGGTGTGGCCGGTCGCGCCATAAATCAGCGCGAAGCCGTAGAGGAAGATCGCCGCGCCCAATGCGCCCAGGAAAAAGTACTTGACCGCCGACTCCTGCGCCTCGATCCGGTCGCGTGAGGTGGCGACCAGCACATAGGTCGGCAGGCTGGTCAGCTCGAGGGCGAGGAACAGCCAGGCCAGGTCATCGGCACCGGCGGTGAGCATCACGCCGGTGAGGCTCATCAGGAAGAACGCAAAGAACTCGCCGCGGATATTGTCGCCGGGTTCAAACGCCTTGGCGTGCTCGGCGGTGCGGATCTGGCGCAGGCCCTCGGGCACCTGGGCCGCGACCATCAGCAGGATAAACCCGACGCCGAGCGTGGCGTACTTGACAAAGGGGGCCATCGCGCCGAGCCCGACGCCGCTGGCCGTCGAGCCGGCGATGCCGACGAACAGTGCCGCGATGATCAGCGACAGGCCGCAGATCACGCCGGTGAGCTTGCGCACGCCCGCGTTGGATGCGAGGCCGGTGAACAGACACGCCACCGCACCGATCATCAGGATGATCTCGGGCCAGAGCGTGGCGACTTTTTCGGCGAGGGTTCCCATCAGGGTTTAATATCCATCATCGATCTGTTTAGCGGCGGGGCCTGCCCCGCGCGTGGTCATGCGTCAGTTAATCGCCCAGGAGCGGCGCGGCATCGCTCAGTTGCACCGGCGTCGTTTCCGCGAACGGGTCATCAAGTTGCCGCCGCTCCAATGCCACCTGCTCCGCGGGTTGGGTGAGCTTGGCGACGGGCGCTTCGAGCGACCGCAGGATCGGGTAAGGCCCCAGGCCAAACACGAGGCACGCGAGGGCGAGCGGCGTGAGCACCGCGATCTCGCGCAGGTTCAAATCGCGCGGGCGGTGGCCGTGGTGCCCGTCGGGGAGGTGCTGCTCCGACTCCCACACCGGATCGACGTGCGGCACCTTCAGCGGGCCGAACACCACCTTACCGGTCAGATAAAGCAGGTACATCGCGGCGAAGATCATGCCCAGCCCGGCGACGGCGGCGAACTCCCAGCCCAGCACGTTGCTCGGGGACATGAAGGTGCCCAGCAGCGTCATGAACTCGCCGACGAACCCGTTGAGGCCCGGCAGGCCGACACTGGCCATCACGAAAAAGACCATGAAAAAGGCCCAGACGGGCATGACGCGGGCGAGGCCCGACATCTGCGCCATCTCGCGGGTGTGGAAGCGCTCGTAGATCATGCCGACACAGAGGAACAGCGCGCCCGTCGAGAGGCCGTGGTTGATCATGTACATGACCGCCCCGACGGCCCCGATGCGGTCGGGGTCCAGCGCAAAGAGGCCGAGCACGCAGAACCCCAGGTGGCTGACGGAGGAGTAGGCGACGAGTTTCTTGATGTCGGTCTGCACCCAGCAGATCAGCGCGGTGTAGAGGATGCCGATGACCGAGAGCACACCAATCGCGGGGGCGTAGGTGACCACGGCCTCGGGGGCCATGGGCAGGGCGAAGCGGAGGATGCCGTAGGTCCCGAGTTTAAGCAGCACGCCGGCGAGGATGACCGACCCGGCGGTGGGGGCCTCGGTGTGGGCCAGGGGCAGCCAGGTGTGGACGGGGAACAGGGGCACCTTGACCGCGAAGCCGGCCATCATCGCGCCCAGCACCAGCGCCTGCTCGGTGGCCGACATCGACGCGGCGGCGACGTAAAGGTCGGCGATCGCGAAGCTCCACTGCCCGGTGGGGCTCCACTGCGTCGCGAAGATATAAGCGACATAGAGGATGCCCGCGAAGGTCAGCATCGAGCCGGTGAAGGTGTAGAGGAAGAACACCTTGGCCGCGTGCAGGCGGTTGCCTGAGCCGAACACGCCGATGAGGAAATAAAGCGGGACGAGGGTGAACTCGAAGCAGATGTAGAAGAAGATGATGTCGGTGGCGATGAACGTGCCGGTCATCGCGGCCTGCAGGACCAGCAGCCAGAAGTAGAACTCACGGAACCGCTCGCCGATGGCGGTCAGCGACGCGAGCACGGTGATCGGCATGAGGAAGGTGGTCAGCAGGATGAGCCAGAGGCTGATCGCGTCGATGCCGTAGCTGAAGCTCAGCCCGAAGTCCGGCACCCAGGCGATCGACTTGGCGAACTGCATCTCGGGGTCGCCGAAGTCGAAGCGGAACGCGACCAGCAGCGAGGTCGCGAACGCTGCCAGCGTCGCGACCATCGCGAAGGCCCACGCGTTCTTGCGGTCGCCGAACCAGGGGATCGGCAACATCATGACCGCGGCGGCCAGCAGGGGCAGGATGACGAGGAGGAGGAGCATGGTTAATTCAAATTGAAAATTTCGTATTTGTCCATTTGAAGATCAATATTCGATGTCAAATGATCAATATCCGATCTCAGTTCATCACGATAAAGATCACCACCGCGAGTACGGCGAGGCCCGCGGCCATGCCCAGGCCGTAGCCCTGCAGCCGGCCGCTCTGGGTCTTCTGCGCGGCTTTGCCCAACGTGTTGCCCGGCAGCCAGCCGATCGCCTGCACCATCACATCGATCACCAGTTGGTCGATCAGGAAAAACAGCTCGGCCTTGAGCCGCAACGGCTTGACGATCAGCTTGTCGTAGAACTCATCGACGTAGTACTTGGCCGCCAGCAGCTTGACCAGCCCGGTGAAGCGGGCGGCGAGGCGCGCGCCCGCATCGCGGTTGAGCCAGTGCAGGTGCGCGGCCAGCGCGATCGCCCCGATCGCCAGCAGCCCGCTGACCGCCATCATCACGTAATGCACGTCCATGCCCAGCAGCGTGCCGTGCTTGATCGAGACCGACGGCTTGCCCGTCGAGCCGTATACCATGCTGCCGATCCAGCCGTACTTGTGCGACCCGAGGAAACCGACAAAGACCCAGCCGATCGTCGCGCCCAGGGCCAGCACCAGCAGCGGGAGGTTCATCGGCCAAAGCGGCATCTCGTGCGGGGCGTGGTGATGGCCGTGGTCCGCGGTGTGGGCGTGGCCGTGACCCGCGTCATCATGCTTCTGCGCCTTCTCCGTTTCGGAGTGGTCGGGGGACTGGGGCTCGGGGGCGCCGTGGCTGTCTTCGCCCATCTCGTACCGCTCGGGCCCCATGAACACCCGGAACCAAACGCGGAAGCCGTACGACGCGGTGATGAACGCCGTAACCAGCGCCGCGACGCCCAGCAGGTAGTAGCCCGTGGCCCAGGTGCCTTCCATCTGCGCCCGGTCGAAGACCGCGGCGATGATCAGGTCCTTGCTGAAGAACCCGCTGGTCAGCGGCACGCCGGCCAGCGACAGGCACGCGGCGAACATCAGCCAGCAGGTGACCGGCATCTTGTGCCGCAGCCCGCTCATCTTGCGCAGGTCCAGTTGCCCGGCCATGGCGTGCATCACCGAACCGGCGGTCAGGAACAGCAGGCCCTTGAAGAACGCGTGGCTGATCAGGTGCCACATCCCCCCGACGCTGCTGAGCACGCCGACACCCAGGAACATATAGCCCAGTTGCGAGACGGTGGAGAAGGCGAAGACCCGCTTGATGTCGTATTGGCACAAAGCGATGGTGCCGGCGAAGATCGCGGTGACCCCGCCGATGGTCGCGACGGTGGGCAGGGCGTAGGGAGAATACTCGAACAGCGGCAGCAGCCGGGCGATCATGTACACGCCCGAGGTGACCATGGTCGCGGCGTGGATCAGGGCCGAGACGGGCGACGGGCCTTCCATCGCGTCGGGCAGCCAGACGTAGAGCGGGATCTGGGCCGACTTGCCGATGGCCCCGAGCATCAGAAGCAGCGGGGCGGCCATCACGGCGAACTGCGACGCGGCGGTGGCGCTGTCGTAGGCCGCACGAGCGGTTTGCGACAGCGTCGCCACGTCGATCGAGCCGATCATCGCCTGCGCCGCGGGGATGATCTCGGCGTAACGCACCGACCCGAAGGTCATATAGACGGTGAAGATGCCCAGGGCAAAGCCCAGGTCGCCGATACGGTTGACGATGAATGCTTTTTTGGCGGCGGCGACGGCCGAGGGCTTGGTGTAGTAATAGCCGATCAGAAGATACGAGGCCAGGCCCACCATCTCCCAGCCGAGGTAGAGCACGATCAGGTTGTCGCCCATGACCATCGAGGTCATCGCAAAGATGAACAACGACACGCCGGCGAAGAAGCGGGCAAAGCCCTTCTCGCCCTTCATGTAGCCGGTGGCGTAGAGCGCGACCAGCGAGCCGATGCCCGTGACCACGAAGAGCATGACCATGGTCAGCGTATCGATGTAGTAGGCGAAGTCGGCCTGGAACCCGCCCTGGCCATCGGCGTCCACACCGACGGCCAGCCACTTGAAGAAGGTCACGACCTGCGCCGGCTCGCTGATCACCTTGCCGTAGGTCAGCACCGCGATCAGAAACGCGATGAAGAGCGACAGCACGCAGATCGGCCCGGCGAAGCGAACCAGCGGCTTGCGCATGCAGCAGATACCGCACAGCACCGCGCCAATCAGCGGGATCCAGGGGACAAACTTGAGGGCTTCAATCGGCATCTGTCGCTTCGCTTCAATGACGAATGTCGAATCCTAAATGACGAATCAAGGCTATGGTGACTCGTCTCTGATTCGTCATTCACACGCTTATCCGCTCATCGCGCTCCACACCTGCGCGTCGAGCGTGCGTTTCCTTCTAAACAGCAGCACCACCAGGCCCAGGGCCAGCGCGGCCTCGGCGGCGGCGATCGTCAACACAAAGATCACAAACGTCTGACCCGTGTCGTTCAAGTGGAAGCGGCTAAAGGCCACCAGCGACACCGCCACGCCCTGGAACATCATCTCCGTGCACAGGAACATGATGATCAGGTTTCGCCGACTGATGAACCCGATCAGGCCCAGCACGAACAGCACCGCGCCGACCAGCAGGTAGTGCGACAGGGCGAAGCTTGTGAGGGCGGTTTCGGGCATCGGTTCAGGGTACGGGGATCAGGGTTTTAGGTTTGCGGCTCAAGGCTCACGGCTGGTTACTGGCCGACTTTCCCGCTGCCGGAGGCCTCGGTCACTTGCGGGCTGTATGGCCCGGGCTCGCCGCGGGGGTGGACGGTCGCGCCGCCGGGGCCGGTGGGCGGGCCGGGCGGGTGATGCTCATCTTCATTGGGGACCTGCGTCTTGGCGATCACCACCGCGCCGATCAATGCGACCAGCAGGATGATGCCCGCCAGTTCCAGACCGAGCGGGTGGCTCTGGAACAGGTCCAGCCCGACGCGTTCGACGTTCGACAGGTGGGCCTGCTGCGGTGTACCGCTCTCGCGGGCGTAGTCCATTTCTGCGGCGTGCCGCGGCGTCAGCGGCGTCGTACGCTCGGGGTTGACGGCACGGTCACCGAGGATGGCCTTGGTCGCGTCGGCGTGCGCGGGATCGTCCGCGCCGTACACGATCATGTTGTCCGACGCCGCGGGGGCCCGCACCTCGTCGGGCAGCGGCTCGAACGCGATGTTCAGCAGCACCGCCAGCAGCAGGAAACCCGCCGCCACCGCCGCGAACGGCTCCCGGGCGACACGCTCGTACTCCGGCGCGGCCTTGGTGTCGGTCGACTGCTGCTGCTCCGAGGCGAGCATGATCACGAACATGTATGTCACCAGGATCGCCCCGCCGTAGATGATCACCATCGCGAAGGCGATGAACTCCGCCGAGAGGGTGATAAACATCCCGGCGGAGGAGAGCACGACCATGACGAACCACAGCGCGGCATAGACCGGTCGCTTGTTGGTGATCACGGCGACGGACGCGGCGATGGCGATGAAGCCGAAGACGTAGTGGAAGGCGAAGGCGGATAGCTCGATGCCGGTCTGTTGGTCACCGCCGAACCCCGGCGGGGGCGGGGCGGGGAGGGTGGTCCAGAAGTCGAAGTGTCGGGCGAGCAGGACCCAAAGCCCGCCGAGCGTCGCCGCCCCGAGCAGCGCGCCCAGCGGCTTGAGGTTCAGCCGCCGCTTGGGCATCATCATCAGCAGCGCGATCGCTCCAAGGATCGACGCGAGGTAGAGGATGACAGGGGTCGGCATGGTCCGGGCAAGGGTAGGGGCTGCGGGTGGTCGTCGCGCCTGATCGGCGCAGCATCATCCCGCTTCCGGGACGTTGCGGACAGAATAGGGGTCACCCCGCGGGTTTGCAACACGATGGGCGGAATGGCGTGCCATGGCCGCTTGGTCGTCCCGGCTGCCGTGAAGCGATCAGGTGGTCAGCTCCGGCTCGTGCTCGCGGACCGCACGCGGCTGCGAGAGCGGCGCATCGTCGAGCATCGTGCGGGAGCGAGGGGTCGCGGGCGCTTCGGCGGAGGCGTTGAGCGTGTCGAACTTCGAGAGGTATCGCACGACGCTGGCGACGACGGTGGCGTGGCTCCAGGTCAGCGGGGAGACCGACAGCGGCTCGTTCGACTCGGGGTGGACCTGCTCGGCGAGCACGCCCGAAGGCAGCGCCCGATCCGCGACCCACTCCAGATAACGGGCCGCCATCTTCAGCTCGTCCAGCGTCCGGGCCCGCGCGATGTAGTAGTCCGCCAGCCACAGCGTGCAGATGAACCACGGGTTGCCGGGGATCTTGTCGGTCTGCTGGCTGACCTGGTGGTAGTAATCGTTCTCGTAGCGCGCGACCCCGCCGACCCCGGTCTTGACCCACAGGCGTTCGGCGATCGCGTCCATCGTCTTGATGACACGCGGGTCGTCGGCCGGGAGCAGCCCCAGCGCGAAGATGGCAAACATCGACGCATCGATGTTGGTGTCTTCGATGAACGCGACGGTGTAGTCGTCGGCCGAGACGGACGGCTGGTCGCTGGTGGTTTTGGCGAACATGGGCAGCGGGTCTTCGCCGTGCGTCGGGCGCGGCTCGCGGCCGGCGAGCACCTCTTCCATAAAGCGCGCGGTGCGGTCGGCGTCGGCCGGCTCGATGCGGCGCAGGAAGCGCCCCAGCTTCTTCGACCACAGGTGCTTCTCGAACGCTTCCCGCGTCTCGTCCACCGCGCGGGCGTAGCGTTGGGCCCGCGCCGTGTCGCCGAAGCACACCGCGAACTGCCACGCCGCCTTCAGCCCCGCGTAGACCGTCGCTACGGTAAACGCGTGGACGCCGAAGCGTTCCTCCCACAGGTCGTAGCTGGGCAGGGGCAGCTTGGTGTCCGGGTCGCGGTAACGGACCATGAAGTCGGCCGCGGGCTGGATCAGCCGCAGCCACAGCGGCCGGACGAACTCGATGTCGCGGTAGCGGACGTAGTGCCGCCACAGCGCCCAGATTACCAGCGCCGTTTCGTCTTCCTGGATGGGCAATTGCGGGCGTCCGCCGGCGACCCACGGGTGCCACGACGAGGCGGGCGAGCCGTCGGGGTTGTACTTGTGAAGGAACATGCCGCGCTTGTTGAGGATCTGGGCGCAGAAGGTGAAGAAGCTGCGCGAGACGTCGGTGAAGCCCGCGGCGTCGAGCGCATCGGCGACAAACGCGCCGTCGCGCGGCCAGAGGTAGCTGTAGGTGTCGCGGTTGAACTGCAGGTAGTCCGAGTCGTTGGCGGCGATGATCGCGCCGCCGTTGTCGATCTGTGTGCGCACCACCAGCAGCGAGCGTTTGAACAGCTCCTCCACCTTCTCGGAGAGGCCGGAGGCCTCGGGGGCGGGGAAGACGGGGCGTGACGCGGCCAGCCACAGCCGCCAGTACGCGACGGTGCGATCGATCACGCCCTGCGGGCCGGTCGCGTGCAGGAAGCGGTGCAGCTCATCGAGGTCGTCGTACTTGTGGCCGGCACCGATGACCAGGTACACGAGCTTGCTGCCGCCGGCGGGCAGTGCGACGCGGGTCATGGTGGTGGAATCGACCGAGCCCTGAGCGATGGGGTTGTCGCCCAGCAGGCCGTCCTCCGCGTCGCGCCAGGTGCCCTCGGCGCCGTGGAAGCCGGAGGTGCCGGTGGCGTATTCGTCGATGCGCTGGTCGCCGTCGGCATAAAAGCAGGTCATCAGATACCGCTCCTTGCGGTAGTGGATGACGCTGCGCAGTTGCGGGTCGAAGTAGGCGGTGTCGCCGACCTTCGTGCCGTACATGTGGAAGTCGTGGTGGGAGAAGAGTCGGACCTCGCGGTCTTCGTCGGTCAGGTTGACGACCTCGATGCGGCGGACGAGCAGGGGGCGGTGGAAATCGACAACGTCCTGGCAGCGCAGCTCGATGCCCAGTGCCTCGTGGCGGAGGCGGGCATCGGTGGCGAGGGTGTCGGGCTGGTAGCCGAGCTTGATGTCCCAGCCGTCATCGGTCCAGCAGACGCGCGAGCGTCGGCGTTCGCCATCTTTGCGCTTCTTCTCGGTCAGCTCCGCCCAGACACCGAAGCGGCAGGGGCCGCCCCCGGCGTGGTTTTCCTGGCCGACGTGCGGGAAATACAGGTCGCGGATCTGATACTGCCGATCGAAAGCGACCAGCATCGATCCATTACCAACGGGGATATCTCGGGGCATCTATGTCAAGGTCCTGGGATCAGGGCTCGGGGATCGGGGGCGGAGCGTCGCACCACCCATCGCCCGGTCGTGGCTTAGGCATGGTATCGGCTAGATCGGATCGGCGGTTCGATCACACGGCGGCGCAACCGCACCTGGTGGGTTCAGGCCGGGAATGAATCGTTGAGCCGTTCAAGGGTCTGCCTCGCGGTCCGGATCGGGACCCCGGCCGCTTCGCCGAGGCTCAGCAGATGCCGACGGTCACCGGAGACAATGACATCGGCCCGTCCCGCGATCGCGGTGGCGATGATCGTGTTGTCGTCCGGGTCCGCCGAAATCTCGACGCCGACCGCCGGGTCCACCAGCACCGCTTCCCGCTCGAGCAGGTCCAGCAGCAGCCCGGCCTCGTTCGCGTTGATACGTGTGCGGACGCGAGGCCTGCAGAGCACACCCCGCATTTCCGTCAATTGCGCCGCCGACGTGACCAGATCAAACGCGTCGTCAAGCCAGGCATCGATGAGCTGGGCGGAAGGTCCGCGGCTTTCGATTAACGCGGAGACGAGATTGTTGGTGTCAATGATGATCCGCACGCACGTCATCCAAAGCTTGTTGAATCTCCTCCTCGATGACCTGCGGGTCCGCGTCTGCGTTGCGTGACCGGATTGTGTGGATGGTGTCGCGCAGGAGTTGGCGACGAACCGCTTTGCTGACGTATGCCAGCAGGTCACCGCCGCCGTGCTCGGCGAGGTGGGCGCGAAGGTGGGCGTCGAGGTCGGGCGGGAGTTGTAGTGTCGAGTTGGGCATACGTTAACGCTCCCGTGGCGAGTCAGATTATTTTATGCTTTAGGGCTTGGCGTAGCCAATACTTTGGGCTCTGAATCGTTTTAGCGATTCGATGCCCCGCCCTCGGCCCGCTATCATCGCGTGCGGCGGGTGTTGAGCCCGCCTCTGACCCCAGCCCTGTGAACCCCGACCCCGAACCCCCGGCCCACCCATGCCCACGCTCACCATCGACGGCATCCCCTACGACTTTGAGGGCAAGAAGAGCATCCTCCAGGTCGCCCTCGAAAACAAAGTCGAGATCCCGCACTACTGCTACCACCCCGGCATGTCCGTGGTCGCTTCCTGCCGCATCTGCCTCGCGGAGATCAGCCAGCCCAACCCGCGCTCCGGTGAGGTCGAGTTGGTCCCCAAGCTTGTGCCCACCTGCCAGACCCCTGCGGCCGACGGCATGGTGGTTCACCTCTCCAGCCCCAAGACCGTCCAGAACCAGAAATCGGTCATGGAATACCTGCTGATCAACCACCCGCTGGACTGCCCGGTGTGCGACCAGGCCGGCGAGTGCTCGCTGCAGGACTACAGCTACAAGTACGGCCGCGGCGCGTCGCGCTTCGAAGAAAACAAGATCAAGCAGCCCAAGAAAGACCTGGGGCCGCACGTCCTGCTCTACTCCGACCGCTGCATCATGTGCTCACGCTGCGTCCGCTTCACCCGCGAAGTCACCGGGACCAACGAGATCGGCATCTTCGGTCGGGGCTCCGCCGAGCAGATCGACGTGTTCCCCGGCAACCCGCTCGACAACGAGTTGTCGGGCAACGTCATCGACATCTGCCCCGTCGGCGCGCTGCTCGATAAAGACTTCCTCATGACCATGCGTGTGTGGAACCTGCAGCGCACGCCGAGCATCGACGGCATCACCGCCTCGGGCGATAACCTGTCGATCGAACACAACGACGGCAAGGTCTACCGCGTCAAGCCCCGCACGAATATGGACGTCAACACCTGGTGGACCTCCGACGAGATCCGCTTCGGCTGGAAGTTTGTCCACGACGAGAGCCGTTTCCGCTCGCCGATGAAGCAGGTCCCCCGGAACCAAGGCACCAACAACGCCGGCCTGGAAGAGTGTGACTGGAACCAGGCCTACACCGCGATCAAGGCCGGGCTGGAGAAAGTCGTCAAAGACAAAGGCCAAGGCTCGGTCGCATTAATGGTCAGCCCGATGCTGGCCTGCGAAGAGGCGTACCTGCTGGGCAAGCTGGCGGTGGCGATCGACCCCGACGCGACCCTGGCTGTCGGCCCGGTGCCGCGCCAGGGCGAAGACAAAACCTTCCCCGGCGGGTACACCGTCTATGCCGAGAAGGCCCCCAACGCCCGCGGCGTGCGCCGCGCCCTCGGGCAACTGACCGAGAACGTCCTCTCCTTCGAGGAGCTGCTCGCGAAGAAGGGCAGCCTCCACGGCCTGATCCTCACCGGCAACTACCCCAGCCCGTGGGCCACCGCGGAGGTGCTGGGCCTGGCCGACGCCGCCGCGTTCACCGTGCTCATCGACACGCTGCCCAACGACCTGACCGAGCGGGCCGACATCCTGCTGCCGGGGGCGACCTGGGCGGAGAAGGCCGGCACGTTCGAGAATGTCCAGAACCGCCTCCAGAGCTTCGAGCAGGCGATCCCGGTGATCGAGCTCGCCAAACCCGAAGGCCAGATCGCGCTGGACCTGCTGGCCGTGGTGGGCAAGGCCTCGCGTCAACGTTACGACGATGCCGCTGTACGCCGCGAGCTCGGTGACGCCTTCGTCAACGACGTCCACCACCCGCAGGTGCCCGGCCGGCGGGTCTCGGATGTGCAATACGTCGAACTCTAAGGCCGGATCTGACCGATAACCCGTATAACGGGCGGCACGCCCCCGGCAGTGCGCCTGTCCTTTATGCGGGAGGCTCGGTATGCGGATTTGGGTCTTGCTCCTCACCGTCCTGTTGATGCTGCCCGCGTGCCAGCGCGAGTCGCCCGTGATCAAGCGCAACGAGGCCTTGAACCGCGCGATCAAAGCCCTGTCCGCCGGCCGCAGCGATGAGGCGTTGCGTCACATCGACGCCGCGATCGAGCTCGACCGTGGCGCTTCCCACCTGCATCAGATCAAGGGCAGCATCCTCTTCCACGCGGATCGCTATGAAGAGGCGCTCGCGTCGTACGACCAGGCGTTCGCGCTCAACGACCGCAGCGCGGAAGCCATGCTCGGCGCGGGGCTGACCCTGGCGAAACTGGGCCGCGAGGGTGATGCGGAGGCACGCTACGTCCAAGCCGAGGCGTTGTACGGCGATCGCGCCTCCAACCCGCCCGATGCCGAGCGGCTCTCGCAGGACGCGATCGATACCGCGATGATCGACGCCCGTCTCCACCTGGCCCTGATCGCCGCGCTGCGCGGGCAGACCACCGCGGCGCTGGGGCAGATCGATCGGCTGGAGAAAACCTATCCCCAATGGGAAGAGGCCTCGCGCTGGCGCCGTGTCATCGAGAACGGCGCGCTCGAAGCGTTGCTCATGCCCCGGTAAACGCAAACCGGTTCGGCTGCATCCGCTCCGCCGGCAGGTCCACGCGCAACGCATCGGCTATGCTGGCGGGATGCCTTATTCTCTCGACGAATTGGCCAAAGCGATCGGGGCCACTCTCCGCGGCCACGGCAGCATCGTCGTCGACGGCTGCGCCACCCTGAACGATGCCCAACCCAATCAACTCAGCTTCCTCGCCAACCCGCGCTACGCCGAGCAGCTCGCGACCACCCGCGCCGCCGCCGTCGTCGTCTCGCCGAGTGATGCGGCCTCGCTGACGGGGTACAACCTGCTGATCGCCGACGACCCGTACTACGCCTTCCGCCAGGCGATGGTCCTGCTGCACGGCTTGCGGGAGCGCCCCGAGCCGGGCATCCACCCGCTGGCGTGCATCGATAAGACGGCGCAGATCGGCGAGGGCTGTCACGTCGGGCCGTTTGTCCACGTGGGCCCGGGCGCGATGGTCGGCGCGCGGACCGCACTGCTGAGCCACATCGCCATCGGGCGCGACGCGGTGATCGGCGACGACTGCCTGCTCTATCCCCAGGTCACGATCTACGACCGCTGCCGACTGGGCCACCGCGTCACCCTCCACGCCGGCTGCTCGATCGGCCAGGATGGCTTCGGCTACGCCACGCACCGCGCCCCGGGCGACGCCGAGCCGGTGCATTACAAGATCCCGCAGACCGGCATCGCCATCATCGGCGACGACTGCGAGTTGGGCGCCAACTGCTCGGTCGATCGGGCGACGCTGGGCGCGACCGTCGTCGCCGCCGGCACCAAGTTTTCCAACAACGTCACCATCGGCCACGGCTCAAAAGTCGGCCGACGCAACCTCTTTGTCGCGATGGTCGGTCTGGCCGGCTCGGTCACGACCGGCGACTACGTCGCGCTCGGGGGGCAGGTCGGTGTGGCCGGGCACCTGCACATCGGCGACCGGGCCCAAGTCGCCGCGACCTCCGGCGTCATGAACAGCATCCCCGCGGATCAGAAGTGGGGCGGTGCCCCCGCCCAGCCGCTCAAGCAGGCGTTCCGCCTCTTCGCCTACCAGCAACAACTGCCCGACCTCGCCGCCACGGTCAAGCGCCTCGAGCGGCGCATCAGCAAACTCGAGGGTCAACGCAATAACCCCGAATACGATTGAACCGCCGGAACGCCGAGAGCGGCAAATCAAAATATCATGAAGCTTTTTGGCTTTGCGGGAACTCGGATTGGCCCAGGCAGACGCGCCGATGCGCGGTGTCTTGCGGGCGGTCGGAGATTCGTCGGGGTATGTGGCGAGATATACCGAGATGCCCCGGCTTGCACGCTTGATCCGCCCGCTTCGTCGCGGCAGGATATCGGATCGATTATTTCGCGGTCATCAGATCGCTGACGCCATCGAGTTTGGCTTCACTGAGCCGCGTGCCGTACATGACGCTCTCGAATTCCTCGACCGACGCGAGCGGGACGGCACCGGGGTCGGCGGCCCGCAGCCCCTGGTCGGCAGGCCAAAGATCGGCCGTCGCCAGCGCGGGCTCCGCGAAACGCACGCTGTAAGAAGGCTCCACCAGCGGGAGGGGTTGACGCGAGACGCTGCAGCCGGTGGCCAAAGCGGTGAGCAGCAGGGCGGCAGCGATCAGGACGGGGTTGGCTCGCGTCATCATCTCTCCATATGGCCGACCCGCACACCGGGTCCATGCACACCCCGCACCTACATCGGCCGCGGCGCGCGGATCCCACGAGGATCGCGCCGAGCCAGTCCGTTATCGGCCCGCCCCGGGTATTCGCGGCTTCCGTGCCGTCTGCCTCACTCAAACTGACCCTGATGGACGCCCGGATTCGATTCCTTGTCATGCCCTGTCGTCGCGCTCGAACACGCGGTAAACTCATTCTATGCGGGTCGATCACCGGGGATGACCGAGCAGACAATATATCGGCCCCCGCCGCGGCCGATAAGCCCAATTAAACGCATGGATGCCCACTTTCTGCCCCTCACAATTGTTACTGTTTGACGGCCGGGCGGGTTCGCCGTTCCCCCCGGCCGGGGCCGATTTACGCCGGCCCGCCGGCCAGCAAAAACGTAAGCCTATAGCCGATAAGAGTTTGTCGGCCTGTGTGCTCGGGTCCGGGTCGGGGGGCAACGCGACCGTCGTCCGTTTCGGCACGCGCGGCCTGCTCATCGACGCCGGCCTCGGACCCCGCACCACCGCCGCCCGACTCGCCCAGGCCGGGCTCACCCTATCGGACCTCCACGCCGTCTGCCTCACCCACCTCGACACCGACCACTTCCGCAAGAGCTGGGTCACCGTCCTGCGCGACCTGGCGGTCCCGCTCCACCTGCACCGCTGGCACCTGCCGGACCTGCGCCGCGTGCAGGCCGGGCAGGCGCTGATCGATGCGGGGCTGGTGCGGGCGTTTGGTGATGAGGGGTTTGCGCTGTTCGAGGACTCAACCGAGCCGACGAACGCGGTGCGTGCCACCGTCCTGCGCCTCCAGCACGACCGGCAGGGCACCATCGGTTACCGCTTCGACTTCGCCCACGGCTCGCGCGGCAGCCTCGGCTACGCCACCGACCTGGGCCACGTCCCCGAGGCCCTGCTCGACCGCTTCGCCGGCGTCGATGTGCTCTGCCTCGAAGCCAACTACGACGAACACATGACCATCCACAGCCCGCGCCCCAGCTTCGTCAACCGCCGCAACCTCTCCGACTCGGGCCACCTCTCCAACGAGCAGGCCTTCGAAGCCGTGCGCGAGATCGACGCCCGCAGCCCGCGCGGCTGCCCCCGCCACGTCGTCCTGATGCACCGCTCCAGCCAATGCAACCACCCGACGAAGTTGCGTCGCGTCTTCGAGGCCTCGCCATCGATCATGCGTCGCCTCACCCTCGCCGAGCAACGCAAAAGAACGCGCTGGCTCAAGGCGAAGCCGTGCCCCGCGGTGATGCGGCACCAGCACGCGCTGCATCAATCAAACACGCGGGTTGCACCGCGTTGATTCAATCTCAGCCCGATTCTTCCTGCATCAGCAGGTATTTCACCCGTCGCTCCATGGCATCGGTGATGGCGTTACCGCATTCGGGGCAGCGGGGCTGATTCGCCTGCACCGAACCGCGCAGGTTGTATTCGCAACGCGGGCAGAGCCCTTGATCCAGGATGGCCAACACGCTGCGGTAATGACGGTAGTGCAGGTAGAAATAGCCCGCGATCACCGGGGCCGCGACCAGCATCAAGATCACGGCAAACATGATCTCCCCGGGCGCGTCGAACAGGACGATCGACAGGATCGCGAAGACAATCACGCTGCTTGCCATGATCGCGGGCAACGCCGCCAACCGCAGCCAGAACGATTTTCGCCTCGAGATCCCGAAATTCACGTGTGGCCTCGATTGATTACGCCAGTGGAAACATCATACCCAGAATCACCTCCCGCACCTCGGTGCAGGGCGCTTCCTCGCCCGTCCCCGCGGCCCCCTCCGCGCCGATCATCACCGGCATCAACTCCCTCGGCACATCCACCCGCCCGTGCGTCCCTTTCACCAGACCGGTGTCCAGCGGGATCACATCCATCACCTGCCGGAAGCCCAGCTTCTTGCGCAGCAGCTTCCACGCGACCGCCGTTCTCGACACGCCCAGAAACAACTCGCGCGGGTCGTAGCCCGGCTTGCGGTGGATATCGACGCTCCGCGCAAAGTCCGGCGCGCGGTGCGGCTGATCGGCCGGCCAGTAGTCGTAGGTAAACCAGTGACCCTCGTCGGCGACCAGCACCGTATTGCCCGCCCGCGGGTGATCGATGGTCGTCGCGGTGCAATGAGGGATGATCGGCAACTCAACTTCAGCGGCGTGATAAACATGCGCCACCTGATGATCCGCCACCGCAAAGGCCCGGCTCGCGCCCGCGTCCAGCAGCTCACGCCCATCCTCCTCCCGCACCCGCAACAACCCGGCCGCACGCAGATCACGATTGACGTCGATCGCCGCACCCGCTGCTTTCGTTGCCTCGATGCCGTACTCGCTGACGATCAGCACGCGCGTGTCGCGCCCGTGGAAGAAGTCGATCAGGTCGCCGACCACCGCATCGATCGCCGCCACCTCGCCCGGGATATCCGCGTGCTCCGGCCCTAGTTTCTGCAGGCAGTAATCCAGGTGCGGCAGATAGATCAGCGTCAGCGTCGGGGCATGCTCCGCGACCACGCGCTTCGATGCCTCCGCGATCCACCGCGACGAGCGCAGATCGCTCATCGGACCCCAGAAGTTGAACAGCGGGAACGGCCCCAGCTCGCGCTGCAACCGATCCCTCACGTCCGGCGGTTCGCTGTAACAGTCCGGCATCTTCCGGCCGTCCGCCCGGTACTGCGGCCGGGGCGTCACGGAGATGTCCGCCGAGGAATACATGTTGAACCACCAGAACAGGTTCGCGCACGTCACGCCCCCGGAAGGATCGCGCCGCCTCGCCGTCTCCCACACCTTTTCGCCGTTGACCAGCTTGTTCGACTGCTTCCAGAATTGGACCTCCTGCTGCTCGTGGTTGAACCACCCGTTGCCCACCACCCCGTGTTTCTCGACCGGCAGACCCGTGAGCATCGACGCCTGCACGCTGCACGTCACCGCCGGCAGCACCGGCCGCAGCCGCGTCGCCTTCCCCAGCGCGCTGATCCGTGGCGCGTGCCGCAGCAGCGACCCGCTCAATCCCACCACATCGATCACCGCCACCTTCTTCGCCATGCATCAACCGATCAGGAAAGTCAGACGAGGCAGGTTAACCACAGATTGCACAGATTGCTCAGATACAAGACAGTGGGGCCACAAAGAGGCGCAAAAACAAGAACAACCGGTTTTTATCATTTTGTGCCTCTTGTGCATTTTTGTGGCTGACTTGCCTTGAAATCTGTGTCATCCGGGCAATCTGTGGTTCACCTGCCTTGCTTGGCGTTCTCCGCGTTTTTGGCGGTTCATGGTTTTGCGATCTCCCGCTCATGTCCCCGACACCCGGCGATGGCCCAGCACCGTGAGCACGAAACACCCCACCGCCAGCGCCGCGATCAGCGGCCGGCCCAACAGCGTGATGAACCAGACATCCAGCAGGCTGATGCCCGCCAGCCACGCCATCACCGCCTGCTTCGTGCGTGGCGGCTCGCTCATGATCATCGATGCCGCCGCCAGCAGCCACAGCATCACCAGCGCCGCCGCGGCAAAGCTCGGCAGCCACGCCCTCGCCTCCGGCGGCAACAGCAGCGCCGGGGCCAGGGCCAGCGGGATCATCACCAGCGCCAGGTACCGCCGTGCATCCTGCCCCCGGCCGTGCTCCAGCCGGGCGATCACGGTGATCATGATCGTGTAGAGGAACAGCGTGCCGGCCAACGGGCCGACCACCCACCACCACGCCGCGCCGCTCACGCCCCACACCGCACCGGCGATCAGCACCAGCAACCCCCGACACGCCCCCATCAACAGCACCGCGAAAGGCGAGCGGTGGTGCAGCAGGTTGTAGCCCACGATGCATATCGCCAGCAGCCCGGCCAGGGCGTACAGCCGCTCGCGATGCGGGGCGAATGGCCACAACGCCGCACACCCCAGCGCCAGCAAGCCCACGCTGATGCCCAGCGCCGCCCAGCGGTCGATCCGCCCCGAGGGGATCGGCCGATGCGGCGCCAGCGTCGCGTCCACCCCCGCATCCGACACATCGTTGAGCACCATGCCCGCCGCATAAAACGCGCTACCGAACACGCACAACAGCAACCCGGCGATCACAAAATCCGACGACAGCAACAACCGCTTGTCGCTGAGCAGATAGCCCGGCAGGTCCGTCGCCGCCGGTTGTTGCTCGATCACCAGCAGCCCGGCACACAGCCCGACCAGCACGTTCGACCAGACCGTCGGCAGATTCGACAGCCGCGCCAGCTCCGCAATGGTCCGCAATCGCTCGATCGTCAAACTCCTTTTACCCACCGCCCAACCCCCTCCCATACCAACC